>NZ_JBHXRV010000031.1:15352-109152 GCF_042716745.1 Streptomyces sp. NPDC058663
TGTACTAGTGCTCGAGAGTGGTCTGCATCGTCATTAGTGAGTACGCCACAGTGGGCTGGGTGTACTGTCTCCTGGCCTCTCCTTAGCGGTGTGCCCGGCTACCTCTTGGCGTGACGGCCGCGCTGCGGCGGGTTGTTCGGGGGGTTCTGGGGGCGCAGGATCTGGGTGGCGTGGTCCTGGGCCTCGGGGGCAGGCGGGGCACCGGGGGCGGGCGGGGTGCCCGGGGCACCGTGGGCCGGCGCAGTGCCGGGGGCGGGCGGGGCCCCGTGAGTCGGCGGGGTCCCGTAAGCCGGCGGGGTGCCGTGAGCAGGCAGCGTGCCGTAAGCCGGCGGGGTCCCGTGGGCCGGCGGCGTCCCGTGGGAGGGGCGGTCCTGGGCCGGGGGGTTCTTCTTGGACTGGCTGCGGGCCTTCAGCACCTCGATCACGATCGGCACGACCGAGAGCAGCACGATGCCGATCAGGATGAGCTCGATGTTCTTGTGGACGAACTCCACGTTGCCGAGGGCCGCGCCCAGCAGGGTCACTCCGGCGCCCCACAGCACGCCGCCGATGATGTTGTACGTGATGAACGTGCGGTAGTTCATCCTGCTGACGCCGACGATGATCGGCGTGAAGGTGCGCACGATGGGCACGAAGCGGGCCAGGATCAGCGCCTTCGGGCCGTGTTTCTCGAAGAACTCGTGGGCCTTCTGGACGTTCTCCTGCTTGAAGATCTTGGAGTCCGGCCGCCGGAACAGCGCGGGACCCACCTTCCGGCCGAAGAGGTAGCCGACCTGGTCGCCGAGGATCGCCGCCAGCACGATCAGCGTGCACAGCAGCCACAGCGGCATGTCCAGCTTGCCAGTGGTGACCAGCAGCCCGGCGGTGAACAGCAGCGAGTCGCCGGGCAGGAAGAAGCCGATCAGCAGGCCGGACTCGGCGAAGACGATCGCGAGCAGTCCCCACGGGCCGAACGTGTTCAGCAGAAAGTCCGGGTCCAGCCAGGCCGGTCCTAGCGCAAGCGTATTCACGAGTTCCGGACTCCAGGTCTGATCGTGTGCGGTGGGCTGCCCAAAGTACCAACGCCTGGGGGTGGGGGCGGGTTCCCCTCGGGCTCCCAGGGTGCGCTGCGCCCGGACCGGCGCACCACGCTCCCCCGCAAATCACCCGAAGCCCCCCCCTCGCGCGGCCCGCCCGCACCGGGGTACGGCCGCGCGAGGGGGCCCGGGGGTGATGCCCGGATCAGAGGTGGCGCAGGGAGTTGGCCAGGATGGCATCGCGCAGGTAGACCGCGAGGCCGGGCCGGATCGCCTCGTAGGTGGCCGTGAACCGCTCGTCGGCGACGTACATCTCACCGAGGTTCGCGTGCATCTCGTGCGAGCAGTCGTAGTGGTCACTGGAGATGACCAGCCGGTGCTCCTCGGCGGCGTCCATCGCTTCCGGGGAGTCCGCGGGGACGCCTGCCGCCATCAGGCCGGCGACCTTGCGGTGTGCGGCGTCGAAGCGCTCGGTGACGCGCTTCCAGTCCTCCTTGGTGTAGCCGGCGGTCCGGCGCTGGGACTGGCGCCAGGCTTCCGTGCCGCCCCAGCGCCGCTCGGCCTCCTCCGCGTACTGGTCGGGGTCGAAGTCGCCGAAGACCTCGAACTTCTCCTCGGGCGTGAGGTTGATGCCCATTTTCTGTGCCTCCATGGCTGTTTCGACGGCGGCGGCCATCTCCTGGAGTCGGGTGATCCGGCCGGACAGCAGCTGGTGCTGGCGGCGCAGGTGTTCCCGCGGGTCCGCCGCCGGATCGTCCAGAAGGGCCGCCACCTGGTCGAGAGGGAAGCCGAGCTCCCGGTAGAACAGGATCTGCTGCAGCCGGTCCAGGTCGCCGTCGTCGTAGCGACGGTGTCCCGCGTGGCTGCGTCCGCTCGGGGAGAGCAGACCGATCGCGTCGTAGTGGTGCAGGGTCCGCACGGTCACTCCGGCGACCTCGGCGACCTGTCCCACGGCGTAGCTCATGGCGGTCGGCTCCCCTTCTCTTCGGGGTGGGGTGTTCTTCGGTACGCCCTGAAGCCTGCGCCCTCACGTCACGTGAGGTGCAAGCCCGGCCGCCCGGGCACCCTCGCGCCCCGCCGTCCCGCCCCCGCTCAGAAGGGGTACTCGGAGCGGCCGTGCTGGATGGAGATCCACTTGTGGGTGGTGAACACGTCCACCGTGGACTCGCCGTTCATCCGGCCGATGCCGGAGGCCTTCTCGCCGCCGAAGGCCACCAGGGGGTCGTCCTGGATGGTCGAGTCGTTGATGTGCATCATCCCGGTGTGGACGCGCTGGGCGAACCGCACCCCGCGCTCCACGTTCCCGGTGTGGACGGCGCCGCTCAGGCCGTACGGGCTGTCGTTGGCGATCCGGACCGCCTCGTCGTCGCCCTCGAAGGGCAGCAGGAGGGCGACCGGCCCGAAGATCTCCTGTTCCAGGATGGGCGAACCCTCGGGCAGATCGGTCAGTACGGTCGGTTCCACCAGGTTGCCGCGCGTAGCACCCCGTACGAGAGCGGTCGCGCCCTCGGCGAGGGCGGTCTCGACCAGGCCGGTGAGGGCGTCCGCGTGGAAGGTGTTGATGACGGGGCCCAGGTGGGTGGCGGGGTCGGCGGGGTCGCCGGTGCGCAGGGTGCGGACCTTGGCGACGAACTTCTCCCGGAACTCCTCCTCCACCGACCGGTCCACCAGGATCCGGTTGGCGGCCATGCAGACCTGCCCCTGGGAGACGAAGCGGCTGAAGACGGCCGCGTCGACCGCGTAGTCGAGGTCGGCGTCGTCCAGGACGGCCAGGGCGCTGTTGCCGCTGAGGGAGAGCACGGTGCGCTTGAAGCGGGCGCCGGCGACGGCGGCGACGTGGCGGCCGGTGCGGTCGGAACCCGTGAAGGCGATCACCTTGGGGACGGGGTGCTCCAGGAGCGCGTCGCCTATCTCCGCTATGTCGGTGATCAGGACGTTGAGCAGGCCCGCGGGCAGTCCGGCGTCCTCGAAGAGGCGGGCTATCAGGCCGCCGCCGACCACCGGGGTGTTCTGGTTGGGCTTGATGACGACGGCGTTGCCGAGGGCGAGCGCGGGGGCGGCGGCCTTCATGCCGGTGAGGAAGGGGAAGTTGAAGGGGCTGATGACACCGACGACGCCGACCGGGAGGCGGTGCACCCGGTTCTCCTTGCCGGGGACCGGGGAGGCCAGGATGCGGCCCTCGGGCAGGGTGGCCAACTGCGTGGCCTCGCGCAGGAATTCCATCGCGAGGCGGACCTCGTACGTCGCCTTCACCCGCGTGCCCCCCACCTCCGCGGTGATGGCGGCGACGATGGCGCCCTCCCGGTCCTCGACCAGGCGCAGCACCTTCTCCACGATGTCGCGGCGGGCGTACGCGTTGACGGCCGCCCACTCCCGCTGGGCACGCTCGGCGGCGCGGTAGGCGTCGTCGACCTCCCGGACGGAGGCGACGGTGATCGCGGCGAGCTTCTCCCCGTTGTACGGGTTGAAGTCGATGATGTCCCACGAGCCGCTGCCGGTCCGCCACTCGCCGTCGATGTACTGGTGGGCCAGGTCGGTGAAGAAGGACATGCGATCCCTTAGGTCTGCCACTAGCTCTGCCACGGTGGTCCCGGGTGCCGCGGGTGCGGCGGGTGCGGCACCCGCGACCGGTGCGCCGGATGCGGCACAGGCTGCTGGTGCGACTGCTGGTGCGGGTTTCCCATGACGTCTGATGCTCGCGGGGCGGCTGAGGTTCCGTCAACGTACATATGGATCAGATCAGTTGCAGGAGTCCGCGCAGGACGTCCCGGGTGGCGGAGGGACTGGGGCAGTCCTCCTGGAGGCGGTCCATCACGCGCTCGTACTGCGTGACTTCCTCGTGCTTGTCCAGGTAGAGCGCGCTGGTCAGCTGCTCCAGGTAGACCAGGTCGGAGAGGTCCGACTCGGGGAAGCGCAGCAGGGTGAAGGCGCCGCTCTCGCCCGCGTGGCCGCCGAAGTTGAACGGCATCACCTGAAGTGTGACGTTTTCCCGCTCGGAGATGTCGATCAGGTGCTGCAACTGGCCGCGCATGACGCCGCGGTCGCCGTACGGGCGCCGCAGCGCGGCCTCGTCGAGCACGGCGTGGAAGTGCGGGGCCCGCTCGGACACCAGCGCCTTCTGCCGCTCCAGGCGCAGCGCGACACGGCGGTCGACCTCGGCCGCGGTGGCGTGCGGGATGCCGCGCGAGACGACGGAGTGCGCGTACGACTCGGTCTGCAACAGGCCGTGGACGAACTGGACTTCGTATATCCGGATGAGCGAAGCCGCACCTTCGAGGCCCACGTACGTCTGGAACCAGCCCGGCAGTACGTCGCCGAAGCTGTGCCACCACCCCGCGAGGTTCGCCTCCCGCGCCAGCGCGAGCAGTGAGTCGCGTTCCGCGCCGTCCGTCACTCCGTAGAGGGTAAGGAGGTCCTCTACGTCCCTGGCCTTGAAGCTCACCCGTCCCAACTCCATGCGGCTGATCTTCGATTCGGAGGCACGGATCGAGTAGCCGGCCGCCTCGCGGGTGATGCCGCGCGATTCGCGCAGGCGCCTGAGCTGAGAGCCCAGCAGGATGCGCCGCACCACAGATCCGCTCGACTCGCCTGCGGTCACTTCTCCGGCCCTCCCTCTCGGTCATCTGTGCGCGAGGCCCTCCCCCAGGGCCCCGAGAGCCCGAAGTCTGCCACCAAAACGCTTCGCCCCGTACTCATTCGGTTACGGAAATGGCAGGGGTGCGAAAGTGGTCCGAGGAAGAAATGAGCAAGAAACGGCACTCTGTTGCCCAAGTCCGGCGCGTGCACGTGCATCTGCCCTTGCATCTGCTGTGCGCATTCGGAACCATGGTCCGCGCGCACGTATGACCACCGCTGTATCGCCGCGACCGCGACACCCGGGAGTGCCTTCGCATGGGGACCAATGGATCGACCATGCTCGTGCCATTACGGCAGGGCCTTCCTCCCATCGACCCCTCGGCAGTGTCCGGATCGGCGTCCTGCGCGCTGCCGGCGAGATACGAAGCGGTGCGCGGGGCACGGAAGTTCACCAGAACCACGCTCTGCGACTGGCAGCTGGAGGGGTTGTTCGACGACGTCTCGCTGGTGGTCTCCGAGCTCGTCACCAACGCGCTCCGGCACGCTTCCCCGAGCTCTCCACTTCGTTCGAGCAGGGGAGGACCCATCCCCGCGGACACCTCGCGCGAGACCGACCCCCCGGTGCGCTTGCACCTGATGCGCTGGCACTCCCGGCTGGTGTGCGCGGTGCGCGACCCCAGCAGCGAGGGCCCCAGCGCGCGCGAGGGCGACGACTTCTCCGCCGAGTCGGGGCGGGGGCTGTTCCTGGTGGAATCCTTCAGCGACAACTGGGGCTGGCACCCGCTGGCCGGGACGCTGAACGGAAAGGTCGTCTGGGCGCTGTTCCGCCTCGCCGGCGAGTGAGCGCGCCGCACCGGCCCCGCGAGGGCCGCAACTAGCCGCCCGTCAGGTGGTCGAACTCGCCGTCCTTGATGCCGAGCAGCATCGCCTCTATCTCGGCACGCGTGTAGACGAGGGCCGGGCCCTCGGGGTGCCGTGAGTTGCGGACGGCCACGTTCCCGCCCGGGAGTTTCGCGAACTCGACGCAGGAGCCCTGCGAATTGCTGTGCCTGCTCTTCTGCCAGATCACCCCGTGGAGCTCCGTGGCCGCCATGCCGTTGTATGCGTGGTGCACAGGTAGCTCCCGGAAGTACTGGTCTCAACTGCTGCCTCAACTGCCGGTGACCACTCCCCGTGATCACCGCCGTTGCTGTCATTGGATGTCGAACTGTCAACTGACCCGGATCATAGCTTCGTTCATCTGCCGATGCATGGGCAGATGCACGTGCACGCGGGGTTGCCTCTTGACTACACAATCGGTTGGCCTTATTGGCGGCCGACCTCTACGTCTAGACGCCCTGGTAGCTTGACGCGTTCCTTCCGCTGAACAACCGGCCGACCAACTTGGGGAGTTTGGAGTGCACCAGCACATTCGTACCGTCGTCGGAACGGCCGCCGTCACGGCGGTCCTGCTGCTGACCGGGTGCAGCAGCGACGGCGCAAAGGACGGCGCGGCCAAGCCGTCGGACAGCGCGGCGAGCACCGGGGGCGGCGCCTCCGCCGGGTCCGGCGACGCCAGTACGTCGCCCGCGGGCGACGCCGGGGCCAAGGACGTCACGGGCTCCTGGACGGCCACCGCCAACGGCAAGCTGGTCGTCCTGACCATCCAGGGCGACATGGCGGGCATCGTCGGCGAGCACCTGTGCACGGGCCGGGTGGTCCGCCAGGGCGGGGTCGCACTGGACCTCAAGTGCCCGAACGGGAACACCGACCGGGCCAAGGGCACGGTGACGGCGGGCGGCGACGGCAAGTCCCTCACGGTGAAGTGGGAGGGCAGCGGCACCGAGGAGAAGTTCACCAAGGCGGCCGGCGGGGACCTGCCCTCGGCGGTGCCGACCGACTTCCCCTCCGGGATGCCCTCGGCGCCGAAACTGCCGTGACCCCGGCCCGGCCTGTCCATGCCTGGCGGGCCGTGCGGGGTGGTGCGGGCCGTGCCGCTGGGTGGTGCGGGCCGTGCTCTCCCTGGGGCGCGGCCCCTACCGGGTGGTGCGGGCCGTGCTCTCCCTGGGACGCGGCCCCTCCTCGGCCAGGGCGTCGGTGACCTCCTCCAGCGCTTCGAGGAGGAGTCCGGCCCCCTTGCGTACGAACCTCTCGTCGCCGGTGGTGTCCTCGGCCCGCCAGGTCTCCAGCGCGGCCCGGAAGGCGTCCCACTTCGGGGCGCGGCGTTCGCGCACGGCGCGGGCCGCCGCGTCGGCGTCGGTGCGCAGGGCCTCGGCGAGGGCGGCGGCCGCCGGGACCGGGCGGGTGTCGCGGGCGGGGAGATGGGCCTCCAGCAGCATCGCCACGCGCGCGAGCTGGGCCAGTGCGTCGGGGGCGTCCGCGGCGGCCGAGCGGGAGAGACCGCGGTGCCTGACGGGCTCGCCGGCGGCCCGCTCCAGGGCGTCCTTCCAGGCCACCCGGGCCTCCCGGGTGGCGAGCAGGGCCTCCCGCACGGCGTCACCGGGGGCACCGGCGGGGTCGGCGTACCGCCGCAGGACCGCGGAGGCGTACCGCCCGTCGGCCACCAGCCAGTCGGCGAGGCGGGTGCGCAGGCGCGGGGTCTCCCAGGCCGGGTAGACCGCGTACGCGAGCATCGCGAGGAGCCCGCCGGCCAGGGTCAGTACGACGCGTTCGGGCACGGTCTGGGTCCACTGGAGGCCGCCCATGCCGAGCAGGAAGACGACGTAGGCGGCGACGCAGACCTGGGAGACGGCGTAGCCCGCGCGCAGCAGCAGGAACATCAGGAACGCGCTGATGACGGCGAGCGCGGCGGACAGCCTGGTGCCGGGGTGGGCGAGCTGGACCAGCGCGGTGGCCAGGGCGACGCCGAGCAGCGTGCCGCCGAACCGGGCGACGGCGCGGGAGTACGTCTGCGAGAAGTCGGGCCGCATCACCATGACGGAGGCCATCGGCGCCCAGTAGCCGTGGCCGAGCGGCAGTGAGGTGCCGACGACGTAGCCGGTGGCGCTGACGGCGGCGACCCGCACGGCGTGCCGGAAGACCGGGGAGTCGCGGCGGAGTTCGCCGCGCATCGCGCGCAGCGCGACCGGGACGAGTTCCAGCACGGTGGGCCGGTGCAGGTGGTCGTCGGGGTCGGCGCGGTGCTCGGGGTGGCGGGCGATCTTCCTGGCGGCCCTGCGGGCGGTCTCCTGGGCGGCGTGCAGGGCGGCGCGGTACTGCGGGCTGCCCGCTTCGGGGGCGCTGCGCCCGGTGTTGGTGGTGCCGCTGCCGCGGGCGGTCTCCACCACGTCGCGCAGCAGGGTGATCAGCCGGGACTCGGCGCGCCTGGCGGGCCCGGTGAGTACGGCGCCCTCCTTGGGGACGGCGAGGACGGCGGTCGCGGCCGGGGACATGATGACGGGCTCGCCGTGCCGGACCGCGCGGGCGGCGGCGTCGAGGGTGGACGCGGCGGCGGCCAGCAGTTCGCGCACCCGGGCCCGTTCCTCCCCCTCGGCGGGTACGCCGAGGGCCGGGTCGGCGAGCGAGGCCAGCACGGGCCTGATGCGTTCGGCGAGGCCGCGGGCGCCGTGCAGTTCGGCGGGACGGCGGCGGGCCTGGCGCGGGGTGATGGCGGCGGCGCTGCGGGCGTTCATCAGCGGCTCGGGGTCGAACGGTGCGACGGGGTCGTGCCGCAGCCGGCGGGCGTAGTCGGCCTCGGCGGCCAGCGCGTCGGCCAGGGCGTCGCGCTGGGCGCCCCAGCGGCGTACGGGCAGCAGCACGATGAGCGCCGCCTGTACGACACCGCCCACCATGATCATCGCGGCGTGCCCCGCGGCGGCCGGAACCGAGGTCGGGAGGGTGACGGTGACCAGCATGATCGCCACGTTGGAACTGGCGATCATGCCGGCGGTCGGCCCGACGGACCAGGCCATCCCCGCCAGGAACGTCCACAGGGCGAGCAGGGAGACGAACAGCACGGGGTGGGACCCGCTGAGGTACCCGACGAAGGTCGTCACGGCCAGGCTCGCCCCGGAAGCCAGCGCCAGGACGGGCCGGGTGCGCCAGCTCCGCTGGAAGGTGGCGAGAGCCGCCTGGAAGGCCCCGAACGCCGAGCTGGCCGCGACGGCGGGCCCGAAGAGCTGGAGGGAGACACCGACGAGGAGCGCGAGGCCGAGCGCCGCTCTGGCGGCGATGAGCGGTTCGAGCCGTTGCCGCTCGACGGTCAGGCCGGAGCGGGCGGTGTGCTTCAGCGCCTGGAGCCAGCTCATGGGTCGAGGGTATCGCTGCGGGGGAAAAGTGGATCAAAGGGGCGTGGGTGGCCGGGGCTGCCCGGGGAGCCCACCCTCAGCCCCCGGGGCGCAGCCGCCCACGGGCGTGGGAGGCCGGGGCTGCCCGAAGAGCCCGCCCTCAGCCCCCGGGACGCAGCCGCCCACGGGCATGGGAGGTCGGGACCGCCTGAGGAGCCCGCCCTCAACCCCCGGGACGCAGCCGCCCACGGGCGTGGGAGGCCGGGACCGCCCGATGAGCCCGCCCTCAGCCCCCGGGGCGCAGCCGCCCACGCCCCTCCCGCGCACCCGCCCCCGGTACGGAGGCCCGGTCGGCGGCGGCCGTGCCGTGTTCCCAGCCCGCCAGGTCGTTCACCCCGCGCACGCGCGTGGACGTGGTGCGCGGGAACATCTGCTCCGCCCGGTCCGTCACCGCCACGTCCCGCGCCGCCAGTACGGGCAACAGGTCGCCCGCGCCCGCCTCCTCCACCACGTGCTCGGTGGCCGCCGCGAGACGGGTGCCCAGCCTGCTCGCGTACGCCGTAAGGAAGGACTGCCGGAACGACTTGGTCCGCTTCCTGCCGCCGGCCCGCTGGGCGGCCTCGGCACGGGTCATCGCCGCGGTCCCCTGCACCAGCAGCGAGGTGTACAGCAGCTCGACCGCCTCCAGGTCGGCGTCGAACCCCACCACCGTGGAGAACCCGAACTCGCTGTTCCACACCGCCCGGCAGCGGTTCGCGGTGGCCACCGCGTCCAGCAGGATCGCCTTGGCCGTCTCGTACGGCGCGTCCACGCCGATCCGGCACGCCCCGGGCCCCGTACCGTCCCCGCCGCCCTGCCCCTGGGCGGCGAGCACGGCCTCGTCGATGCTGTGCCTGGCCATCAGCTCCTGCGCCTTGGCGGTCAGCGCCTCGGCCTCCTCCGGGTACTCGGTGCCCTCGGCCTTGGCGAGCAGGGCGCGTATCCGGGTGAGCATGCGCGGCTCCCCGGCCACCGCCCGCTGCTGCCGCAGAGGTACGGAGTCCCCGGGCGCGGGCCCGACGGGCTCGATCGCGGGCAGCCGTACGAGCGCCCTGAACAGTTCGAGGACCGCTGTGGCCAGGGAGAACCGGTCGGTGCGCTCCCGCCCGGCGAGCGCGTCCCCGTACCTCTCGTCGCTCCGCCAGAAGACCGGTCCGTGCGCACCGAGCTCGCGCAGCTGCGCCTCCCAGCGCGCGGGCACGCGCGCGTGGCGGCGGTTCTCGGCGGTGAGCAGGTCGACGAGGAGGGCGAGGTGCCGCTCGCCGAGGTCGCGGCGTACCAGCCGGGCGACATCGGCGGGCTGCCAGCCCCGCCCCCAGGCCCGGCGCAGCAGCTCCTCGCCCCGCCGCAGCAGCTCGCGCCCCGCTTCGGCCCAGGGGGCGGCGGCCAGCAGGGAGGCGCCGAGGTCCAGGCCGGTGTCGTCGGCGCCCCCGCCCCCGCCGTACACGGCCGCCGCGACCGCTCTCTCGACCTGCTCGGCCGGCGACTCTCCCATCGGGGCTGCGCTCCTGTTCCTCGCGGGTGCGGACGTGCGTACATCCGTACGTTCGCCCGTGGACACGTCTGTCCCAGGAATCGTCGCAGGTGCGCACGTGGGGCACGCGCGCGCGGGGGCTGGTTGTCGGCCCGTACGGGGCCGGGGGCCCGGGGAGTGGCGGGGCCCGGTCCGTACCGACCCCCGCCACTGTCTGCCAGGACGGACCGCTACGCGCGTCCCTTGCGCCGTACGACGATCACCGCGACCACGCCCAGCAGCACGGCGGCACCGCCGACCAGGCCCACGGCCGGCAGTGCGCTGGAGGATCCGGTGGCGGCCAGGTTGCCGGTGGCGGCCGGGTTCCCGGAGACCGGGTCGCCGGTGGTCGCACCGCCGGCCGCGGCCGTGCCGGTGACCCCGCCGAGCTGTGTGCTCGGCGATCCGGAGGGCGAAGGCGCCGCGCTCGTCGGCGCCGCGCTCGCCGTGGCGCCCGGTCCGCCCGCGGGCTGCCCGGTCGGCTTGCCCTCGCCGGGCCTGCCGGGGCGGGTGGCGGTGGCGGTCGGCTTCGGCGGGGCGGTGGTCGGCTTCCCGGTGGGCACGGCGGCCCCCGGCTGCTTGATCTCGAAGCCGTTCTCGTTGGCGGCGCTGCCCTTGCAGGGGATCTTCGCGCCGGTCTCCGGGTGGGTGTAGAGGTCGTCGACGCCCGCGGAGAGGTACCCGTTGGCGAAGTTGATCACCGCGGGAACGTCCTTGGACACGCGCATTCGCAGCTCATGGGTCACCGACTGCTTCGGCTTGAGCGTGCCGATGGGCTCCAGCGCGCCGCCCGAGCCCTCCAGAGCGACCCACTGGCCCGTCTTGTTCGACTTGTACTCGACATCGAGGTACGGGCCCGGCTGGTCCTCCCCGTTCTCCGTCTGGCGGCCGAACGTCACCTGCTGGGTGACCCCCTGCACGTCGGCGGCCGCCGTGCTGGTGACCGTGACGGTGAAGGGCTCCCAGGGGCCGCCGCCGACAACCGGTCCGGTGATCCTGGAGATGTCCGCCTTGATCAGTTTCTGCTCGTAGTCACCGAAGGCCGTGGACACGTCGTAGCAGGCGGGCAGTTCGGCGGCGGTGTCCGCGGCGTGCGCGGCGGGGACCGCGAGGACGGACAGCGCCGCCGTCGCCGTCGCGGCGGCCAGGACATGACGGACGTTCATGGGGCTCCTCTTCCGGTACAGCCGAAACTCACACCTCTGTGACCCGTGGGGTACGGGAGTGGTTGTGTGCCGGGAGCGGGAGAATGCGTAGCGATTGCGTGAAGCCGCCCGCGGGCCCCGGCGAGGCCTCGCCCGACGAGCTCCCCACGGCCCTTGCGACGGCTCGGCGACGGCGCACCGGCGGTTCGGCGGCGGTCCCGTTGTCAGACCCCCCTGCCACACTCGCAAGCATGAACGACCGGTGGGCCATCGCCTCGACGGAGGGCGGCGGCGCGGTCCTGGTTCCGCTCAGCCGGGACGGCCGCCCCGCCGGTGAGACACGCCACGAGCCGGACCTCGCGGAGGCGGTGCGCTCCCGCCCCGAGGTGGGCCGCTGGGTCTGGCGTTCCACCGCCGAGATCTACCCCAGGCTGCTCGCCGCCGGTGTCCGGGTGGAGCGGTGCTACGACATCGAGGACGCCGAGCTCCTCCTGCTCGGCCATGCGGGCCGCTGGGGCGAACCCCGCTCGGCGGCCGCCGCGTACGCCCGCCTGCGCCACCTCCCCGTCCCGCCCGATCCCCCGCAGCGCGCCGCCGAGCCGGGCTCGCAGTCCTCCCTCTTCGAACCGCAGCCGGTGCACGTCCCCTTCGACGCACTGCTCCAGGTGTACGAGGACCAGGTCGCGCGGCACGAAGCGGCCGAACACCCGGACAGGATGCGCTTGTTGACGGCCGCCGAGTCCGCCGGGATGCTCGTCGCCGCCGACATGAACCGGGCCGGACTGCCCTGGCGGGCCGATGTGCACCGCTCCGTACTCGACGAACTGCTCGGCGAGCGGTACGCGGGGGGCGGCGACCCGCGCCGGATGGCCGAGCTCGCGGACCGGGTCTCCGAGGCGTTCGGGCGGCGCGTGCGGCCCGAGCTGCCGGCCGACGTGATCAAGGCGTTCGGTCAGGCCGGGATCAAGGTGCGGTCGACCCGGCGGTGGGAGCTGGAGGAGATCGACCATCCGGCGGTCGAGCCGCTGATCGCGTACAAGAAGCTGTACCGGATCCAGACGGCGCACGGCTGGGGCTGGCTGCAGGACTGGGTGCGCGACGGCCGGTTCAGACCCGGCTACCTGCCGGGCGGCACGGTCACCGGGCGGTGGGTGACCAACGGCGGCGGCGCCCTCCAGATCCCCAAGGTCATCCGCCGGGCGGTGATCGCCGACCCGGGCTGGCTGCTGGTGGTGGCGGACGCCGATCAGATGGAGCCGCGCGTCCTGGCCGCGATCTCCCGCGACCCGGGGCTGATGGACGTGGCCGGCCAGAGCGGCGACCTGTACAAGGCGGTCTCCGACCGGGCGTTCTCCGGCGACCGGGACGCCGCCAAGCTTGCGATCCTCGGCGCGATGTACGGCCAGACCTCCGGCGACGGCCTGAAGAACCTCGCCGCCATGCGCCGAAGATTCCCGCGCGCCGTGGGGTACGTGGACGACGCGGCGCGCGCGGGCGAGGAAGGCCGTCTCGTACGGACCTGGCTGGGCCGCACCTGTCCGCCCGCCCCGGAATCCGGCGACGACGACGGGGAAGCGGGCATTCCGCAGGCGGCTCCCCCGGAGTCGGGCTCCGCCGACGGCGAGTTCACCCCGGGCTACGCCTCGCGCGACCATCGTGCCCGCGGCCGTTTCACCCGTAACTTCGTCGTGCAGGGCAGCGCGTCCGACTGGGCCCTGCTCATGCTGGCGGCGTTGCGGCAGTCGTTGCACACGGCCGGGATGCGGGCCGAGCTGGTCTTCTTCCAGCACGACGAGGTGATCGTGCACTGCCCGGCCGAGGAGGCGGAGGCGGTCGGGGAGGTGATCCGCGCGGCCGGTGAGCTGGCCGGCCGGATCGCCTTCGGCGAGACCCCGACGCGCTTCCCGTTCACGGTGGCGGCGGTGGAGTGCTACGCGGACGCCAAGTGAGCGGGTCACCGGGTGTGCGGGGGCGGGGGTCGTCCGCATCCCAGGGGGCTCGTGGGGTATTCGGCACCCATGTACGCAGACAGCATCGAACACGCCGAGGTGGAGCTCGCGGCCTCGCGCGACCTCCTGGTGGGCATCGCCCCGTTCCTGGTCGGGCTGGTCCTCGTGGGCATCCTCATAGGCGCCGTGTGGCTGGGTATCCGGGTCAAGAAGCGTGAGCCCGCCGCGCCGCGCCCCGAGGAGCAGCCCCGGGCACCGGAACGGGACCACCCGCCCGGGGAGGTGCAGGAGGTCCGCGAGTCGCAGGCGCTCCCCCAGGACGGTGTCCGACGCACACCGCACCAGCTGGGCGGCCACGGCAACTCGGGCAGCGACAACTCCCACGGGATGTCCGGCAGCGGTGGCCCCAGGACCTGAGCCCGGCGCGCACGCCACGCTCCAGGACCGAGCGCGGCACGCACACGCCACGCCGCACCGCGCCGCGCCGCGCCGCGCCGCGGGACCTGAGCACGGCACGCACACGCCGCGCGAGCTTCCGTACACCCAACACTTCCGTGCACACCAAGCACTTCCGAGCAACATCAGGCACTTCCGAGCAACATCAGGCACTTGAGCATTGACCAGAGGAGGCCCCTCACCATGACCACCCCACACGTCACCCCTGCCACCACCCCCACTGCCGCCACCACCGCCAACCCGACCATCGAAGGCACCCTGCCGGAGGCCTCCCGCCAGGTCACCGGTCTCGCGCTGCAGGGCGCGCTGGTCGACCTCATCGACCTCTCCCTGCTCGCCAAGCAGGCCCACTGGACGATCGTCGGGCCGCGCTTCCGCTCGCTGCACCTCCAGCTCGACGAGATAGTCGACACGGCCCGTGCGTACGCGGACACCGTCGCCGAGCGCGCGTCGGCCATCGGCGTCGCCCCGGACGGCCGGTCGGCGACCGTGGGCGCGAAGTCCGACCTTCCGCAGCCCCCGAGCGGGTGGCTGGCGGACGACGACGTGGTCAAGCTGCTGGTCGAGGCGCTGGGCGGCACGATTCTGCGGATGCGGGAGCGCATCGACGCGACCGACAAGCCGGACCCGGTGACGCAGGACATCTTCATCTCGCTGACCGCTGAGCTCGAAAAGCACCGCTGGATGTTCCAGGCCGAGAACCACTGACTCCACGAGAGGCACAGCCTCCAGCAGGAGCACGCACCACCGACCCCCGGGGCGGGCCGCTGAAGATGCGCGGCCCGCCCCGCTGTGCGTAGCTGGGAGGGACGGACGACCAAGGAGCCCGCACCCATGCCCCAGTCCCCGCAGGAGTCGTACGCGCAGCGGTCACAGGACTCCCAGCAGCCCCAGCAACCTCTGAGGCCCGCGCACACCACGGGCGAGTCCGGGCTCGTCGTCCCCTACGGCGACGCCGGCCCGCTGCCGGTCCTGGCCGTGTACGAGGACTTCCGCTGCCCGTACTGCGCGGCGCTGGAACAGGCGTCGGGCGCCGTGATCCGCGGCTTCGCCGACGAGGGCCGGCTGCGGCTGGAGTACCACTTCGCCGCGTTCCTGGACGGAATGCTCGGCGGGCGGGGTTCGCTGACGGCCCTGAGCGCGGCGGGCGCGGCGGTCAATGTGGGCCCCCAGGAGTTCAAGACCCTGCACGAGGCCCTCTACGCGCAGCAGCCCGACGAGAGCGTCGACTCCTACGGCGAACCCGCAGTCCTGCTGCGCGTCGCCGAGTCCGTCGGCCTGACCGCCCCCGCCTTCCGCGAGGCGGTGGGCGCCGCGACGTACACCCCGTGGGCGGCGGCCGTGGCGGACGCGTTCGGCCGCAGCGGCGTCCCCGGCACCCCGGCCCTGCGCCTCGACGAGGACTCCCTCCACGGCTTCGACCGTACGGGCAGGCCGCTGCGCGCACCGGAGGTCGCCGCCCAGATAGAAACGGCACTCGCCCGCCGCCCGTAGCCACGAAGACGGCCCTTCGACGCACGACAGGCGCCCGGCGCACGACGCCCCACCTCACCATGGGCATCCCCACGAAAACGTAAAGCGACGCAGGTACGCAGGCTTGGCTGTTCCCCAACCCGCCCCGCACTGTCACGCTGTGGACATGGCAGCAGTGGCAGAGGTCTTCTTCCGTCGGCTGAGCAGGTGGCAGGCCGACCAGCAGCGTGAATCCATCGCGGACCTGTACGAGGCGACGTACCGGGACAACGGCGAGGGAACGACGTCCCAGGCGAGCAACCCGTACGATCCGGCCTTCCGCGACCGGCGGACCTTCCTCACCCGCTTCGGGGAGGAAGTACAGCGTCCCGGCTTCGACATGCTGATCGCCACCAAGGGCACCGCCCTGGTGGGCTGCATCTACGGCTATCTCCCCGACCGGCAGGGCGGCTGGTGGTACGGGCGTCACGACATCGCCCCGCGAGAACTGGGCCAACTCCCCGATTCGGGAAAGCTGTTCACCATCGCCGAGCTGATGGTGGACCCGGGCCACCGCCGCCAGAACATCGCGGCCCGCCTCCAGGAACGCCTGCTCGTCCGCGTCGACGCGGACCGCGTCACCACACTCATCGAGCCGTCCAACACCGCGGCGAAGGCGGCGTACGCGGCCTGGTCCTGGAGCCGCACCGGCACCGTACCGGCCGCCGACGGCCGCCCCGAACTGGAGGTCTGGAGCCAGTGGCTGCCCTCGGCCACCCTGGAGAACCACTGAGGCCCCCGCAGAATCCTCATTGACAGGCACGGGCGTGCGGCCGAAAGTCACCCCATGACGCTCCCCACCACACCTTCATCCCCCGCTTCCGCACAGCCCGGCCCGAAGCTCCGCGTGAAGGACTTCGACCACCTGGTCCTCAACGTCACCGACGTCGAACGCTCCCTCGCCTTCTACACCGGCCCGCTGGGCCTCGAACCCGTCCGGGTGGAGGAGTGGCGGGCCGGCAAGGTCCCGTTCCCCTCGGTCCGGGTCACCCCCTCGACCATCATCGACCTGTTCAGCCGCCCCCGCGGCGAGTCGAACGTCGACCACATCTGCCTGGTCGTCGACCCACTCGACTGGCAAGAGGTGATCGCCTCTGACAGGTTCACGGTTCTGGAGGGCCCGGTCCCCCGCTTCGGCGCACGCGGCGACGCCCAGTCGATCTACGTCCAGGACCCGGACGGCAACACGGTCGAGCTGCGCTGGTACCCCCAGGACACGA
Organism: Streptomyces sp. NPDC058663; assembly: GCF_042716745.1. NCBI lineage: Bacteria > Bacillati > Actinomycetota > Actinomycetes > Kitasatosporales > Streptomycetaceae > Streptomyces > Streptomyces sp. NPDC058663. Next base: position 31,984 of record NZ_JBHXRV010000031.1, read on the forward strand.
ACGCGCCGGGCACGACGGACACGTCGGACGCGCCGGACGCGCCGGACGCGTCGGGCACGTCGGACGCGCCGGAACAGCGGTAACTCCCGTACCACCGGACATGAAAAAGCCCCAGGTCACGGCGAGTGAGTCCTGGGGCTGATCCGAGCCGCCTTCGGGATTCGAACCCGAGACCTACGCATTACGAGTGCGTTGCTCTGGCCAACTGAGCTAAGGCGGCGCCGCTGCCGTTCACACCATGGTGCGATCAGCAGCGTGGACAAGTCTACACAGTTTCCCGGGGTGCTCCGCCCACCCCGGGGCTGAGGGACTTTCCGCAGGTCACAGGGGAGGTGGCGGGGTCAGGAGCACTGCTTGCCGTCCTTCGGAGGGGTGCCTTCCAGGAGGTAGGTGTTGATCGCGGTGTCGATGCAGTCGCTGCCCCGGTTGTACGCCGTGTGGCCGTCACCGTCGTAGGTGAGGAGAGTGCCGGTGGCGAGCTGGGCGGCCAGGGACTTCGCCCACTTGTACGGGGTGGCGGGGTCGCGGGCGGTGCCGACCACGACGATCGGGGCGGCGCCCTCGGCCTCGATGCGGTGGGGCCTGCCGGTGGCGGGCAGCGGCCAGGAGCCGCAGTTCAGGGAGGCCCACGCGAGGCTTTCGCCGAAGGCCGGGGAGGCCTTCTCGAAGGAGGGGAGGGCGGCGCGGACGTCGTCGGCAGTGGTGAAGGCCGGGGGGAGGTCCAGGCAGTTCACGGCCGTGTTGGCAAACATGAGGTTGCCGTACTTGCCGCCCGGCCCGCGCTCGTAGTAGCTGTCGGCGAGGGCCAGCAACGGGGAGCCGTCGCCGGACCGGGCCGCCTCGAGGCCGGCGCGCAGCTGCGGCCAGGCCCCCTCGTCGTACATCGCGGCGATCGCACCGGTGGTGGCGAGGGACTCGCCGAGCGGGCGGTTCCTGTCCTTCGTGCGGGCGGGCTTGGCGTCGAGGGCGGTGAAGAGCGCCTTCAGGCGGGTGCCGGCCTCGGCGGGGGTGCCGGTGCCGAGCGGGCAGTCCTGCCGCTCGGCACAGTCCGCCGCGAAGGACTGGAACGCGGTCTCGAAGCCCGCCGTCTGGTCGCGGTTCAGCTCACGGGCGGCCAGCGAGGGGTCCATCGCGCCGTCGAGCACGAGGCGCCCCGTGCGGCCGGGGAAGAGTTCGGCGTACGTGGCGCCGAGGAAGGTGCCGTACGAGGCGCCGACGTAGTGCAGCTTCGTGTCCCCGAGGATCTCGCGGAGGAGGTCCATGTCGCGGGCCGCCTCGACGGTCGAGACGTGCGGGAGGATGCGCGCCGACCGCTTCTCGCAGCCCCGGGCGAACTTCTGGTACGCGGCGGACAGCTTCGCCGTCTCTGCGGCGTCGTCGGGAGTCTGGTCGACCTGGGTGTGGGCGTCCATCTCGGGCCCCGACAGGCACTGGACCGGCTCGCTGCGGGCGACGCCGCGGGGGTCGACCGCGACCATGTCGTAGCGGGCACGGACCGGGGCGGGGTAGCCGAGGGCGGCGAACGCCTGCAGGTAGCCGATCGCGGAACCGCCCGGTCCGCCCGGGTTGACCTGCAACGATCCGATGCGCTTGCCCGGACCTGTGGCCTTCTTGCGGGCGACGGCCAGCTTGATGTCCCCGCTGCCGCCGCTCCCGGAGCCGGGCTTCGCGTAGTCGAGCGGTGCCTTCATGCTCGCGCACTCGAAGCCGGGGACGCCGCACGCTTTCCAGGTCAACTTCTGGGCGTAGTACGGGGCGAGTGCCGCCCGGTCCACGGCCTGCCCGGCACCCTGGCCCCGCGCGCCCGACGACACGCTCCCGCTCGGCTGCGCCGACGTACCCGGGGAGCAGCCCGAGGAGCCGGCGAGCAGCAGGCCGGTCGCGGCGAGCAGAGTGGCGGAGGTGCGCAACAGGCGCCTGGTATCCATACCCGGAGCGTAGTGGGACGATGACGCCATGTGCATGCGGGTGGGGTGCGGGTGCCCGTACGAGTGAGGCGGTCAATGCGGCGGGCCCCCGCACGAGGGCCCGAGGTGGAGTGCGGACCGCGGCCCCCGACACGCACCGTGCGGAGGCCGGGCGGCGCCGTGCCTCAGCCCGCGCCTTGCCTCAGCCCGCGCCGCGCCTCAGCCCGCGCCGCGCCTCAGCCCGTCCGCAGGGACACCGCCATGGCTTCGACGGCCAGCAGCGGGGCCACGTTCCGGTCGAGGGCCTGGCGGCAGGCGATGATCGACTCGATGCGGCGCAGGGTGCGTTCGGGGGTGGAGTCGCGGGCGATGCGGTCCAGGGATTCGCGTACGTCCTCATTGGCGAGCGCGACCGAGGAGCCGAGCTGGAGGGCGAGTACGTCGCGGTAGAAGCCCGTCAGGTCGGTGAGCGCCAGGTCGAGACTGTCGCGCTGCGTACGGGTGGAACGGCGCTTCTGACGGTCGGCGAGCTCCTTCATCGCACCCGCCGTACCGCGCGGCATCCGGCCTCCCGCGCCGGCGCCGAGTGCCGCCTTCATGTCCTCGGTCTCCTTCTCGTCGACATCTTCCGCGACCTGCTTGGCGTCCTCACCCGCGGCGTCGACCAGTTCCTGGGCGGCCTTGAGGCAGCCGCCGATGTCGTCGGTGCGCAGCGGGAGACGGAGCACGGCGGCGCGTCTCCTGCGGGCCCGCTCGTCGGTGGCCAGCCTGCGGGCGCGGCCGATGTGGCCCTGGGTGGCGCGGGCCGCGGTCATGGCCGCTTCCGGGTCGATACCGTCGCGCCGTACGAGAACGTCGGCGACGGCGTGCACCGAGGGCGTGCTGAGCGTGAGGTGGCGGCAGCGCGAACGGATGGTGGGCAGCACATCCTCCAGGGAGGGCGCGCAAAGCAGCCAGACCGTGCGCGGGGCGGGCTCCTCGACGGCCTTGAGCAGGACGTTCCCCGCGCCCTCGGTGAGGCGGTCGGCGTCCTCCAGGACGATGACCTGCCAGCGGCCGACTGCCGGGGACAGCTGCGCGCGGCGGACCAGGTCGCGGGTCTCCTTCACACCGATGGAGAGCAGATCGGTGCGGACGATCTCCACGTCGGCGTGCGTCCCCACGAGGGTGGTGTGGCAGCCGTCGCAGAACCCGCAGCCGGGGATGCCGCCCAGTGCGCGGTCGGGGCTGACGCACTGGAGGGCGGCGGCGAAGGCGCGGGCGGCGGTGGAGCGGCCCGAGCCGGGGGGCCCCGTGAAGAGCCAGGCGTGCGTCATCCTGGAGGCGTCGGGGGCGGCGTTCCCCCCGGTCTGGAGGGTGACCTGGGTGTCGGCGTCCCTGGCGGCACCGGCCAGTTGCTCCTGGACGCGGTCCTGGCCGACGAGGTCGTCCCATACGGTCATCCGGGTCCTGCCCTCCTTCTGCTGCTCGGCGGCGCCCCTGCTGGGGGTGCGCTCTCCATTGTGGGTGAGGGCACTGACAACGGGGAAATGGCGGGCCGGCTCGCGGCACCGTCGCCGCGCGGCGGACCGACAGCCGGAAGGGGGAGCCGGCCGAAGCCGACTCCCCCTTCGCCATCCACCCGCCGGGTTCAGGACCTGCGTCCGCCGCGCCCGCCACGGGGGCCGCGGCCCTCGCCGGGGTCGTCCTGATCACCGAGCAGCTCGTCCGCCAGGGACGGCAGGTCGTCGAGCGGAGTCTCCTCCGCCCAGTCCGACCTCCGCCGCGGCCGCTCCATCCGCTCGCCGCCGGGATCGTCCGGGTTGAACTGCGGGAGTTCCCGGGTGCGGTCGGTCCCGTCGCCCCGCGACCGCGCCCCGCTCTCGCCGGCAGCCTCGTCGCGGAAGTACCCCGGCGGAACCCGGTCCGCCATCCCCGCCGCGCCACCGTGCTGCGGGGCGCGCGCCCCGTCACGTACCGGCGGAAGAACGGCGGTCTCGTCCGCGGCACCGGCCGGAGCCTGCTGACCAGGGCGTACCGGCGGCAGTACGGCCGTCTCGTCCGCCGCACCTCGCGGTACGCCGGCGGAGCCACGGGAGCCGGCCCCGGCCCAGGGAGCCGAGTCATCGGCAGGCCCGCGCCCGCTCTCCGGCTCCGCGTCCTTCGTCATGTCCAGCCGTACGACCGGGGTCTGCACGGTCACCTCGCTGTCGGACTCCACCGGGCGCGCACCGGCCGGAGCCGGGGGGGCCGGAGCCGGGGTGGTCGCAGCCGGATCCGGGGTGGCCGGAGCCGGAGTCGCCGAGTGCTCGGCGGGAGTGCCCGACGGTCCGGCGGGAGCGCCCGACTGTCCGGCGGGAGCGCCCGACTGTCCGGCGGGAGCGCCTGACTGTCCGGCGGGAGTGCCCGCCCCCGCAGCTTTGCCCGTCGCCGCCGCCGTAGCGGCAGCCGTCGATGCCCAGGCCGAAGCGGCACTCGCCGTCTCCGCCGCGCGCCGGGCTTCCTCCGCCCGGAGCAGTGCCTCCTCGGCCTTGCGCTGCTTCTCCCGGCGGCGCTCCTCGGCCTCCGCGCGCAGCCGTGCCTCTTCCTCGGCCTGTTTGCGCAGCCTTTCCTGTTCGGCGGCTCGCGCCTTGGCCTCGGCCTCGCGGCGCTTGCGTTCCTCCTCGGCCTGCCTGCGGGCCTCCTCGGCGCGCTGCCTGGCCTCCTCGGCCTGCCGCTCGGCCTCGCGCTGACGCGCCTCCTCGATCTCGCGGCGCTTGCGCTCCTCCTCCTCGGCACGCAGCCGGGCGAGCTGTTCCTGCCGCTCGCGCTCGATCCGCTCCTCCTCGGCCTTGCGCGCGGCCTCCTCCTCGGCGAGGCGCCGTGCCTCCTCCTCGGCGGCCTTGCGGGCGGCTTCGGCTGCGGCGATCTCCTGCTCGGACATCGGCAGCATCCGGTCGAGCCGGTGCCGTACGACGGTGGTGACCGCCTCGGGCTCCTGGCCCGCGTCGACGACCAGGTAGCGGCTCGCGTCGGCGGCCGCCAGCGTCAGGAATCCGGCCCGCACGCGCGCGTGGAACTCCGGCGGCTCCGACTCCAGCCGGTCCGGTGCCTCGGTGAACCGCTCCCGCGCGGTCTCCGGCGACACATCCAGCAGCACCGTCAGATGCGGTACGAGACCGTGCGTCGCCCACCGCGACATCCGTGCGATCTCGGTCGGGGCCAGATCGCGTCCGGCCCCCTGGTAGGCCACCGAGGAGTCGATGTAGCGGTCGGTGATGACCACGGCGCCGCGCTCCAGTGCGGGCCGGACGACCGAGTCGACGTGCTCGGCCCGGTCGGCGGCGTACAGCAGCGCCTCGGCCCGGTTGGAGAGGCCCGCACTCGACACGTCGAGCAGGATCGACCGCAGCCGCTTGCCGATCGGCGTCGCTCCGGGCTCACGCGTCACCACGACCTCGTGGCCCTTGGCCCGTATCCAGTCGGCGATCGCCTTGGCCTGGGTGGACTTGCCCGCGCCGTCGCCGCCCTCCAGGGCGATGAAGAAGCCGGTCGCGGACGGCGCCTGACCGGGCTGGCCGCCGCGGATCGCCTCCCGCAGATCGCGGCGCAGCGGAACGCCCTGCCGGTCGTCCGCTTTGGCGAGTACGAGTGCGGCGACGGGCAGCAGCAGCACACCGACCAGCATCAACGTGTAACCGGCGCCACCGCCCCGTATGAAGACGAAGGTTCCGCTCTGGAGCCGGTGGAAGCCGATCGCGGCGGCCAGCAGGGGTCCGGCGAGGACGCCGACCGCGGCGGTCAGCCGTACGACTGCCTGGAGGTGCTCGGTGGTGCGGGCCCGCCGGTAGTCCTCGGTCTCCAGGTCGAGCAGGGTATGCCCGGTGTTCGCTGCGACGCCTGCGGCGACACCGGCGAGGAGGGCGAGCAGCAGCACGGTCGTGGTGTCGGGCACCAGCGCCATGGCGAGCAGCGCGACGCCGGTGACGGCGATCGCGAGGGCCAGCATGCGGCGGCGCGACAGCGCGGGCAGGACCTTGGCCGCGACCCGGATCCCGACCCCGGTGCCCGCGGCGAGGCCGAGCACCAGCAGCGCGAAGACGGCGGCACCGCGGCCGAGGTCGCTCGCGTGCAGTACGGAGACAGCGGCCGCGGCGGCGATCGCCCCGGTGACGGCGGCGCAGGCGAAGACCAGCAGGGAAATGGCTCCGGTGCGTCCCTTGTCGGGGCCGTTCCCGGCGCTGGGGCGGCGCAGGCCCTCCAGCGGGGACCGCGGACGCGGAGTGTGCGCGTCCGGCAGCTGCAGCATGGCAAGTGTCGAGAGGGAGGCCGCGAAGAGCCCGGCGGCCAGGTATGAACCGAGTGCCGCCTGGTGGTGCGTGAACCAGTCGAGTCCGACCCCGAGCAGCCGCCCGAGCAGGGTAGCCACGAGGAGGGTGGCGGCCGCCGCAGGGATGGCCGCGAAGCCGGTACGGAGGGACAGCTTCCGCAGCGCTTCCAGGTGGTCGGGAAGCGGTCGTACCGCGGCGCCCTCAAGGGGCGGCGCGGGCAGCAGCGCCGGGGCGGCGCTCTGGTGCGCCACCGCCCAGAACCGCTCGGCGACTCCCATGACGAACACGCTGACCAGCAGCATCGCGGGTGCCTTGGCGGGCAGCCAGACCACCCAGAGCGGGGCGACGACGAGCAGCGCGAGCCGCACCCCGTCGGCGGCGAGCATCGCCCACCGCCGGTCCAGCGGCCCACCGGGCGCGACCAGCGCGGACATCGGCCCGAGCAGTACGGCGCCGAAGAGGAGCGTGGCGAGGAGGCGTGCGCCGAACACCGCGGCGACGACGAAGGCGTCGGCGCGGTAGTCACCGCCGAAGAACCCCTGGGGGCCCGCGGCCTCCAGCGTCAGCAGGAGAAGGACAAGGAGGGCGAGAGCGTCCCCGATACCGCCGACGAGCTGTGCGCTCCACAGCCGCCGGAGCGGCTGGTGGCGCAGAAGAGCCCGGACGGCTCGCTCGCGTGAGTCTGCGGCTAGTGCGTCGGAGGTGGGGCTCACGACCGTTGGCTGCTCGGCTCGCGTCATCCAGCCAGCCTATCCGGCCAAACGGGAAGGCATGCGTGAGCGCCCGAACATATGGGCGGACGGGACCGACCAGGCCTGCGGAGACCTGCGCCGGGGCTGACCTCGGGCCACCGGGCCTGCGGAGACCTGCGCGGGGGCTGACCCGGGCGACCGGGCCTGCGGAGACCTGCGCGGGGGCTGCCCCAGGCCACCGGGCCGCGGAGACCTGCGCCGGGGCTGACCCAGCCCTGCGGAGACCTGCGCCGGGGCTGGCCCAGGCCACCGAGCCCGGCTCGGACCTCGAGTACGGACGCGGACCACGGACCCCGGCTGCCGTCGTCCCTCGCAGGGGGAGACCCGCTCCCTCACACGGCGAAGGCCCCGCCCCCCGCGCAGGGGAGCGGGGCACGAGCCGTCCCGGCCGGAACGCTCTCGCCCCGGCCGGCGAGGACCGGCAGCCGTGACGAGGACCGGCAGCCGTTATTCGGCCGCCGCCTCCGCCGAGGCCGCCGTCTTCTTCGCCGGTGCCTTCTTCGCCGTAGCTGTCGTCTTCTTCGCCGCCGAGGCCGTCGTCTTCTTGGCCGCGGTCTTCTTGGCCGCCGAAGCCGTCGTCTTCTTCGCGGCCGTCTTCTTCGCCGGCGCCTTCTTGACCGCCTTCTTGGCGGTCTTCTTCGCCGGCCCCTTGGCCCGCTTCTCCGCCAGCAGCTCGTACCCGCGCTCGGGAGTGATCTCCTCCACGCTGTCGCCGGACCGCAGGGTGGCGTTGGTCTCGCCGTCGGTGACGTACGGGCCGAAGCGCCCGTCCTTCACCACCACGGGACGCTCGCTCACCGGGTCGGTGCCCAGTTCCTTCAGCGGCGGCTTGGCCGCGGCGCGGCCACGCTGCTTGGGCTGGGCGTAGATCGCGAGGGCTTCCTCCACCGTGATGGAGAAGAGCTGGTCCTCGGTCTCCAGCGACCGCGAGTCCGTCCCCTTCTTCAGGTACGGCCCGTAGCGCCCGTTCTGCGCGGTGATCTCGACGCCCTCGGCGTCGACACCGACCACCCGCGGCAGCGACATCAGCTTCAGGGCGTCGGCCAGGGTCACCGTGTCCAGCGCCATCGACTTGAACAGGGAGGCGGTGCGCGGCTTGATCGCGTTCTTGCCGGTCTTCGGCGTCCCCTCGGGCAGGATCTCCGTCACGTACGGGCCGTAACGTCCGTCCTTCGCGACGATCTGGCGGCCCGTCTCCGGGTCCGCACCCAGCTCGAAGTCACCGCTCGGCTTGGCGAGCAGCTCCTCCGCGTACTCCACCGTCAGCTCGTCGGGCGCCATGTCGTCGGGGACGTCGGCGCGCTGGTGGTTCTCCGCGTCCTTCTCGCCCCGCTCGATGTACGGCCCGTAACGGCCGACCCGCAGCACGATCCCGTCCCCGACCGGGAACGACGAGATCTCCCGGGCGTCGATCGCGCCGAGGTCCGTGACGAGCTCCTTGAGCCCGCCCAGGTGGTCGCCGTCGCCGTTGCCCGCCTCGGACGCAAGCCCGGCCGCCTCGCCCTCGCCGAAGTAGAACCGCCGCAGCCACGGCACGGACTGCGCCTCGCCCCGCGCGATGCGGTCGAGGTCGTCCTCCATCTTCGCGGTGAAGTCGTAGTCGACGAGCCGCCCGAAGTGCTTCTCCAGCAGGTTGACCACGGCGAAGCTCAGGAAGGACGGCACCAACGCCGTGCCCTTCTTGAAGACGTACCCGCGGTCCAGGATCGTGCCGATGATCGAGGCGTACGTCGAAGGACGCCCGATCTCGCGCTCCTCCAGCTCCTTGACCAGCGAGGCTTCCGTGTAGCGGGCCGGCGGCTTGGTGGCGTGGCCGTCGACGGTGATCTCCTCGGCGCCCAGCGCGTCGCCCTCCGCGACCTGCGGGAGGCGCCGCTCGCGGTCGTCCAGCTCCGCGTTCGGGTCGTCGGCGCCCTCGACGTACGCCTTCATGAAGCCGTGGAAGGTGATCGTCTTGCCGGAGGCGGAGAACTCGGCGACCCGGCCGTCGGAGGCCGTGCCGGCGATCTTCACGGTGACGGAGTTACCGACCGCGTCCTTCATCTGGGAGGCGACGGTCCGCTTCCAGATCAGCTCGTAGAGCCGGAACTGGTCGCCGCTCAGACCGGTCTCGGCCGGAGTGCGGAAGCGGTCGCCCGAGGGGCGGATCGCCTCGTGCGCCTCCTGCGCGTTCTTGACCTTTCCGGCGTACGTCCGTGCCTTGTCCGGCAGGTACTGGGCCCCGTACAGCTGCGTCACCTGGGCACGCGCGGCCTGCACCGCGGTGTCGGAGAGCGTGGTGGAGTCCGTACGCATATAGGTGATGAAGCCGTTCTCGTACAGCTTCTGGGCCACCTGCATGGTCGACTTCGCACCGAAGCCGAGCTTGCGGGACGCCTCCTGCTGGAGGGTCGTCGTACGGAACGGTGCGTAGGGCGAGCGGCGGTAGGGCTTGGACTCGACCGAGCGCACGGCGAAGGAGGAGTCGGCGAGCGCGGCGGCCAGGACCCGGGCGTTCGCCTCGTCCAGGTGCTGTACGTCACTCTTCAGCTGTCCGGCCGCGTTGAAGTCGCGGCCCTGGGCGATGCGCCTGCCGTCGACCGTCGTCAGGCGGGCGACCAGGGAGGACGGGTCGGAGGCGTCGCCGGTGCGTCCGGTGGAGAACGTACCGGTGAGGTCCCAGTACTCGGCAGAACGAAAAGCGATGCGCTCGCGTTCCCGGGCGACGACCATCCGGGTGGCGACGGACTGGACACGGCCGGCCGACAGGCGCGGCATGACCTTCTTCCACAGCACCGGCGAGACCTCGTAGCCGTACAGCCGGTCGAGGATGCGGCGGGTCTCCTGGGCGTCGACCATCGGCTTGTTCAGCTCGCGCGGGTTCGACACCGCCTCGCGGATCGCGTCCTTGGTGATCTCGTGGAAGACCATCCGGTGGACGGGGACCTTGGGCTTCAGGACCTCTTGCAGGTGCCACGCGATGGCTTCGCCCTCGCGGTCCTCATCGGTGGCGAGGAAGAGTTCGTCCGACTCGGCCAGCAGCTCCTTGAGCTTCTTGACCTGTGCCTTCTTGTCGGAGTTCACGACGTAGATGGGCTGGAAGTCGTTCTCGACGTCGACCCCGAGGCGGCGCACCTCGCCCGTGTACTTGTCGGGCACCTCGGCGGCGCCGTTGGGGAGGTCGCGGATGTGCCCGACGCTCGCCTCGACTACGTACCCGGGGCCCAGGTAGCCCTTGATCGTCTTCGCCTTGGCAGGAGACTCGACGATAACGAGTCGGCGGCCGCCCTCTGCGGTCTCGCTGGTCGGGGACAACTTGGCTCTTCTCTCCGGTCGACGCTCGTGGTCACAAGCGGTGGTCAGTGGACGCCGGGCACGGGAGGTGCCGACGCGCAACGCTGCGGAGTGTGACGGTACAACCCGCCCCCGTGTCAAACGGCAAAAGCCCGAAAGCCCGCAACGGCCACTCGAGAGACGGTAACCCGACAATCGCCATTCCTGCCGCCCGGACCGCCACACCACCCCATACGGGTCCGGCCCCCGCGGCCCGCCGGACCACTACCGGGCCGGGCCGCCGACCGCCCTCCCGCCGGGTCCGCCCCGCCCGCCGCCGACCCCTGCGGACAACGCCGGTCCCGGCCCGCTACTCCGTCGCCCCCCTGTCGTCCAGCGGCAGCAGGAACCCCTGCTCCACCAGCGACCGGATGGCCTCCGGCGTCCGGTCCCGCAGCAGGACCGGGTCCTCGTCCATCAGCTGGGCGATGGCGTCCAGGATCTGTCCGGCGCTCAGCGTCCCGTCGCAGACTCCCGCGAAGCCCGCGCCGACCGTGTCCGCCCTGGTCGCCCGCCGCATGCCCCGGTTCTGGCGCAGCACCACGTACTCCGGGTCCTCGTCACCCGGCACCCCGATCTGCTCCTGCACCACTTCTTCGGCCAGGACGAACCGGTCGGCGAGCAGCCCCGCGTCGTCGTGCGCGCGCAGGTAGTCCTGGCGCTCGAAGTGGGCCCGGATCACCGGCCCGAGCGGCTGCTCGACGGGGTGCGGCCACTCCTCGACGGTGACCGAGGGGGAGCCCGGCGCGCCCGCCGCTCGCTTGCGGAGCGTGATCCAGCCGAAGCCGACCCCGGTGGTCTTCCGCTCCTCGAACTCCTCGAGCCACGCCTCGTACCGCGCCGCGTACTCGGCCGGATCGGTGCGGTGGTCGCCGCCGTCGCGCAGCCACAGTTCGGCGTACTGCGTGATGTCCTGCACCTCGCGCTGCACGATCCAGGCGTCGCAGTCCCCCGGCACCCACGAGCGGAGCCGGTCCTTCCAGTCCTCGCCGTCCACGTGCTGCCAGTTGGCCAGGAACTGGGCGTACCCGCCCTCGTTCAGCCGCTCCCCTGCTCCGGAGACGAGCGTGCGGCACAGGTCGTCGCCGCCCATGCCGCCGTCCCGGTAGGTGAGCCGGGCGCCGGGCGAGATGACGAAGGGCGGGTTGGAGACGATCAGGTCGTACGTGGCGTCGCCGACCGGCTCGAACAGCGAGCCCTCCAGCAACTCGGCCGCCGCGGCCCCCGACAGCGCGAGGGTGAGGCGGGTGAAGGCCAGGGCACGCGGGTTCAGGTCGGTGGCGGTGACCCGCACGGCGTGCTGCGCGGCGTGCAGCGCCTGGATGCCGGATCCGGTGCCGAGGTCGAGGGCCGAGCCGACGGGCGTACGTACGGTGATTCCGGCGAGCGTGGTGGAGGCGCCGCCGACGCCGAGCACGACGCCCTCCTCGCGGGTGCCCGCCCCGCCCGCTCCGCCGACCGCTCGTCCGAGGTCGGACACGATGAACCAGTCCTGGCTCTCGTCCCCGCCGTAGGGCCGCACGTCGACCCGTGCGCGCACCGCGCCGGAGTCCTCGTCGGCAGCCAGCCAGCCGTCGGCCAGGCACAGTTCCACCGGGAGTGCCTCGGCGGCGCGGGCCGCGGGCACGGATTCCTGGAGCAGGAAGAGCCGCACCAGGGTGGCGAGGGGGCCGTCGCCCCGGGTCGCCCGCAACGCGGGCACGGTCTCGCCGCGGGCCAGCGCGCTGTAGGCGGGCGCGCCGAGCAGATCGAGCAGTCCGTCGGCGGTGAAGGCGGCGGCGAGCAGGGCGTCCCGCAGGCGGGCCGCGTTCTGCGGGGTGGGCAGGGACTCGGGCAGGGGCGCGGAAAGACTGGTCTGACTCACTCGGCCATTGTCACCGCCGGCACTGACAATCGCCGTACCGGACAGCCCGGGGCGCCCGTTGTGCCGACCCCGTTCGAGCTTTCCGGCCTTCGCTGCCGACGCCATTCGGGCTTCCCCGCCCCTTGCTGCCGCGCCGCTACTGCGCCTTGCCGTACTTCTCGTTCGCCGCACAGAGGATCGGCTGGCCCGCGACCTTGCCCATGTCCTTGCCCAGCTTGTCGAGTCCCTTGGCGAACTCGCCCTGGTTCTTCGTGTCCAGCGCGTCGGCCTGCTTCTTCAGCTCGGCGAAGGACGCACTCCGCTTCTCCAGGTCCTGGATCATCTTCTTGTGCCGGTCCTCGCCGCCCTTGATCGGCGGTGCGCCTGCCTGCCGCAGCACCGTGATCAGCTCCTTGTCCGCGTCCACCATCTGCTGGAGGGACTCGGAGTCGGCCTTCTTGATGTCATCGGGCTTGCCGTCGGCCGTCACGGCGGCCATCGTGCGGTCCGCCTTCTTCCCCTTTTCGAGGGAGGCCTTCTCCTTGGGGCAGTAGGAGCCGAACCACGCCTCCGCCTCCTTCTTGGCCTTCTCCTCGGGGCTGTCCCCGCAGCCGGTCAGAGTGGTGGTCATCACGAGTACCGCACCGCCGGACAGTGCGGCCGCAAGCTTCTTGTTCACCGGATTGGTCCCTTCCAAGGTTCTCGGCCCCGGAACATACACGCCAAGTAGCCCGCCCCCGCGTGTCGGCCATCCGGTTTACCCGGCATTGAAGCCATTTGCACCAAGAGAGAGACAGCTCACGGCTCCCGTCCGCACACCCCCGCACACGGGCGGCCGACGCATCAACGCGCATCGGCCGCCCGGCTCCTGACCTGTTGTCACCCACTCGGCCACGGCATCCGCTACGGCGCCGCCTTCGTCGCCATGGGTGGTTTGGACTGCTCCGGTACACCTCCCGAGTTGCCTTCGTCACCCATCACGATGCCGCGCCGCTTGGACACGTACACCGCGCCGACGATGACCCCGAAGGCGATCACGGCAACCACGGCCCGCACCCACGGATTCGCGTCCACGCCGAAGCTGAACTGCACGATGGCGGGGGCGATCAGCAGCGCCACCAGGTTCATCACCTTCAGCAGCGGGTTGATCGCGGGGCCCGCCGTGTCCTTGAAGGGGTCACCGACGGTGTCCCCGATCACGGTGGCGGCATGCGCGTCGCTGCCCTTGCCTCCGTGGTGCCCGTCCTCGACGAGTTTCTTGGCGTTGTCCCAGGCGCCGCCCGAGTTGGCGAGGAAGACAGCCATCAGCGTGCCGGCCCCGATCGCGCCCGCGAGGTAGGCGCCGAGGGCGCCCACACCGAAGGTGAAGCCGACGGCGATGGGGGCCATGACGGCCAGCAGACCGGGCGTCGCCAGTTCCCTCAGCGCGTCCTTCGTGCAGATGTCGACGACCCGTCCGTACTCGGGTTTCTCCGTGTAGTCCATGATCCCGGGGTGCTCGCGGAACTGCCGGCGCACCTCGTGGACCACGGCTCCCGCGGACCGGGACACCGCGTTGATCGCCAGCCCGGAGAAGAGGAAGACGACCGCGGCGCCCAGCATCAGCCCGACCAGGTTGTTGGGCTGTGAGATGTCCATCACCAGGTTGACCGGCGCCCCTTCCCCGCTGGTCCGCACAATGCCCGCCTCCTCGGCCGCCTTGAGGATCGCGTCGCGGTACGACCCGAAGAGCGCGGCGGCCGCCAGTACGGCAGTGGCGATGGCGATGCCCTTGGTGATGGCCTTCGTCGTGTTGCCCACGGCGTCCAGGTCCGTCAGCACCTGGGCACCCGCCCCTGTGACGTCGCCGGACATCTCGGCGATGCCCTGCGCGTTGTCGGAGACCGGGCCGAAGGTGTCCATGGCGACGATGACGCCCACCGTGGTGAGCAGCCCGGTCCCGGCCAGGGCCACCGCGAAGAGCGCGAGGATGATCGACGTACCGCCGAGCAGGAAGGCTCCGTACACACCGAGCCCGATGAGCAGCGCGGTGTAGACGGCGGACTCCAGGCCGATGGAGATGCCGGCCAGGACGACGGTCGCGGGGCCGGTCAGCGACGACTTCCCGATGTCGCGGACGGGCCGCCGGGTGGTTTCGGTGAAATAGCCGGTCAGCTGCTGGATGAGGGCGGCCAGCACGATGCCGATGGCGACTGCGACCAGCGCCAGCATGCGCGGGTCGCCGCCGTGGGCGAGCACCGACTTGTCCGCGACGCCCGTCAGGCCGGCGTACGAGGACGGCAGATGGACGAAGACGGCCACGGCCACCAGCACCAGCGAGATCACGGCGGAGAGGAAGAAGCCTCGGTTGATCGCCGTCATGCCGCTGCGGTCGCTGCGCCGGGGTGCGACGGCGAAGATCCCGATCATGGCGGTGATCACCCCGATCGCGGGGACGATCAGCGGGAAGGCGAGTCCGGCGTCGCCGAAGGCGGCCATGCCGAGGATCAGCGCGGCGACCAGGGTCACGGCGTACGACTCGAAGAGGTCGGCCGCCATGCCCGCGCAGTCGCCGACGTTGTCGCCCACATTGTCGGCGATGGTCGCGGCATTGCGCGGATCGTCCTCCGGAATGCCCTGTTCGACCTTGCCGACCAGGTCGGCGCCGACGTCGGCGGCCTTGGTGAAGATGCCGCCGCCGACCCTCATGAACATCGCGATGAGGGCCGCGCCGAGGCCGAAGCCCTCCAGCACCTTCGGCGCGTGTTCGGCGTACACGAGGACGACGACCGCCGCGCCCAGCAGGCCGAGACCCACCGTGATCATGCCGACGACACCGCCCGTGCGAAATGCGATCTTCATTGCTTTGTGTGAGACGGTCGTCAGATCCTTTTGCGGCAGATCCTTTTGTGTCAGATCCTTTTCCGTCTCCCCCGCCCCAGGGGTCGCTTCCCGCGCAGCCGCCGCAACGCGTACATTGCTTCGTACGGCAAGACGCATACCGATGTATCCGGTGGCCGCCGAGAACAGTGCGCCGACGAGGAAGAACAGCGAACGCCCTATCCGTTGCGAGGCGTTGTCCGCCGGAAGCAGCAACAGCAGGAATACCACGACCACCGCGAAGATCCCGAGAGTGCGCAACTGCCGGGTGAGATAGGCATTCGCGCCCTCCTGGATGGCGGTGGCGATCTCCTTCATGGAGTCGGTGCCCTCGTCGGCCGCCAGGACCTGACGTACCAGCAGCTGAGCGACGATCAGGGCGGCGATCGCGACGGCCGCGATGACGATCACGATAAGCCGGTTGTCGTCCGTGAGGGAGACCGCGAGATACGAGAGGTGTTCGGACTGTGGGGAGTTGAGAAGTCCCGCCATTCGTCCTCCTTGATGCAGAGCTCAAGATGTGGACGGATTGTAGGTAGCGGAAGCTGATCTCAACAGAGTGCCGTTTACTGGATCACCGGAACACCTGCGGAAAATGACCGAGAACAAACGAAAGGCCCTGCTCAGCAGGGCCTTTCGAAAACCAATCGGGGAAATTCCTTCAGGGCATTACCACCGCGGAAGCGGTGGGCCAGCACATCCGGATGACTCCGCCGTTTTCCCCGTCGATGACCTGGAGGTCGTCGACGAGGCCACTGATCACGGCGAGACCCATGTCGTCCTCGCCGTCGGAGTCGAGATCCACCGATCCCGGCGCCCCGGACGCCACTCGCGTCCCCGGCTCCGGGCCTTCCGGTCCGGCAAGCTCGTCGCCGACCTCGATGGAGAAGGACTTCTCCTCCTCGGTCAGCGCGACCCGGACCGGCGCCGTGATGTGGTGCGTTCGGTGCAGGCCGACGGCCCGGGAGCACGCCTCGCCCACCGCGAGCCGGACCTCGTCCAGCACCGCCTCGTCGACCCCGGCCCGGCGCGCCACGGCGGCCGCCACGAGGCGGGCCGTCCTGACGTGCTCGGGCTGGGCGCTGAAACGGAGTTCCACGGTGGCCATTGCGCTCCCCCTCGGACGTTCGGGCGTGCGTCCGCAGGGGCCGGACCGGTGGCCCGGCACCCCACGTCGTACTGCTTGTTCTGCTTTGGGTCCTGCTCGCTTCCGGGGACCGGAAGCCGTCAGCCGGTCAGTCGGTGGCCGCGACGGCTTCGTCGACCGTGGTGTGAATCGGGAACACCTTGGTCAGTCCGGTAATCCGGAAGATCTTCAGAATGCGCTCCTGGTTGCAGACCAGGCGCAGCGAACCCTCATGGGCACGCACACGCTTCAGTCCGCCCACGAGCACGCCGAGCCCGGTGGAGTCGAGGAAGTCCACGCCCTCCATGTCGACGACCAGGTGGTAGCTGCCGTCGTTCACCAACTCGACCAACTGCTCGCGCAGCTTGGGCGCGGTATATACATCAATCTCGCCACCGACCTCGACGACCGTACGGTCGCCTGCGGGTCCGGTCACATTGCGAGTCGACAGGGACAGGTCCACGGATCCTCCAGCACCTTGCTATCGAGCGGCCGTCCCCCTGATGTCTCCCCGGCGGAGCCAGAGGACGGAACGCCAGCCGCGAAACGCATTCAATCACTTACCAGCAGGCGAGCACGACGCCTTGGGCCCATTGTCCGTCACGCCGGTGACACACTCGGCAGTGATGGCCACGAATCCCCGTCCCGTACGACCTCCCCGGAGCAGGGCCGAAGCCCCGTCTCCCGGCGAGGTCCTCGCCCGTCTCACCGCAGGGGGGAGCCGGGCCGCTCGCGTCACTCATACGGAGCACTTGCCCCCGCGGGAGGGCACCCATGCAGTGTGGCCCGACCGCATCCGCGGCGAAGTGATCGCGGCGATCCAGAAGTGCGGGATCGAGCACCCCTGGACCCACCAGGCACAGGCCGCGGAGCACGCCCTGGACGGCGAATCAGTGGTGATCGCCACAGGAACGGCCTCGGGCAAATCGCTCGCCTACCTGGCCCCGGTCCTCACGGCCCTGCTGGACGGCTCCGAGGCCCCCAACGGCCGGGGCGCCACCGCCCTCTACCTGGCCCCCACCAAGGCCCTCGCCGCCGACCAGCGCCGCGCGGTGAAATCCCTCGCGGCCCCCCTCGGCAACGCGATCCGCCCCGCGGTCTACGACGGCGACACCCCGGTGGAGGAGCGGGAGTGGGTCCGCCAGTACGCCAATCTGGTCCTGACCAACCCCGACATGCTGCACCGCGGGATCCTGCCCTCGCACCCCCGCTGGTCCTCCTTCCTCAAGGCCCTGCGGTACGTGGTCATCGACGAGTGCCACACCTACCGGGGCGTCTTCGGCTCGCACGTCGCCCAGGTCGTACGGCGGCTGCGGCGGCTGTGCGCCCGCTACGGGGCCGAACCCGTCTTCCTGCTCGCCTCGGCCACCGCCGCCGACCCGGCACTCGCAGCGGGCCGCCTGACCGGCCTCCCGGTCCAGGAGGTCGCCGACGACGCCTCCCCGCGCGGCGAACTCGTCTTCGCCCTCTGGGAGCCCCCGCTCACCGAGTTCCACGGCGAGAACAACGCCCCGGTGCGGCGTACCGCCACCGCGGAGACCGCCGACCTCCTCACCGACCTGATCCTGCACAACACCCGCACAGTCGCCTTCGTACGCTCCCGCCGGGGCGCCGAGCTGATCTCCCTGATCACCAAGGAGCGCCTCGCGGAGGTCGACCGCACCCTCCCCCGCCGGGTAGCCGCCTACCGGGGCGGGTATCTCCCCGAGGAACGCCGGGCCCTCGAAACGGCCCTGCACTCCGGCGAGCTCCTCGGCCTGGCGGCCACCACCGCCCTCGAGCTCGGCATCGACGTCTCCGGACTCGACGCCGTCCTCATCGCCGGCTATCCCGGGACCCGCGCTTCCCTCTGGCAGCAGGCAGGCCGGGCGGGCCGCTCCGGGGGTGGCGCCCTCGCGATCCTCATCGCCCGCGACGACCCGCTCGACACCTATCTCGCCCACCACCCCGAGGCCCTCTTCGACCAGCCCGTCGAATCCACCGTCCTGGACCCCGACAACCCGTACGTCCTCGCACCCCACCTGTGCGCGGCCGCCGCCGAGTCCCCGCTCACCTCCTCGGACCTGTCCCTCTTCGGGACGGCCGCCGAGCCCCTGTTGCCGTCCCTGGAAGCGGCCGGCCTGCTGCGCCGCCGCGGCACGTCCTGGTACTGGACCCGGCGCGACCGGGCGGCCGACCTGGCCGACATCCGGGGCGGGGGCGGCAGCCCCGTCCAGATCGTCGAGGAGTCCACCGGCCGCCTCCTGGGCACCGTCGACGCCGAGGCCGCCCACACCGCCGTCCACGAGGGCGCCGTCCACCTCCACCAGGGGCGCACCTACCTGGTGCGCCGACTGGACCTGGACGACTCCGCGGCCCTGGTCGAGGAGGCGAGCCCGCCCTACTCCACGACCGCCCGCGACACCACCGCCATCTCCATCCTGGGCACGGACGAATCCGTCCCGTGGGGCACGGCCCGCCTCCACTACGGCTCCGTCGAGGTCACCAACCAGGTCGTCTCCTTCCTCCGCCGCAAGCTCATCACCGGCGAGGTCCTCGGCGAGACGAAGCTCGACCTCCCGCCCCGCACCCTGCGCACCCGCGCCGTCTGGTGGACCCTCACCGAGGACGACCTCGACACGGCCCGCCTGACGCCCGAGATCCTCCCCGGCGCCCTGCACGCCGCCGAACACGCCGCCATCGGCCTCCTCCCGCTCTTCGCCACCTGCGACCGCTGGGACATTGGCGGCGTCTCCATCCCGCTGCACCCCGACACGCTGCTGCCCACGGTGTTCGTCTACGACGGCCACCCGGGCGGCGCGGGCTTCGCCGAGCGCGGTTTCCAGACGGCCAGGGCCTGGCTCACCGCCACCCGTGAAGCCATCGCGTCCTGCGAGTGCGAAGCCGGCTGCCCGTCCTGCATCCAGTCCCCCAAGTGCGGCAACGGCAACGACCCCCTCCACAAACGAGGCGCTCTCCGCCTGCTCACCGTCCTCCTCAACGCCGCCCCGCCCTCCACCGCCCCGTAGCCCGCCCGCCTCGCCTCCCGCAGTCCCCCCGGCTCCCCCTCCCGGCCCCGCCCGAGCCCTCACCACCACCTCGTAAGGTCCCACCGCCGCCCCCACCGAGACGTCCGCCACCTCCCCCCGCACCGCACACCCCACCACCCGCACCTCCTGCGCCCGGGCCACCTCCTCCGCCTTCCGGCAGGCCGCTCCCTCTCCGCGCATCCACTCGCCGGCCGCCGCCAGCGCCGCCAGGTCCGCACCGCCGCCCGCCCGGTGCCGCGCCACCACCGCCTGCCCCATCGCGAGCACCCCCGCGAACACCACCCCCAGCACCGCGATCACCCCGAGCGCCCACACCGTGGCCGACCCCCGATCACGCCCCCTCGCCGCCTGCCGGCCCTTCCCCCGCGCCCGCAGTCCGCCCCTCCCCCTCACGGGCTCGCCCCCACCGTCTCCTCCGCCAACGCCACCGCCTCGGCCCGCAGCGTCAGGCCCAGCCCGCCGGGCCCCGGCGCGGGAGCCGTCACCAGCACCCGCACCAGGTCTCCCTCCCGCCGGAGGCCCACACTCGCCCCGTGCGGCGCCGCCTGCCGGACCGCTTCCTCGGTCGCGGGCCGCGGTTCCTGCCGGGCCGCAGCCCGCGCGCCGGCCCTCGCCGCGTCCACACACTGGATCTGCGCGGCGGCCGCCATCAGCGCCAACACCAGGGACATCCCGAGCATCACCAGCACCGGCAGCACCAACGCCGCCTCGGCCGTCACAAACCCCCGGTCACCGGCACCCCCTGCGCCTCCCCCCGCCCGGTCGCGCACCTCCTCCCGATCAGAACTGCACATCGAGCGCCCTCCCCACCGCCGCCTGCAACGCGGACGACACCGCACCGCTGTTGACGACCTTGTAGAGCACCGCAGCGAAGGCGCACGCCGCGATCGTGCCGACCGCGTACTCGGACGTCGTCATCCCCGCATCCCCGGCCCGGCGCCCCAGCACCGACACCCGCCGCACACCCCGTACCGCCCAGCCCCGCATCCGCTTCCCCATGCCAACCTCCTCGTTTCCTGCACCAGTTCGCCGGTCCTGCGCAACCCACCCGAGCTCCGCCCGAGCAACCCCTCCTCCCCGCCCGCGTCTCGTCAACGTGTGGCCCTCGTCACCGCCCGCACCTCCATCCGCACCGCGTCCCGCCCGCGTCTCCTTCGGCACCGCGTGGCTGCCCGCACCTCCATCCGCACCGCGTCCCCGCCCGCGCCCCGCCGCCTCACCCGCCCGCCAGCAGCCCGTCAGCCAGCCCGATCACCACCGGCGCGACCCCCATCACCAGGAACGCCGGCAGGAAGCACAGCGAGAGCGGTACGACGATCAGTACGGCAGCCCTGTTCGCCCCGGCCTCGGCGGTGCGCGCGCGTTCAGCCCTGAGCCGGTCTGCCACCCGGGCCACCGGGCCCGCCGCCGGGGCTCCGCTGCTTCCGGCCCGCTCCAGGCACCTGGCGAGCCCCGCAGCCCCTGGCAGGGCGCCCAACCGCCCCCATGCCTCCGCCGGTTCACCCCCGAGGCGCAGCTCGGCCGCCACCCGCGACAACCGCTCGCCGACCGGCCCGCCGAGCGACGCCCCCACGGCTTCGGCCGCCTCCCGGGGCCCGGCCCCCGACGCCACACAGGCCGCCAGCAAGTCCGCCGCCAGGGGAAGTTGCCGCCCCGCGGCGGCCTCCTCCGCCGCCACCTCGCCCCGGGGCTGCCGCCTCCGCTGCCAACGCCGTACGCCCGCCGCCGCAGCCGCTCCGAGCAGGCACCCCCAGACACCGCCCACGACCACCCATCCGGCCACCACCGCCGCCGCGGGGGCGGCCCAGTCCCGCGCCCAGGCCGTGGCGCCGCCGAGCCTCGTCCGGCGCTGCCCGTACATCGCCGCCTCGACCGCCAGCAGTGCCGCGAGCCGTCGTTTCGCCTCGCGCTCCCGCCGTCGGCCCACTACCGCCAGGCCCAGGCACCCCACGGCCGCACCGGCCGACACCACTACCCCCAGCCTGTGGACAACCTCCCCGTTCACCCGCCCGCCCCCTCTCCGCTCCGTACGATCCGCCGGGCCCACAGCAGGCCCCCGGCCTCCAGCAGCCCGCCCACCACCAGGCATCCGAGCCCGAGCGGCGTGTGCAGCAGCACCGCGAGCGGGTCGGCGCCCATCGCGCTCCCGATCACCACCCCCACCACGGGCAGCAGCGCGAGCAGCCCCACCGTCGACCAGGCCCCGGAGAGCCTGGCCCGCAACTGCTCCCGGCGGTCCCGCTCGTCCCGCAACGCGGCCTCCAGCCGGTCGAGCCCCGCCGCGAGTCCGGCCCCGCTGCCCACCGACACCTGCCAGCAGACCGCGATCCCGACCAGCCCCTCCGCCCCCGGCTCACCCGCCGCCCGGTGCAGGACCACCGGCACATCACCCCCGAACCGGGCGGCCGCCAGCACCTCCGCCTCCGCGGCCCCCAGCCCCCCGGTGTCCGCGGCCGCCGTGCACAGGGCCTGCCCCGGCTGGCTGCCAGCTCTCAGTTCCCCGCTCACCGCCCCGCACAACGCGATCACCCGGTCGGCCCGCAGCCCACGCGCCCGCGCCGCCTCCCGTGCCCGCAGCTGCCGTCCCACCAGAGGCACCGCCACCGCCCCGAGGACCAGCGGAATCACCGACTCCCCGAGCGCGGCGACAGCTCCGGCCACGGGCAGGCACAGCCACTGGGGCCGCACCCGCTCCCGCGCCAGCCGCCACAGCACCACCCATGGGGGCACCCCCCGCCCCTCCACCGGCCCGCCGGCCACCACCAGCCTGGCCCGCCGCGCCTGGTGCTCCCACCCGACCAGCAGATAGGCCGCCAGCCCCGCGCACAGCATCGCCGCGTACCCCGCGGCTCCCAGCACCCTCACCACGCACCCCCGATCAGCTCCCGCAACCGCGGCCAGCCCCGTTCCCTTACGAATCCGCCGGTGCCCCACCGCAGCGCGGGCACCGTCACCACCAGCCCCGCCGGGTCCCGCTCCAGTACGTGCACCTCGGCGAGCCGGCGCCGCCCGTCCCGGTCCCGTACGAGATGCAGCAGCACCGACAGCGCGGCCCCCAACTGGCTGTGCAGCGCCGCCCTGTCGAGCCCGGCGGCCGTCCCCAGCGCCTCCAGCCGGGCCGGCACATGCGCCGCGGCGTTGGCGTGCACCGTTCCGCAGCCGCCCTCGTGGCCCGTGTTGAGAGCCGCCAGCAACTCGGTCACCTCGGCCCCGCGCACCTCCCCGACCACCAGCCGGTCGGGCCGCATCCGCAGTGCCTGCCGCACCAGGTCCCGCAAGGTGACCCGCCCGGCGCCCTCCTGGTTCGGCGGCCTGGACTCCAGCCGCACCACATGCGGATGCTCGGGCCGCAGCTCGGCGGAGTCCTCGGCCAGCACGATCCGTTCGTGCTCCCCGACCAGCCCCAGCAGTGCCGAGAGCAGAGTGGTCTTGCCCGCCCCCGTACCTCCGCTGATCAGGTACGACAGCCGGGCCTCGACCAGCGCCCGGAGCAGGCCGTCCCCGCCCGGCGGCACCGTCCCCGCCGCCACCAGCTCCTCCGGCCGGAACGCCTTCGGCCGCACCACCCGCAGCGACAGACAGGTCGACCCGACGGCCACCGGCGGCAGCACCGCGTGCATCCGGGTCCCGTCCGGCAGCCGGGCGTCCACCCACGGCCGGGCGTCGTCCAGCCGCCGTCCCGCGACCGCCGCGAGCCGCTGCGCCAGTCTGCGCACCGCCGCCGCGTCCGGGAAGGACACCCCGGCGAGCTCCAGGCCCGCGCCCCGGTCGACCCACACCCGGTCGGGCGCGGACACCAGCACGTCGCTCACCGACGGGTCGGCGAGCAGCGGCTCCAGCGGCCCGGTGCCGACCAGTTCGGACCTCAACTCCGCTGCGGCGCCCAGTACTTCCGCGTCCCCGAGGAGTCGCCCCTGAGCCCGCAGGGCGGCAGCCACCCTGGCCGGGGTCGGCTCCGCCCCGCTCTCCGCGAGCCGCTGCCGCACGGCGTCGAGAAGTACGGCCGCGCTCACCGGGCCGCACCCCCGACCAGTGCCCGCTCCCAGAAGGCCGTGCAGAACCGGGCCAGTGGCCCCCGCGCGCTCCCACCTGGCGGCTCCCCGTCCGAGAGCGCCTGCGAGAGCCCCGGTTCGGGCGGCAGTTCACCCACCAGCGGCAGGTTCAGGGTCCTGGCCACCCACTCCTCGTCGAGCCCCGTCGCGTACGGCCCCCGTACGACCGTCCGCAGGTCAGCCAGGACCATGCTCGCCGCGGAGGCGACCCGCTGCGCGGCGGCCACCGCACGCAGCTCCCCGGGCACCACCAGGAGCCCCACGTCGAGCTGGGCGAGCGCCTCCGCCACGCTCTCGTCCACCCGCCGCGGCAGGTCCACGACCACTACTCCGCCCGCCCTGCGGGCCGCGGCAAGCACGGCCCGCATCGCCTCCGGCGGGATCACCACCGCGTCGCTGCGGTCCCAGCTCAGCACCCTCAGGTTGTGCAGCCGGGGCAGCGATTCCTCCAGCGCGGCGCTGGCCACCCGCCCCCGCGAAGAGGCGAATTCCGGCCATCGCATCCCTTCCGCTGCCTCCCCGCCGAGCAGGACGTCGAGCCCGCCGCCGAGCGGGTCGGCGTCGACAAGCATCGTCCGCCTGCCCGCTCGCGCCGCCGTCACGGCCAGCGCGCAGGCCAAGGTGGAAGCTCCCGCTCCGCCGCGTCCGCCCATCACCCCGACGGTGAGCGCCTGGCGTCCGACGCCCTCGGTCGCGTCGGCGATCTGGTTCACCAGCCAGCTCTCCGCGTCCGGCAGCCGCAGCACGTGGTCCGCGCCGATCTCGACGGCCCGCTGCCAGACCGACGGGTCGTCCTGGTCGTGGCCGACGAGCATGACGCCCCGGCGGCGCACGGCCCCGCGCATCCGGACCGCGGCGTCGTCCCCCACGAGCACCAGCGGTGCCGCTTCCCAGCTCCCGCGCCGCTCCGGAACTCCGTGCTGCACTTCCGGCTCCACCCCCGCCGCGGCGCACAGCCTCAGCAGATCGTCGAGCAGTTCCATGTCTTCGGTGACGATCAGCGGTCCGCCCCGCCGCCCTTCGGCAACCGACAACCGGTCGGGTGTGATCGGTCCAGCCACGATCCCCGCCCCCTCTCACTGCGATCTCAAGTGATTTGGACATCCGCGGAGTTCGCGGACTGGAATCACCGTGCAGCGATCCGGAAAACAATGTGGATCTTGCTCAAAAACTGTGGACAAGTCGGCGCTTGTGAATATTCCGCTCACCCTTACCAGTGACTTCCAAGGGGAGCGGAACAACTACACAGAGTGACGAGTTCAGGTCGCAGGAGGGCGTCACCGAATGCCGGTCACCAGGGGGAGGGCCATGCGATGCGTACGTACGAGGGGTCGTTCCGGAGCCCGAAAAAGCATCCGGACATGCGACGACCCCCGCCGGGGGGGAGAGCGGGGGTCGTCTGCCACGGTCCGACTCGGGGGGGGAGGAGCCGAACCGGGGTAGCACGGTCGCGAACGATCCGTGACTTCCATGGTGTACCCGAGAGCCTTCTCAGGCAAACCCGCACGCCCCAGCGTACGCCGAATGGCGGGCGCCTATGCTCGCCTCGTGGAAAACCACTCGTTGCCTCGCACCGCTGCCTTCTTCGATCTGGACAAGACCATCATTGCGAAGTCGAGCACGCTGACCTTCAGCAAGTCCTTCTACCAAGGCGGGCTGATCAACCGCCGGGCCGTTCTGCGAACGGCCTACGCCCAGTTCGTCTTTCTGGCGGGCGGCGCGGACCACGATCAGATGGAGGGCATGCGCAAATACCTCTCCGCGCTCTGCAAGGGCTGGAACGTCCAGCAGGTGCGGGAGATCGTCGCGGAAACCCTGCACGACCTGATCGACCCCATCATTTACGACGAGGCGGCCTCCCTCATCGAGGAGCACCACGCGGCCGGCCGTGACGTCGTGATCGTTTCGACCTCCGGCGCCGAAGTGGTCGAGCCGATCGGCGAGCTGCTGGGAGCGGACCGGGTCGTGGCGACCCGGATGGTCGTCGGTGACGACGGCTGCTTCACCGGCGAAGTGGAGTACTACGCGTACGGCCCCACCAAGGCCGAGGCGGTCAAGGAGCTCGCCGCCTCCGAGGGGTACGACCTGGCGCGCTGCTTCGCGTACAGCGATTCAGCCACCGACGTACCGATGCTGGAGTCGGTCGGGCACCCGCACGCGGTCAATCCGGACCGTGCGCTGCGCCGCGAAGCGGCCGCACGACAGTGGCCGATTCTCGTCTTCAACCGTCCGGTGAGACTGAAACAGCGACTGCCCTCCCTCTCCATGCCGCCCCGCCCCGCCTTGATGGCGGCGGCAGCCGTGGGCGCGGCCGCCGCCACGGCAGGGCTCGTCTGGTACGCGAGCCGCCGCCGCGGCCTGCCGGTCAGGGTCACCGCCACCGCGACCACCGCGGAACCCTTTGCCCGTATTTGAGAACAAAAGTAAAGAAGCATCGCCAGGGGTTTCGCTTCCCCGGCAACGGGAGTACAAAGGAGTCAACGGCCCGCGAGACCAGGGACATCCGAGAGGATCACCTTCTACGCAGTACGGCCCCACGGACCGCGCATGGAAGTCGAGCACCCACGCGACGTCGACCCGTCGATTACGGGCCAGCCGCACCAGGGCACGGGCGAAGATCCCGACCTGATGGGCAAATATTCGAGGACGCTTGGTAACCCGGCGGACATGCCAGCGGCGGTACCGATTCAGGTACCGCCGCATCTTTGTGCCCGCCTGGGGCGGGCCTTGCCGTCTCGTGCCGGGCTGCTGCCCGAGCTCGGCGGCGGGTCCGGGGCCCTCAGGCCGCCCCGCGCTGAAGCGCCTCGCAGACCGCGGTCGACTCCCTGGCCCCCAGCTCCGCAGCCCGCCCGCAGTGCGCGATCCACGCCGCCACACCCTCCGGCGTGCCCGACACGTACCCCTCCAGAGCTCCGACATAGGCCGCCCGCCCCAGTTCCGCGTGGCCGACCTCGGGCGGACAGACCGACTTCGGGTCGAGGCCGCTGTTGATCAGCACGATGCGCTCGGCGGTACGCGCCACCAGACCGTTGTGCGAGCCGAACGGCCGCAGGGCCAGCAGTTCCCCGTGCACCACCGCGGCCGTGACCAGCGCCGGAGCCGCCGCACCCCCCGCGATGATCAGCTGCGAAAGCCCCTCGAGCCGGCCCGCCACCTCGTCCGCGCCCGGCAGCGGCAGCCCGATCAGCGGCTCCATCACCGGCTCGCCCGCCAGCCGCGGCCGGCCCACCAGTTCGTCGGCGATCTCCGCGCCGCCGGCCGCCACCAGATGCAGCCGCGCCAGCACGCGCAGCGGCGACTGCCGCCAGATGGACAGGAGCTGGCCGGCCTCGGCCGTCAGGCGCAGGGCGCCGCCGACCACCCTCGACTCGTCGTCCCCCCGGAAGTCGGTGCGCCGCCGCACCTCCTCCAGCGCCCAGTCGGCACCCGAGAGCGCCGCCGAACCGCGTGCGCCGCGCAGTGCGGCCTCCGCGGTGATCTCGTTGCTGCGACGCCGCATGACGCGGTGCCCGTAAACCCGGTCCACGGCCTTGCGTACGGAGTCCACGGCCTCGGGCACGCCGGCCAGCGCACCCAGCGCCGCGAGCGGATCAGCGTTCGTACTCATAAGTAGGGAGCGTACGCACCGATCCGCCGCGCCCCTTCCCGCCCCTCCTTGGAGTGGTCTTCTTCACTCACCGTGCACACCCATCGCATTCATGCGATTACCCTTGGTGAACATGAAGATCGCTTTCGTCGGGAAGGGCGGCAGTGGCAAGACCACGCTGTCCTCGCTGTTCATCCGCCACCTCACCGCCAACGAGGCCCCGGTCGTCGCCGTGGACGCCGACATCAACCAGCACCTTGGCGCCGCCCTCGGACTGAGCGAGGAGGAGTCGGCCGCGATGCCGGCGATGGGGGCCCACCTCCCGCTCATCAAGGACTATCTCCGCGGCGCCAACCCGCGCATCGCCTCGGCCGACACGATGATCAAGACGACCCCGCCCGGCGAGGGCTCGCGCCTGCTGCGGGTCGAGGAGGACAACCCGGTCTACGACGCCTGCGCGCGCCCCGTCACGCTCGACGACGGCGAGATCCGGCTGATGGCGACGGGCCCCTTCACCGAGTCCGACCTCGGGGTCGCCTGCTACCACTCGAAGGTCGGCGCGGTTGAGATGTGCCTGAACCACCTGGTCGACGGCCCGGACGAGTTCGTCGTCGTCGACATGACGGCGGGTTCTGACTCCTTCGCATCGGGCATGTTCACCCGCTTCGACATGACGTTCCTGGTGGCCGAGCCGACCCGGAAGGGGGTGTCGGTCTACCGCCAGTACAAGGAGTACGCCCGGGACTACGGCATCGCGCTCAAGGTCGTCGGGAACAAGGTGCAGGGCCAGGACGACCTGGACTTCCTGCGCGCGGAGGTCGGCGACGACCTGCTGGTCACGATGGGCCACTCGGACTGGGTGCGCGCCATGGAGAAGGGCCGGCCGGCCCGGTTCGAGCTCCTGGAGGCGGACAACCGGCAGGCCCTCCAAGTCCTTCAGGACGCCGCCGAGGACAGCTACGCGCACCGCGACTGGGAGCGCTACACCCGCCAGATGGTGCACTTCCACCTGAAGAACGCGGAGAGCTGGGGGAACGCGAAGACCGGCGCCGACCTGGCTGCCCAGGTCGACCCGGCCTTCGTGCTCGGCGAGCAGCGGGCGGTCAGTGCCGCTCAGCCGGCCTGACCGGGTCGGCAGCACCCGGTGCGTGCGTGACGGCGGCGGCGCGGGGGTCGAGGAAGGTCGCCCAGTCCGTCTTCGGTGCCTGGCCGACCTTCAGGGTGCGGAGCTTCGCCAGGACCTGCGGGTCCTGCACGTCCAGCCAGTCCGCGAGCTGGCGGAACGACACGCACTTCACGTCGCGCTGGGTGCAGACGGTCTTGATGGTGTCCTCGATGGCGCGCATGTAGGTGCCGCCGTTCCAGGACTCGAAGTGGTTGCCGATGATCAGCGGGGCGCGGTTGCCCTTGTACGAGCGCTCGAAGGCCTGCACCAGGCCGTCGCGCATCTGGTTGCCCCAGTACTCGTGCTGGGACTCCTCGCCCCGCCTCGCCCCGGACTGGTTCATGTAGAAGTTGTAGTCCATGGACAGGGTCTGGAAGGCGCGCCCCGGGACCGGTACCAACTGCATGGACAGGTCCCAGAGTTTGCCCTGCTTCTCGGGCCAGATCTGGTCGTTGACGCCGCTGGTGTCGTAGCGGAACCCCATCTCCGAGGCCGCACGCATGAAGTTCTTGCGCCCCTCCAGACAGGGGGTGCGGGCGCCGACGAGCTCCTTCTCGTAGTCGAAGGGCAGCGGCTTGAGGTCCTTGAGGGCCGCGTTGCTCTTCCAGTTCTTGACGAAGGACTTGGCCTGGAGGATCTCGCTCTTCCACTCCTCCTTCGACCAGGTGCCGACGCCGCCGTCCTTGCCGCAGAAGTGGCCGTTGAAGTGGGTGCCGATCTCGTTGCCCTCGAGCCAGGCGCCGCGGATCTGCTCGACGGTGTCGCGGATTCCCTTGACGTCGTTGAACCCGATGTCGGAGCGGCCGACCGAGTGCTGCGGCGGGTAGTAGAGGCTCTTCTTGTGCTCGGGCAGCAGGTACACGCCGCTGAGGAAGTACGTCATCGTCGCGTGGTACTTCCGGCCCACCTCACGGAAGTGCGAGAAGAGCCGCTGGCTGTCCTCGCCGGCGCCGTCCCAGGAGAAGACCACGAACTGCGGCGGCTTCTCACCGGGCCCCAGCTTGCGCGGTACGGGCTGCAGGGGCTGTGCGCCGGTGTACGCGGTCGAGCCGTCGCCGATCAGCCGGACCGGGCTTCCGGGGGCAGCGACAGGCGCGTTCTTCTTGGCGCCGGGGGCTCCCACCGGGCCGCCTGCCTCCGGTTCCGCGGAGCCGGAGCAGCCTGCGAGGGCCAGGGACAGCACGGCGGCGGTGACGCCGAAGGTGACTCTCTTCGTGGCGGCCATCATCCGCCCACCCTCTTTCTGGAACGGTACTGGGATCGTGTCTGCGCCGGCCGAAGCACAATTCGTCCGGAAATGCGCGGCAAACCTCGCATGCACCCACACGCCCATTGATGCGACAAGCCGCCTGAAAGGATTATTCATTCGTTCGGGTGAAGAGTTACCCCATATGCCCCCAAATGCCATGCCCTTTCTTTACTCTGAATTACGATTCATTTACCGAGAGTTTTGATTCCCCCGCTGCACGCCGTGACCCACGGCCGCGATCCCCAGTTCCGCGACCCGCGCTGCCCCGGAGGAGACAAGAGCAATGTCTGCTTGCGTACCCACTCGCCCCGACCACACCTCGCGCACCACCAGAGCCTCCAGGTTCCAGCGGCCGCACAGCCCGCCGTCCGGCGACGGCCAGGGGCACGGGCGGCGGCGCTTGCGCATCGCAGGCGGCGACCTGTCCGCCTCGATCACCGTGTTCCTGATCGCCGTCCCCATGTCCCTGGGGCTGGCCGTCGCCATCGACGCACCGTTGCAGGCGGGTCTGATCGGTGCCGCGGTCGGCGGCATCGTGGGCGGCCTGCTCGGCGGCTCTCCCCTCCAGGTCAGCGGCCCCTCGGCCGGACTGACCGTCGTGACCGCCGAATTGATCCAGCGTTACGGCTGGCGCACCACCTGCGGGATCGTGATCTGCGCCGGTCTGGTGCAGATCCTCCTCGGCTCGCTCAGAGCCGCGCGCAACGCGCTGGCCGTCAGCCCCGCCATCGTGCACGGCACCCTCGCCGGCATCGGTGTCGCCATCGCGCTCGCCCAGCTGCACATCGTGCTCGGCGGCTCTCCGCAGAGCTCCGCCACCGCGAACGCCCTCGCGCTGCCGGAGCAGTTGGCCCAGATCGAGCCGGCCGCTCCTCTCATCGGTCTGCTCACCATCGCCGTCCTGGTGCTCTGGCCACGGCTTCCGGGACGTACGGGAAGACTCCTGCGCAGGACCCCCGCCGCGCTCGCCTCCGTGGCTCTCGCCACCGCGGTCGCCGCCGTGCTCGCTCCCGGGATCACCCGGGTCGACCTGCCGTCCTGGCGCAGTCACGCGCTGCCCGAGATGCCACAGGGACCGGTGCTCGCGCTGGTCGCGGCCGTACTGACGGTCACGTTGGTGGCGAGCCTGGAATCGCTGTTGTCCGCGGTCGCCGTGGACAAGCTCGCCGCCGAGCGGCCGGGGGCGGTGCCCGTGCCGCGCTCCGACCTGGACCGCGAGCTGCGCGGCCAGGGGGCCTCCAACATGGTGTCCGGGCTGCTGGGCGGGATGCCGATCTCCGGCGGCGCCGTCCGCTCCTCCGCCAATGTCCGTACGGGTGCGGTCAGCCGCGCTTCCACCGTGCTGCACGGCGTATGGGTGATGCTCGCCGCCGGACTGCTGGTCGGTGTACTGGAGTGGATTCCGCTGGCGGCGCTCGCCGCGCTGGTCATGATGGTCGGCATCCAGATGGTGAGCTTCGCGCACATCCGCAACGTGCACCGGCACCGCGAGTTCCTGGTGTACGCGACCACGGTCGGCGGCGTCGTGCTGTTCGGCGTGCTGCAAGGTGTGGCGCTGGGGATCGCGGTGGCCGTCGCGGTCGCGATGCACCGTCTCGCCAGGACCCGGATCGTCACCGAGACCAGCCCCGACGGCATCCATCACGTCAGGGCCCGCGGTCAGCTGACCTTCCTCGCGGTACCCCGGCTGACCCGTGCCCTCTCCCAAGTGCCCCAGGGGACCCACGCGGTGGTGGAGCTGGACGGCTCGTTCATGGACCACGCGGCATACGAAGCGCTGCAGACCTGGCAGGACTGCCATGTCGCGCAGGGCGGAAAGGTCGAGGTCACAGGCCGGTCCGGAATCCGGGTCTCCGGACCTGCGGCCGCGCACACCTGCTGCCGCCCCTGGACCCCCTGGCGCAACCACCACTGCGACGAGCACGGGGGCCCGGCCGTCAAGCCGGTGTCCCGTCCGGCCGGCACGCACCATCTGGCCAGCGGACTCAGCGCCTTCCAGCGCAACACCGCGCCGCTGGTGCGCGACGAGCTGGCCCGGCTCGCCCGCGAAGGGCAGCAGCCCTCCCAGCTTTTCCTCACCTGCGCGGACTCCCGGCTGGTCACCAGCATGATCACGTCGAGCGGCCCCGGTGACCTCTTCACCGTAAGGAATGTGGGAAACCTGGTCCCGCCGCCCGGTGCGGAGGGTTCGGACGATTCGGTCGCCGCCGCCATCGAGTACGCGGTGGACGTGCTGGGGGTGCAGTCCATCACCGTCTGCGGGCATTCGGGCTGCGGTGCCATGCAGGCTCTGCTCAGCGGCCCCGCCGAGGGGGGCGAAGCGACCCCGCTGCGGCGCTGGCTGCGCCACGGGGCCCCCAGCCTCAGGCGCATGAGGAGCCGTCACCACGCATGGGCGCGCATCTCCGGACGACTGCCCACCGACGTGGTGGAGCAGTTGTGCCTCACCAACGTCGTGCAGCAACTGGAACACCTGCGGCAGCACGAGTCGGTGAAACGCAGACTCGCCGAAGGGACACTGGAGCTGCACGGGATGTACTTCCATGTGGCCGAGGCCCAGGCATATCTGCTGGTCGACGGGGCAGCGGTCGGGGAGACCATGGAGGTCTTCGACCGGGTGGCGCCCTCGCCGCACGCGGAGCGGGAAGACCTCCCCGCCTGACCGGGCATCCGAACCGTACCGGCGGTACGTCCGTGCCACCTGATGGCCCTCTCCGCGCGCGTCCGTGGTGAGGGCCGTCCGGGCGCCACCCCGGCTCACAGGTCTAAACCAATTTCCGGATGGCTCTTGTCACCCGGCCCACGGACTGATGAGCTAGGCCCCGGGACACATCGGACGCCCTGGGAATGGGAGATGTCGTGAGCAACGAAAGCCTGGCCAATCTTTTGAAGGAAGAGCGCCGTTTTGCTCCTCCGGCAGAGCTGGCCGCGAACGCCAACGTCACCGCGGAGGCGTACGAGCAGGCCAAGGCCGACCGTCTCGGCTTCTGGGCCGAGCAGGCACGCCGGCTCACCTGGGCCACCGAGCCCACCGAGACACTCGACTGGTCGAACCCGCCCTTCGCGAAATGGTTCGCCGACGGCGCGCTGAACGTCGCGTACAACTGCGTGGACCGGCACGTCGAGGCGGGCAACGGCGAGAGGGTCGCCATCCACTTCGAGGGCGAGCCCGGCGACAGCCGCGCGATCACCTACGCCGAGCTCAAGGACGAGGTGTCGCGCGCCGCGCACGCCCTGACCGAGCTGGGCGTCCGCAAGGGCGACCGAGTCGCGATCTACCTTCCGATGATTCCCGAGGCCGCCGTCTCGATGCTGGCCTGTGCCCGCATCGGCGCCGCGCACTCGGTCGTCTTCGGCGGCTTCTCCGCCGACGCGGTGGCCTCCCGCATCCAGGACGCCGACGCGAAGGTCGTCATCACCGCCGACGGCGGCTACCGGCGCGGCAAGCCCTCCGCGCTCAAGCCCGCCATCGACGAGGCCGTGGCCAAGTGCCCGCAGGTGGAACACGTCCTGGTGGTACGCCGCACCGGCCAGGACACCGCGTGGGTCGAGCGGACCGACGTCTGGTGGCACGACATCGTCGGCCGGCAGTCCGCCGAGCACACCCCCGAGGCGTTCGAGGCGGAGCACCCGCTGTTCATCCTCTACACCTCCGGCACCACGGGTAAGCCCAAGGGCATCCTGCACACCTCCGGCGGTTACCTGACCCAGGCCGCGTACACGCACCACGCGGTCTTCGACCTCAAGCCCGAGACCGACGTCTACTGGTGCACCGCCGACATCGGCTGGGTCACCGGGCACTCGTACATCGTCTACGGCCCGCTCGCCAACGGCGCGACCCAGGTCATGTACGAGGGCACGCCCGACAGCCCCCACCAGGGGCGCTTCTGGGAGATCGTGCAGAAGTACGGCGTGAGCATCCTCTACACCGCGCCGACCGCGATCCGTACGTTCATGAAGTGGGGCGACGACATCCCCGCGAAGTTCGACCTGTCCTCGCTGCGGGTCCTCGGGTCGGTCGGCGAGCCGATCAACCCCGAGGCCTGGATGTGGTACCGCAAGCACATCGGCGGCGACAGGTGCCCGATCGTGGACACCTGGTGGCAGACCGAGACCGGCGCGATGATGATCTCGCCGCTGCCCGGCGTCACCGAGACCAAGCCCGGCTCCGCGCAGCGCGCACTGCCCGGCATCTCCGCCACCGTCGTCGACGACGAGGCGAACGAGGTGCCCGACGGCGGGGGCGGCTACCTGGTGCTCACGGAGCCGTGGCCCTCCATGCTCCGTACGATCTGGGGCGACGACCAGCGTTTCATCGACACCTACTGGTCACGCTTCGAGGGCCGGTACTTCGCCGGTGACGGCGCCAAGAAGGACGACGACGGCGACATCTGGCTGCTCGGCCGCGTCGACGACGTGATGCTCGTGTCAGGGCACAACATCTCGACCACCGAGGTCGAGTCCGCGCTCGTCTCGCACCCGTCGGTCGCCGAGGCCGCCGTGGTCGGCGCCGCGGACGAGACGACCGGGCAGGCCATCGTCGCCTTCGTGATCCTGCGAGGCACCGCGTCGGAGACCGAGACGCTCGTGGCCGAACTGCGCCAGCACGTCGGCGCCACGCTCGGCCCGATCGCCAAGCCGAAGCGGATCATGCCGGTGGCGGAGCTGCCGAAGACCCGCTCCGGCAAGATCATGCGGCGGCTGCTGCGCGACATCGCCGAGGACCGCGAGCTGGGCGACGTCTCGACGCTCACCGACGCCTCGGTGATGGGTCTGATCCAGGCGAAGCTGCCGAGTTCGGCGGCCGGCGAGGACTGACCCACCCTCGCGTCACGACAGAGGGCATCCGGACGGCTACGCCGCGCCGGGTGCCCTCTTCGCTCGTAAAGTGAAGATCGCCGGATACGTCCTTGCGCACCATGGGTACAGTTGGCCACGCGTCAGGAACGCGTCAAAACTCGACAGGTGCGCCGGGAAGTCTGGTCGGCAATGTGCTTCATGCTGCCCACCCGACCGGAGGTATTCCCCCGTGGCTGCGCCCACTGACCCCACGCCCGCCAAGAGCAAGTTCCTGGGACGGCTGCCGCTCCCCGAGCGCACATACGTCGCGGACGCGCTCCGCACCGAGACCGTCGGCGGAGTCCTGCTGCTGGCAGCCGCGGTCGCCGCGCTGATCTGGGCGAACACCTTCGGAGCGAGTTACGAGTCGCTGCGCGGTCTGCACCTGGGGCCCGGTTTCCTCGGCCTGGACCTGTCCGTCCAGCACTGGGCGGCCGACGGCCTGCTGGCCGTCTTCTTCTTCGTCGCGGGCATCGAGCTCAAGCGCGAGCTGGTCGCCGGTGAACTGCGCGACCCGAAGGCGGCGGCACTGCCCGTGATCGCCGCCCTGTGCGGCATGGCGGTCCCGGCCCTCGTCTACGTCACGGTCAATGTGCTCGGCGACGGCGACACCAGCGGCTGGGCGGTGCCCACCGCCACCGACATCGCCTTCGCACTGGCGGTCCTCGCGGTGATCGGCACCTCGCTGCCGTCCGCGCTGCGGGCCTTCCTGCTCACCCTCGCCGTCGTCGACGACCTCTTCGCGATCCTGATCATCGCGGTCTTCTTCACCAGCGACATCAACTTCCTCGCGCTCGGCGGCGCGGTCGTCGCCCTCGCCGTGTTCTGGCTGCTGCTTAGGGCGAACGTGCGCGGCTGGTACCTCTACGTACCGCTGGCCCTGGTCATCTGGGGGCTGATGTACAACAGCGGGGTGCACGCCACGATCGCCGGTGTGGCCATGGGGCTGATGCTGCGCTGCTCGCGCCGCGAGGGCGAGCAGCACTCGCCGGGCGAGCACATCGAACACCTGGTGCGGCCGTTGTCGGCGGGGCTCGCGGTGCCGCTGTTCGCCCTGTTCTCTGCCGGTGTCTCGGTGTCGGGCGGGGCGCTCGCGGATGTCTTCACCCAGCCCGAGACGCTGGGTGTGGTGCTGGGCCTGGTGGTCGGCAAGGCGCTCGGGATCTTCGGCGGTACCTGGCTGGCGGCCCGGTTCACCAGGGCCGAACTGAACGACGACCTGGTCTGGCCGGATGTCTTCGCGGTCGCCACGCTGGCCGGCATCGGCTTCACCGTCTCGCTGCTGATCGGCGAGCTGGCCTTCACCGACGACCTGAAGCTCGCCGACGAGGTCAAGGCGGCCGTGCTCATCGGCTCGCTGATCGCCGCCGTGTTCTCCGCGGTGCTGCTGAAGCTGCGCGTCCGCAAGTACCGTGCGCTCTACGAGGAGGAGGAGCGCGACGAGGACATGGACGGCATCCCCGACGTGTACGAGATCGGGAAGCCGGACTACCACCTGCGGATGGCCGCGATCCACGAGGCGAAAGCGGCGGAACACCGGCGGCTGGCGGCGCTCTGCGTGGGTAGCAGCGGGGACGCCGGTTCAGGATCCGACGACGAAGTGGCGGGGGCGGCGCGCGACGGCCGCGACGGTCCGGCATGATCTGACATCGGATCCGGCATCGAATCCGACAGCAGGTCCGACACGGATCCGTCAGGCTCGAAAAGGCTTGAACAGAAGCTTGAACAGCAGAGGGAGAGAGCGATGAGCGACCCCGCCCGCAACGCCTCCGACGCGCAGCGCGTCCACGACGTCGAGAGTGCCGACCGCAGCCTCGGCCAGTTGGTCGCCACGGCGACCACCGAAATGTCCGCGCTGGTGCATGACGAGATCGCCCTGGCGAAGACGCAGCTGCGGCAGGACGTGAAGCGGGGGGCGGTCAGCGGCGGGGCATTCGGTGCGGCCGGCGCCGTGCTGGTCTTCTCGCTGCCGATGCTCAGCTTCGCCCTGGCGTACGGCTTCCAGGCCTGGACGGGCTGGAACCTCGCCTGGTGCTTCCTGCTCTCCTTCGCCGTGAACGTCCTGGTGGCAGGGCTGATCGGTCTTGTGGGTGTGGTCTTCGCGAAGAAGGCCAAGCAGGGGAAGGGCCCGCAGAAGGTCGCGGCGTCCGCCAAGGAGACGGCGGCCGTGCTCGGCAACGCGAAGCCTCACCCGCGTGAGGACAGTGCGGTTGTTGTGGCACGCTCGTCCGTATGACCGCCCTTGATACCAACGGCTCCGGTAGACCCGCTTCGTCCTCCACGGCTCCCGCTCCGGGTGCCACGCCCGCTTCCGCCGTACGGCTCGACGGTCCGTGGACGCACCGTGACGTGGCCGCCAACGGGGCGCGCTTCCACATCGCGGAGCTGGGGGACGGGCCACTGGTGTTGCTGCTGCACGGGTTCCCGCAGTTCTGGTGGACCTGGCGGCATCAGCTGACCGCGCTCGCCGACGCCGGATACCGGGCCGTGGCGATGGACCTGCGCGGGGTGGGCGGCAGCGACCGTACGCCGCGCGGTTACGACCCGGCGAACCTGGCGCTCGACATCACGGGCGTCGTCCGGTCGCTGGGCGAGCCGGACGCGGCGCTCGTCGGGCACGACCTGGGCGGATACCTGGCGTGGACGGCGGCGGCGATGCGGCCCAAGCTGGTGCGCCGGCTGGTCGTCTCGTCGATGCCGCACCCCAGGCGCTGGCGTTCCGCGATGCTCTCGGACTTCTCCCAGTCGCGGGCCGGTTCGTACATCTGGGGGTTCCAGCGGCCGTGGGTGCCGGAGCGTCAGCTCGTCGCGGACGACGCGGCCCTCACGGGACGGCTGATCCGGGAGTGGTCGGGGCCCCGGCAGCCCGACGACGAGGCAGTCGACACCTACCGGCGGGCGATGACGATCCCTTCCACAGCACACTGCTCGATCGAGCCGTACCGGTGGATGGTCCGCTCGATGGCCAGGCCGGACGGTCTTCAGTTCAACCGGCGGATGAAGACGCCGGTCAAGGTGCCGACGCTGCATCTGCACGGCGCGCTGGACCCGGTGATGCGCACCCGCAGCGCGGCGGGCTCCGGCGAGTACGTCGAGGCCCCCTACCGGTGGCGGCTGTTCGACGGCCTCGGCCACTTCCCGCACGAGGAGGACCCGGAGGCCTTCTCCACGGAGCTGGTGAACTGGCTGAAGGACCCGGAACCAGACCGGTAGTCCCGGGCCAGGACTGGGCAGGACCGGAACACTTGTACTACGAACAGCCAAATGCCTCCCGCATAGGCCAATTGGCGGGCCGTCAGGCGATTACCGACCATGAGGCCCGGGCACACGTCGGGGTATGGGCTGGACGCACGACTACGGTGACTCAGCACGCAACCGCCGCTCGGCCGCAGCGCCGATCATCTCCGAGAGGGGACGCCCCCACGATGAGGGTCATGAACACCCCGGCCAGGCGATGGGTATCCCCCGCATCCTCCGGCGCCGCGCCCGGTGGATGTCCGCGCGACTGAGGCATCAGCGGACCTGAGGAGCCCTTCTCACGGGTCGGTTCTTCCTGGGGTCGGTTCTTCCGGGGGTCGGTTCTTCCTGGGGATGAGTCCTTCCTGAGGGTCAGTCCTTCCGGAGGTAGTCGAGCCCCGGGTGTGCGTGCCGGTAGCCCTCCAGCAGCCGGTGCGCCACCTGGACCGAGTCGACGAGCGGATGCAGGGCGAACGCCTTGACCGCCTGGCGCTTCGACCCGCTCTCCCCCGCTGCCAGTACGCAGCGCTCCACGGCCTTCACGGCGGCCACCAGGCCCGCCTCGTGGCCGGTCAGCGGCGTCACGGCGAGGGGCCGTGCACCGGCCGCGTCGACCTGGCACGGGACCTCGATGACGGCTGCCTCGTCGAGGATTCCGACCACTCGGTCGGCGTTCCCGCCGGGGCCGCTGCCCGTGCGCCGATTGCGGACGTTCAGGATCAGCCGCGCGGGTTCGTCGCGGGCGATGGCCCTCATCAGGGCCAGCGCCACGTCCTCGTACCCGCCGGACTCCAGATCGTCGGCCGCCCGCGCACCCGCGCCCGCCGTCTCCCGGTTCTCCGCCATGTACGTCGCTTCCCGCTCGGCCCTCGTGCGGTCCCAGGCATCCCACGCTGCGTGTCCGCCGGGCCGGGCGGACGCACGGCTGCCCGCTGTGGCCAACGCGTCGTAGAAGTGCGCCTGCTGGTCGCTGAGGAAGGCGCCACGGGTCTGCTCGGCCTGCTGGTAGGCCCGCACCGCCTCGCGGTTGAAGTAGTAGTAGTGCAGGTACTCGTTGGGCACGGAGCCCAGTGAGCGCAGCCAGTCGGCGCCGAAGAGCTTGCCCTCCTCGAAGGACGTCAGCAGGTTCTCGTCGGCGAACAACTCCGGGAGTACGTCCGTGTCATCGACGTACAACCCGCGCAGCCAGCCCAGGTGGTTGAGGCCGACGTAGTCCAGGCGCACGGCGTCGGAACCGGGGTCCGGTGTGCCCAGGGTGCGGGCAACCCTGCGGGCGAGACCCACCGGGGAGTCGCAGATGCCGATGACCCGGTCGCCGAGATGGTGGGACATGGCCTCGGTGACCAGGCCGGCCGGGTTGGTGAAGTTGATGACCCAGGCGTCGGGCGCGAGCCGGGCCACTCTGCGGGCGATGTCGACGGCCACCGGCACGGTGCGCAGCCCGTACGCGATGCCGCCCGCGCCGACGGTCTCCTGGCCCAGCACTCCCTCGTCCAGGGCCACCCGCTCGTCGGCGGCCCGGCCCGCCAGGCCGCCCACCCTGATCGCGGAGAAGACGAAGTCGGCGCCGCGCAGGGCCGCGTCGAGATCGGTGGTGACCGTGACCTCGGGGGCGGGGAGCATGCCGGGGACGCCGCCGGCCCGGGCCCTGGCCGCCTGGTCGGAGAGGACCTGGGCGATGGCGGCCAGCCGCGCCGGGTCGAGGTCGTGGAGGGTGACGTGGGTGACGCGCCCCTCGGCACGGTCGCGCAGCAGCGCTCCGTACACCAGAGGGACGCGGAATCCCCCGCCGCCCAGGATCGTCAGTCGCATGCCTCAGCCTCTCAGGTCCGGACCCTCCCACGGATCAACCCGAGGGTTGGCCTTTCAGGTCCACCCTCGGGTTGATCCACCGGACGCAGGACGCAGGACGTACGGGTCCGGGGGGCGCCTCTCGTGCGGAACGGGCCGCGTACGGGGCAGGCCCACGCCTTCTCGTGCGGAACGGGCCGCGTACGGGGCAGGCCCACGCCGCTCCCTCAGAGCGCGCAGCCCTGAGTGTCCACCTGCTGGTTGGCGGTGCGGCCGGTCTTGATGTCGTCGCGGATCTCGTCGACCGTCAGCGCGTACCCGGTCTCCGGGTCGTCCAGGGACTTGGCGAAGACGACGCCGTAGACCTTGCCCTCGGGGGTCAGCAGCGGGCCGCCGGAGTTGCCCTGGCGGACCGTCGCGTACAGCGAGTAGACGTCGCGGCGGACGGTGTCGCGCTTGTAGATGTCCGGGCCCTTGGCGTTGATCCGGCCGCGGACGCGGGCGGAGCGGACGTCGTATGCGCCGTTCTCCGGGAAGCCCGCGACGATCGCGCCGTCGCCGCTGCGGGCGTCGCCCTCGGTGAACTGCAGCGGGCGTGCCTTCAGGTCCGGCACGTCCAGGACGGCGATGTCGCGCTTCCAGTCGTAGAGCACGACCTGCGCGTCGTACAGCCTGCCCTCGCCGCCGATCTGGACGGTCGGCTCGCTGACCCCGCCGACGACGTGCGCATTGGTCATGACGCGACGCTCGGAGAAGACGAATCCGGTGCCCTCCAGGACCTTGCCGCAGCCCGGCGCGGTCCCGACGACCTTCACGATGGACTGCTTGGCACGGGCCGCGACCGGGCTGCCCGCCAGCTTCGGATCGGGGGCCCTGACCTCGGTGATCGGCTCGTTGGCGAACGGGCTGAAGACCTGCGGGAAGCCGTTCTGCGCGAGCACGGAGCTGAAGTCGGCGAACCAGGTGCCCGCCTCGCCCGGCACCACCCGGGACACTCCGAGCAGCACCTTGGAGCTGCGCACCTCTTTGCCCAGGGTGGGCAGTGAGGAGCCCGCGAGGGCGGAGCCGATCAGCCAGGCGACCAGCAGCATCGCCACCACGTTCACCAGCGCGCCGCCGGTGGCGTCCAGCGCGCGCGCCGGTGACCAGGTGATGTGTCTGCGGAGTTTGTTGCCGAGGTGGGTGGTGAGGGCCTGGCCGACCGACGCGCAGACGATCACGATCACGACCGCCACCAGGATGCCGGTGGTGGAGTCGCCGAGCGAGGACCCGTCGGCGAACCACCCCCAGATCACCGGGAGCAGATAGACCGCGACGAGCCCGCCGCCGAGGAACCCGATCACCGACAGAATGCCGACGACGAATCCCTGGCGGTACCCGATGACCGCGAACCACACAGCAGCGACCAGCAACACAATGTCCAGGACGTTCACGCCCGCCACCCTGTCATGTCCGTCATGCGTGCCAGTCGAGCGGGACCTCACGGGAGCGGTCCCAGGGCCGCTCCCAGCCCGCGAAGTGCAGCACCTTGTCGAGCACTCCCGCGGTGAAACCCCAGAGCAGCCCGTCGTCCAGGAGGAAGGCCGGGCCGCGGTGCCCGCGCGGGTGCACGCTCGTCGCCCGGTTGGCGGGGTCCGTGAGGTAGGCCAGGGGGGCGGTGAAGACGCGGGCGGTCTCGCCCTGGTCGACGGCGCCCACCGGGCTCGGAGCGCGCCACCAGCCGAGCACGGGAGTCACCACGAAGCCGCTCACCGGGATGTAGAGGCGGGGCAGCACCCCGAAGACCTGGACACCGGAAGGATCGAGTCCGGTCTCCTCCTCGGCCTCCCTGAGCGCCGCTCTGAGCGGCCCGGTGGTCTCCGGGTCGCCGTCGTCGGGGTCCAGGGCGCCGCCGGGGAACGAGATCTGTCCCGCGTGCGAGCGCAGGCTGCTCGCACGCTCCATCAGCAGCACCTCGGGCCCCTGTGCTCCCTCGCCGAAGAGCACGAGCACGGCGGACTGCCGTCCGCCGCCGCTCTCCGGCGGCAGGAACAGGCTGAGCTGCTCCGGCCGGATGCCGCGGGCGACCGCGGCCACGGGGTCCAGCCAGGCGGGCAGGCCCCGGTCGGTGACGTCGACCTGCGGTGTGCCGGCCGCCCCGGCCCCGTTCCCGTTCACATACGCCTCACTCGTGGTGCCGGCGTACCCCTCGCTCGCGGCGTTCGCCGCCCCTGCGCGTCTCATAGGCACCCCCGTACTGTCCCAACGTCCGCCCTCGTCACGATCGTTCCGGGTTCCGCCGGCCGGATCGGTCACTTGTCGGTCGGCCTCGCTCCCAGCGGCGGCGCCGGTTTGCCGCCCGCGTCGAGGAACGACTGCGGGGGCTTGAGCCGCTGCCCCGGGTAGCCGCCCTTCTCGTACTTCAGCAGCTTCTCGGCCTTCTCCGGGTCCGTCTCGCCGACGCCGTACGACGGGCACAGCGCGGCGATCGGGCAGGCCCCGCAGGCGGGCTTGCGGGCATGGCAGATCCGGCGGCCGTGGAAGACGACCCGGTGCGAGAGCATCGTCCACTCGCTCTTGGGGAAGATCTCGGCGACCACTGCCTCGACCTTCACCGGATCCTCCTCGTCGGTCCACTTCCAGCGGCGCACCAGGCGGCCGAAGTGGGTGTCGACCGTAATGCCGGGGACCCCGAAGTAGTTCCCGAGGACGACGTTGGCCGTCTTGCGGCCGACGCCCGGCAGCTTCACCAGATCCTCTATGCGGCCCGGCACCTCGCCGCCGAACTCGTCCCGCAGAGCCACGGACAGCCCCATCACGGACTTCGTCTTGGCCCGGAAGAACCCGGTCGGCCGCAGGATCTCCTCGACCTCCTCGGGCACCGCAGCCGCCAGGTCCTCCGGCGTCGGGTACGCGGCGAACAGGGCCGGGGTGGTCTGGTTGACCCGCAGGTCGGTGGTCTGCGCCGAGAGGACCGTCGCCACCAGAAGCTGGAACGGATTCTCGAAGTCCAGTTCCGGATGCGCGTACGGGTAGACCTCGGCGAGCCCGCGGTTGATCCTGCGGGCGCGACGGACCATCGCGAGGTGCGACTCAGGCTTTTTCGCAACTTTCTTCGGCTTCGCCACAGCCTGTTCGCCCACGGCGGAATTACTCCCTGCTGTCACCTGTCCGGCCCCCTTGACCTGCGCTCTCACCGGCTTGTTGGACACCCGGCCAGCCTAGAGGCAGGCACTGACATCCGCCTTGGTCATGGGCCAATGCCTACCCAATCAGCCCCCTGAAGCACGACCAGCGCCGCTGGTAAGTCATCCTTAGTGATTGATCGCACTGTTTTACCGTCCGGCATCATGGGGACCACGGTCCCCTGAGCAGGTCGACAAGGAGAGAACACGTGGACGACGTTCTGCGGCGCGCCCCGCTCTTCGCGGCGCTCGATGACGAGCAGGCCGCGGAGCTGCGCGCCTCGATGAGTGAGGTGACCCTCGCACGCGGGGACGCCCTGTTCCACGAGGGCGACCCCGGCGACCGCCTGTATGTGGTGACCGAGGGCAAGGTGAAGCTGCACCGCACCTCCCCCGACGGCCGCGAGAACATGCTGGCCGTGCTCGGCCCCGGTGAGCTGATCGGCGAGCTGTCGCTGTTCGACCCGGGCCCGCGCACCGCCACGGCGACGGCCCTGACCGAGGTCAAGCTGCTGGGCCTCGGCCACGGCGACCTCCAGCCCTGGCTGAACGTACGCCCGGAGGTCGCGACCGCGCTGCTGCGTGCGGTGGCGCGCCGGCTGCGCAAGACCAACGACCAGATGTCCGACCTGGTCTTCTCCGACGTACCGGGCCGGGTGGCCCGCGCCCTGCTGGACCTGTCGCGGCGCTTCGGCGTGCAGTCCGAGGAGGGCATCCACGTCGTGCACGACCTCACGCAGGAGGAACTGGCCCAGCTGGTCGGCGCCTCCCGCGAGACGGTCAACAAGGCCCTCGCGGACTTCGCGGGCCGCGGCTGGCTGCGCCTGGAGGCGCGGGCCGTGATCCTGCTGGACGTGGAGCGCCTCGCCAAGCGTTCGCGCTGACACGTTCCGGATCCCGCGCACGCAGGACGGGCCGCCCCCTTTCGCAAGGGGGCGGCCCGTCCTGCGTGTCCCGCGTGCCGCCGGGGAGACCGTCCGGCGGCGGGGGATCAGTTCTTGCCGTCCCCCACGATCACCGG
Source organism: Streptomyces sp. NPDC058663 (assembly GCF_042716745.1). Taxonomy (NCBI): domain Bacteria; kingdom Bacillati; phylum Actinomycetota; class Actinomycetes; order Kitasatosporales; family Streptomycetaceae; genus Streptomyces; species Streptomyces sp. NPDC058663. The sequence goes on from NZ_JBHXRV010000031.1 coordinate 75,205, forward strand.
GGTCTTGCTGCCGGAGCCGCACGGCACCGCGTACACCGGGTGCTTCTGCGCGGCCTCCCGGTAGGCCTCGATGCACTGGTTCGTGAGCACCTTGTCGGTGAGCGAGTTGTTCAGGATCCGGTTGGCCTGGGCGATGCCTTCCGCCTCGATCTTGCGGCGCTTGGCCTCGGCGGTGGCGGTCTTCGTCGCCTCTTCGGCCCGCTCGGTGGACTGCTGCTGCTGGATCTTGCGGTCGATCTGCCCCTGGAGCTGGGGCGAGGGCTTCACATTGCGCAGGTTGACGGCCGTGATGGCGATCCCGCGCGGGGCCAGCCGCTCCTTGATCAGGTCACCGATCTCCGCGTTGATCTTCTCGCGGGCCGAGGAGTAGCCCTGTTCGCTCGTGTGCCGGGCGAACACGTTGCGGATGATCTCCCGGCTGTCCGGCTGCACCAGACGCTGCTGTACGGACTCCTCGCTGCCCGCGAGCCGGTAGAGCTCCACGACCTTGCCGGGCGTCACGGCCCACTTCACGGTCAGCTCGACCTCCATGACGCCACCCTGCGAGGACCGGACCTCCACGACGTCCTTGTCCGACAGGTTGAGGTCCACGGGGCGGGTGGAGAACGAGGTGACGGTGGTGAAGGGCGACCGGACGTGCATCCCGGACAGCATCGGCTCCCCGACCTTGCCGAAGGTGACCGGCACCCCGACCTCGTACGCGCTCATCACGTACAGGCAGCTCGATATGCCCGCGATCAGTCCGGCGAGCAGCGCCCCGGCCGCCCCGAGCTTCAGCCCGCGCGTGTTCTGGGCACGCCCCACCAGGAACAGCACCACCGCGGCGATGACGAGCAGGATCGACAGCACAAACACAGTGGTTCCCCCCAGGAACAGCGAGCATGATGCGGATGTAAGCGGAGCGTAAGCCATGGGGCGTGCAACGGGGACGGGAAATATGGGGACGGGAAATATGAGGCATCCGTACATCGAGCGGGAAGGCTCGCTCGACCGCGTCCAGGAGGAGTTCCGGCCCGTCGTGGACTCGCTCCACGCGCGCGTGGCCGCGGTCTTCACCGCGGACCGGCTGCACAGCGCCTACTTGTACGGTTCGGTGCCGCGCGGCACCGCCCGCCCCGGCCGCTCGGACCTCGACGTCCTGCTGGCCCTGCGCGCGGAGCCGGCCGAGGCCGACCGGGCCGACGCCGAACGCATCGGCGCCGGGCTCGACGCCGCGTACGGGCAGATCGACGGGGTCGGCACGCTGCTTTACAGCGAGGCCGTGCTGACGAGCGAGCTGGAGCGGTACGACATGGGCTGGTTCGTCGCCTGCCTCTGCACACCCCTGCTCGGCTCCGATCTGGCCGAACGGCTGCCCCGCTACCGGCCCGACACCCTGCTGGCCCGGGAGACCAACGGCGATCTGATCGACGCCCTGCCGCGCTGGCGCAAGCTAGTCGCGGACGCCTGCCCGGGCGGAGTGGCGCGGGACGACGAAGTGCGGCGGCTCAGCCGGGTCTTCGCCCGCCGGCTCGTCCGGAGCGGGCTCACCCTCGTCATGCCGCGCTGGGGCCGTTTCACCAGCGAACTCACCGAATCAGCCGAGGTGTTCGCGCGCTACTACCCGGAGCGTGGTGACGAGATGCGAAAAGTCGCGGAGGTCGCCGGGAACCCCACGGCAGACCCGTCCGTTCTCCAGACGTACACCGAGGATCTCGGACCGTGGCTCGCACGCGAATACATCGCGGTCCACGGACGCAAGACCCCCCGGCCGTACTGAAGTTCCGCAGGTCGAAGGGCCCTGGCGCCCCCGCAGCTTGTGAACTGCACAGGGAAGATCCAGTGGTACGGCGTCAGATCAGGCCGTGCTCGCGCAGATACTCCAGCTGCGCGCGCACGGAGAGCTCGGCGGCCGGCCACAGCGAACGGTCCACGTCCGCGTACACCAGCGCCACCACCTCGGACGCACTCACGTGCCCGTTCTCCACCGCCGTCTCCACCTGCGCCAGCCGGTTCGCCCGGTGCGCCAGGTAGAACTCCAGCGCGCCCTGGGCGTCCTCCAGGACGGGCCCGTGGCCGGGCAGGACGAGCCGCACCCCGTCGTCCACCGTCAGCGACCGCAGCCGCCGCAGCGAGTCGAGGTAGTCCCCGAGCCGACCGTCCGGGTGCGCCACCACCGTCGTGCCCCGGCCCAGCACGGTGTCGCCCGTCAGTACCGCCCCGTCGGCCGGCAGATGGAAGCAGAGCGAGTCCGCGGTGTGCCCCGGTGTGGGCACCACCCGCATCTCGAGGCCGCCCGTGGTGATGACGTCTCCGGCGCCCAGCCCCTCGTCGCCGAGACGCAGGGCGGGATCCAGCGCCCGCACCGCGGAGCCGGTCAACTCCCCGAATCGCGCGGCACCCTCCGCGTGGTCCGGGTGCCCGTGCGTCAGCAGGGTCAGCGCGACGCGCTTGCCGGCCCTCTCCGCCGTGTCGATCACGCTCCGCAGGTGCACGTCGTCCAAGGGACCCGGGTCCACGACGACGGCCAGTGCGGAGTCCGGCTCGGACACGATCCAGGTGTTGGTGCCGTCGAGCGTCATCGGCGAGGGATTGGGGGCCAGCACGTTCACCGCGCGTGCGCTGGCGGGGCCGGAGAGCACCCCGCCCCGGGGCTGGCCCGGCAGGGTGGCCGCGTCCGTCACTGGGTTCCTCCTGTGGCCGGGGTGTCGGCCGCCGGGATGTGTTTGGTGAACTCGTCGTGGCCCGGCCAGCTGAGCACCAGCTCACCGCCCTCCAGCCGTGCCTGGGCGAGCACGGGCGTCATGTCCCGGCCGGCCGCGCCCGCCAGGACCTCCGACACCGTGCCGTACGGCTGGAGCCCGCGCAGGGTCGAGATGGTGGGCGGCATCATCACCAGCTCGCCCCGGTCGTACCCCGCAGCGGCCCGGCCCGGGGTGATCCACACGGTCCGGTCCGCCTCGGTGGAGGCGTTGCGGGTGCGCTGCCCGGCCGGCAGGGCGGCGACGAAGAAAAAGGTGTCGTAGCGCCTGGGCTCGAACTCCGGGGTGATCCAGCGCGCCCACGGGCCCAGCAGATCGGAGCGCAGCACCAGCTTCCGCCGGTCGAGGAACTCCGCGAAGCCGAGCTCCCGGGCCACCAGGGCCTGCCGGTCCGCCTCCCAGTCCTCACCCGTGGTGTCGTCGACCACGGTGTCCGGGGTGGGTCCGGCGAGGAGGACGCCCGCCTCCTCGAAGGTCTCGCGCACCGCGGCGCAGACCACCGCCTGGGCGCCGCCCAGGTCCTCGCCGAGGCCCAGCGAGCCGGCCCAGCGGTCCAGCGGGGGCCCCGCCCAGCGCACCAGCGAGTCGTCGTCCCGGGGATCGACGCCGCCACCCGGATACGCGTACGCGCCTCCGGCGAAAGCCATGGAGGCGCGTCTGCGCAGCATGTGTACGGACAGTCCGGCGCCCTCGGCGCCGGTTGCGCCGTCGCTCAGCAGCAGCACGGTTGCGGCCCGCTTCGGAGTCGCGGCCGTGAGCTCGCCGTTCGCCAGCGCGCGGATGCGGTCGGGCCATTCGGGCGGGTACCACTGACCATTGGGCATGGCCGGATGCTACGGGCAACTGCCTCGATGTTCGAGAGGCAGTTGTATCCCGCACGTATCGGACCGGAAGCGCCGGGACAAGGCCCAGGTGCAGGGCGCCCCAGGAACACTGAGCCCAGAGCTCCGGGCTCGGGGACCGAGATGCGAGCTCAGCGTCCGGGCTCCGGCCCCCGGGCTCCCGGGTCAGGGCTCCCGGCTTCCTGGCTCAGGCCGAGACGAGCTCCACCTGGATCTCGACCTCGACCGGGGCGTCCAGCGGCAGCACAGCGACGCCGACGGCGCTGCGGGCATGCACGCCCTTGTCGCCGAGAACCTCGCCGAGCAGCTCGCTCGTGCCGTTGAGCACGGCCGGCTGGCCGGTGAAGTCGGGGGCCGAGGCGACGAAGCCGACGACCTTCACGACGCGCGCGATGCGGTCCAGGTCACCGGCGACGGACTTCACTGCCGCCAGGGCGTTCAGCGCGCAGATCCGCGCCAGCTCCTTGGCCTCCTCGGGGGTGACCTCGGCGCCGACCTTGCCGGTGACCGGCAGCTGGCCGTCCACCATCGGCAGCTGGCCCGCAGTGAACACGTACACCCCGGACTGCACGGCGGGCTGGTACGCGGCGAGCGGCGGGACCACTGCCGGAAGGGTCAGTCCGAGCGAGGCGAGCTTGTCCTCGACGGCGCTCACGCGGCCCGCTCCCGCTTGAGATAGGCCACGAGCTGCTCGGGGTTGTTCGGCCCGGGCACGACCTGGACGAGCTCCCAGCCGTCCTCGCCCCAGGTGTCCAGAATCTGCTTGGTCGCGTGCACGAGAAGGGGCACGGTCGCGTATTCCCATTTGGTCATGCGGCCGACTGTAACCGGTGGAAGCGGACAGGAAGGACGGCCTCCTGATTGGACGGCCGGGCGACTGGTTAGGCTCGGAGTCGTGAGCAGGCTCCAGGTCGTCAGTGGCAAGGGCGGTACCGGCAAGACCACGGTAGCCGCGGCACTCGCGCTCGCCCTCGCCACCGAGGGCAAACGCACCCTCCTGGTGGAGGTCGAGGGCAGACAGGGCATCGCGCAGCTCTTCGAGACGGAAGCCCTTCCGTACGAGGAGCGCAAGATCGCTGTCGCGTCGGGCGGCGGGGAGGTGTACGCCCTCGCGATCGACGCAGAACGCGCGCTGCTGGACTACCTCCAGATGTTCTACAAGCTGGGGGGCGCCGGCCGGGCGCTCAAGAAGCTCGGCGCGATCGACTTCGCGACCACCATCGCGCCGGGACTGCGGGACGTCCTGCTGACCGGCAAGGCCTGCGAGGCGGTCCGCCGCCGGGACAAGAAGAACGCCTACGTCTACGACTACGTGGTGATGGACGCGCCGCCGACCGGCCGCATCACCAAGTTCCTCAACGTGAACGACGAGGTCGCCGGGCTGGCCAAGTTCGGGCCGATACACAACCAGGCGCAGGCGGTGATGCGGGTGCTCAAGTCGCCGGAGACGTCGGTGCACTTCGTGACGCTGCTGGAGGAGATGCCGGTCCAGGAGACGGCCGACGGAATCGCCGAACTGCGGGCCGCCGAGCTGCCCGTCGGCAATGTCATCGTCAACATGGTCCGCCCGCAGCTGGTGGACGAGGACGCCCTGCGGACGGCGGCGGGCGAGCGGCGGGCGGACGTGGCACTGGCGCTGTCCCGGGCGGGGCTCGGCGGTGCGCGCCGCGGCGGGCTCGCCGAGCGCCTCGTGGACCCGCTGCTGGAGCAGGCGGCGGAGCATACGCAGCGGGTCGAGCTGGAGCGGGAGCAGCGGGCCGCACTGGCCGGCATCGGCCTCCAGACGTATGAACTCCCCTTGCTGGGAGAGGGATTGGACCTGGCCGGCCTCTACCGGCTGGCGCGGGCACTCCGCACCCACCTGGGTGCGGACCGGGCGCAGGGAGCGGCATGAGTAAGGACTCGTCAGCGGCACCGGCGGCGCAGCCCACCCCGGATCCGGCACCGGCGGCGCAGCCCACCCCGGATCCGGCACCGGCGGCGCAGCCCACCCCGGGCCCGGCACCGGCCACGTCTGCCGCACCGGCCGTATCTCCTGCGCCCGGCCTTCCGGCCGCCGGGATGGACGTCTCCCCGACCCTGGATGTCGATCCGCTGCTGGACGACCCCGGCACCCGCATCATCGTGTGCTGCGGGTCCGGCGGTGTCGGCAAGACGACGACGGCGGCGGCCCTGGGGGTGCGGGCCGCGGAGCGCGGGCGGCGGGCGGTGGTGCTGACCATCGATCCGGCCCGCAGGCTCGCCCAGTCGATGGGCATCGACTCCCTCGACAACGTGCCGCGCCGGGTCAAGGGCATCGACGAGGCGGCCGGTGGCGAACTGCACGCCATGATGCTGGACATGAAGCGGACCTTCGACGAGATCGTCGAGGCCCACGCGGACGCGGACCGGGCCCGCGCCATTCTGGACAACCCCTTCTACCAGTCCCTGTCGGCCGGGTTCGCCGGTACGCAGGAGTACATGGCGATGGAGAAGCTGGGGCAGCTGCGCGCGGGCGACGCGTGGGACCTGATCATCGTGGACACCCCGCCGAGCCGCTCCGCCCTCGACTTCCTCGACGCGCCCAAGCGTCTCGGTTCGTTCCTGGACGGGAAGTTCATCCGGGTGCTGATGGCGCCGGCGAAGGTGGGCGGCCGGGCGGGGATGAAGTTCCTCAACGTCGGCATGTCGATGATGACGGGCACCCTCAGCAAGCTGATGGGCGGTCAACTGCTGCGGGACGTGCAGACGTTCGTGGCGGCGATGGACACGATGTTCGGCGGGTTCCGCACCCGCGCGGACGCGACGTACCGGCTGCTGCAGGCGCCCGGTACGGCGTTCCTGGTGGTGGCCGCCCCGGAGCGGGACGCACTGCGCGAGGCGGCGTACTTCGTCGAGCGGCTCGCGGCGGAGGAGATGCCGCTGGCCGGGCTCGTACTCAACCGGGTCCACGGCAGCGGCGCCCCCCAGCTGTCGGCGGAGCGGGCGCTCGCCGCTGCGGAAAATCTTGAGGAGGGCGGCATTGTGGATCAAAGGGCCGGGAATGCTGAGCTTCGTGGCTCCACGGCCACTCCTCCCGAGCACACCGCGGACTCCCCCGCGGGCACGACGCCGACCGTGGACCCCCACGCCACGGAGAACCCGGCGGGCCACCGCATCACCGAGGACGACGCCGAGGGCGCTGAAGGCGCCGTTGACCCCACAGCCGATGACCCCACAGCCGTTGGCTCTCCCGCCGTCGACCCCGCCACCGACGGCTCTCCCGCCGATGTCTCCACCGACGACGGCCTGGCGCACCTGACCGCGGGTCTGCTGCGGCTGCATGCCGAACGCATGCAGGTGCTCGCGCGTGAACAGCGAACGCGCGACCGCTTCACCGCGCTCCACCCCGAGGTGGCGGTGACCGAAGTCGCCGCCCTGCCCGGGGACGTGCACGACCTGGCCGGCCTGCGGGCCATCGGTGACCGGCTGGCAACCGGCCAGGCATCCCAGCCCGGCCCCGGCCAGGCAACCCCGGCCTCTTCGCCCGCTACGCCGTCACCCTCGACTCCGTAACCCGCCACGACGTAACCCGCCACGACTCCGTAGCCCGCCACCGCCTTCCGCACCTTCGACGCCCTCACCTGCCGTTGGAGCAGGCAGACGCCTTCGGTCCGTCACTTTCGTCCCAGCTGAGGGAAGTCAGTGCTCTCGCGCCCGGCACCGCACTCGCGGGGCCGGCCGCCACGATTGGCCCATCCGCTGCGGCCGTGCGCCACGATTGGCTTAGCCCACCGCGGCGTACGTCTCCTCGTAGACCTCGTCGTCGTCGAGCACCGCGGGCAGGATGCCCGCACCGCGCTCGTACTCCGTACGCGCGGTCTCCAGGAGCCTGCGCCACGAGGTGACCGTGGGACGCCTGCGCAGCAGTGCGCGACGCTCCCGCTCCGTCATGCCACCCCACACGCCGAACTCGACGCGGTTGTCCAGCGCGTCCGCCAGGCACTCGGTCCGCACCGGACATCCGGTGCACACCGCCTTGGCCCGGTTCTGCGCCGCTCCTTGTACGAACAGTTCATCCGGATCGGTAGTGCGGCAGGCTGCCTGCGCACTCCAGTCGGTTACCCAGCCCATCCCGGCGCCGTCCTCTCCCGAATCGAGGCTCCCCCACGGCGGCAGCGGCATATTCACCGGTGCCAGTTGAGGACGTTACGGAAGGTGGGCACAGCGCAACACCCCCTTCGGGCCCAATCTTGAATGGCCCGAACGGACTATGCGTATGCGGCAGATCACCCAGGGGAGTGAGCTGGGGACATGCGTGATCTACCCGACGAATCGGGGCATTTCCACTGGATCGCGATGGACTCGGGAACCACCGCGGGGTCACTCGGAGGAGCTCCGCCGCACCGGCGCGGAGCCGTACTGCTGTGACAGCCGAGAGCAGCTTAGGCCAGAGCCTTTACATGTGTCCGGCGATTGAGAACGTAGGCTGCCCCCATGGCAAAGAAGCGCTCGGGCGGGGGTCTCACGGGGACCCAGCAGGCCGCCAAATTCCTCGGTGTCAGCGTGCTCTCGGGAGCCGTGCTGGCAGGCATCGCCCTGCCCGCAGCCGGTGCGCTCGGCCTCGCGGCCAAGGGCACGGTCGAGGGATTCGACACCATCCCCGCGAACCTCAAGCGTCCCCCGCTGAGCCAGCGCACCACCATCCTGGACAGCCAGGGCGGCAAGATCGCCGACGTCTACTCCCGCAACCGTACGGTCGTCCCGCTCAAGGACATCTCGCCGTACATGCAGAAGGCGATCGTCGCGATCGAGGACAACCGCTACTACGAGCACGGCGCGGTCGACATGAAGGGCATCCTCCGTGCCCTCAACCGCAATGTGCAGGCGGGCGGCACGGCACAGGGTGCCTCCACCCTGACGCAGCAGTACGTGAAGAACGTCTTCGTGGAGGAGGCCGGCGACGACCCGGACAAGGTCGCCCAGGCCACCCAGCAGACGCTCGGCCGCAAGATCCGCGAGCTCAAGTACGCGATCCAGGTGGAAAAGGAACTCGGCAAGAAGCGGATCCTGGAGAACTACCTCAACATCACCTTCTTCGGGCAGCAGAGCTACGGCGTCGAGGCCGCGTCCCAGCGGTACTTCAGCAAGCACGCCAAGGACCTCAGGCTGGAGGAGGCCGCGATGCTGGCCGGCCTCGTGCAGTCGCCGACCAGGTACGACCCGGTCAATGACTCCGCCGAGGCGACCAAGCGCCGCAACATCGTGCTCCAGCGGATGGCGGACATCCGCGCGATCTCGCCCGCCGAGGCGGCCCGCGCCAAGGCCCTGCCGCTGAAGCTCAAGGTCAACAAGCCGCAGAACGGCTGCATCACCGCCGTCAGCGGCGCCGGCTTCTTCTGCGACTACGTCCGCGAGGTGTTCCTCAACGACCCGGTCTTCGGCAAGACCCGCGAGGACCGGGCCAAGATCTGGAACCAGGGCGGTCTCACCGTCCGCACCACCCTGGACCCCAAGGCGCAGCAGTCCACCCAGGCCTCGATCAAGGAACACGTCTACCAGAGCGACAAGGTCGCCACGGCCGTCACCCTGGTCGAGCCCGGCACCGGCAAGGTCCTCGCGATGGGCCAGTCCAAGCCGTACGGCCTGGGTACCAACGAGACCCAGATCAACTACTCGGTCGACAAGAAGAGGGGCGGCTCGAACTTCGGCTTCCCGACCGGCTCGACCTTCAAGCCCTTCCTGGCCGCCGCCGCGCTGGAGCAGGGCAAGCCGCCGACGCAGGCCTACTCGTCCCCGTACCAGATGCCGTACCCCGCTCGGGTCGCGACCTGCAGCGGAAAGCCGTGGGTCAACCGCGGCTACACGGTGGAGAACGAGGACGAGAGCGAGGTCGGCCCGTACGCGCTCAAGGACGCGATGAACAAGTCGGTCAACACCTACTTCGTCCAGATGCTCGAGGACATCGGGATGTGCCCGGTGGCGCAGCTGAGCGACAAGATCGGCCTGGTGCAGGGCGACGGCACGAAGATCCCCCAGGAGCCCGCCTCGCTGACCCTCGGTTCGACCGGTATGTCGCCGCTGACGATGGCCAGCGCGTACGCCACCTTCGCCAATCGGGGTACGTACTGCACGCCGATCGCCATCGAGGCCATCACGGGCCCCGACGGCAAGGCGCTGCCGGTGCCGAAGACCTCCTGCTCGCTGGCGATGGCCGAGCAGACCGCGGACACCATCAACACGCTGCTGCGCGGAGTGGTCGACTCCGGTACGGGTAAGCAGGCCGGCCTGCAGAACGGCCGGGACAACGCGGGCAAGACCGGTACGACCGACGAGCGCAGGAACGCGTGGTTCGTCGGTTACACCCCGAACCTGTCCGGCGCCGTCTGGGTCGGCAGCGCGTCGCAGCAGGTCAAGATGGAGAACATCACCATCGGCGGCGAGTACCAGCAGAAGGTGTACGGCGGCCAGGTGCCGGGTCCGATCTGGAAGGACGCGATGTCGGGCGCCCTGGAGGGCAAGGACCAGCCCCGCTTCACGAGCGTCGACATCCCCGACCCCGAGAAGGACGCGGACAAGGACAAGAACCGGCCCGGCGGCGACAACAAGCCGCCGGGGACCGGCCCCGGTCAGCCCGCTGGTGGCAACAACGGCGGGAACAACGGCAACAACGGTGGGAACGGCGACGGCGGCAACGACGGCGGATGGCCCGACATCCTCGGCGGCAACTTTCCGTAAGCCGTTGACCAGAGACTGATCAGCGGCCCGCGGGCCGCTGATCAGGCACCCGTCGGCCGCTGAACCACTCGGCGATGGGTCGGCACCATCACGCTCCGTACGACGGAGGGGCTCCACCCGCGCTCGGGTGGAGCCCCTCCGCGTAGGGCACCGCTTACTACTCCGCGTACGACACCGCTCCCGGCATCCGCACGGCGGCGCTACCTCAGCCGGCCAGCAGCCGCTTCACCGAGGCAGCCACCCGGCCGCCCTCGGCGCGACCCGCGACCTTCGGGTTGACGATCTTCATCACGGCGCCCATCGCGCGCGGCCCCTCGGCGCCCGCCGCCTTCGCCTCTGCGACGGCCTGCCCGACGATCGTGTCCAGCTCGTCGTCGCTCAGCTGCTGGGGCAGGTAGGCGGCGAGGATCTCGCCCTCCGCCTTCTCCCGCTCGGCCTGCTCGGGGCGATCGCCCTTGGCGAAGGCCTCGGCCGCCTCGCGGCGCTTCTTGGCCTCCTTGGCGATCACCTTCTCGACCTCGGCGTCGGTGAGTTCACGGGCCTCCTTACCGGAGACCTCCTCGACCTGGATCGCGGCGAGGGTGAGCCGGAGCGTGGAGGAGCGGAGTTCGTCACGCGCGCGGATGGCGGCGGTGAGTTCGTCCTTCAGCTGGGACTTGAGCGTGGTCATGACGCAAGTGTGGCAGGTCGTACAGGTCCGGCGCCCCCCGAATTTCGCGCGCGGTGAGCGCGGTGAGCACCTCCGCCGCGGTCTGCGACGATGGGCGTATGCGCGCACGTTACGGAGTACCCCTGGGAATCACGGCCGTTGGAGCGGCCGGCCTCGCCTACGCAGCAGGGTTCGAGGCCCGCTCCTTCCGGCTCCGACGGGTGAGCATCCCCGTACTGCCGCCGGGTGCGCGGCCGCTGCGCGTGCTCCAGGTCTCCGACATCCACATGGTCAGCGGGCAGCGCAAGAAGCAGCGCTGGCTCCAGTCGCTGGCCGGTCTGCGCCCGGACTTCGTGGTCAACACAGGGGACAACCTCTCCGACACGGAGGGCGTACCGGAGGTACTGGACGCTCTCGGTCCGCTGATGGAGCTCCCCGGCGTCTACGTCTTCGGATCGAACGACTACTACGGCCCGACGCCGCGCAACCCCGGCCGCTACCTGGTCGAACGGGTCCGCGGCAAGCACGGCCTGAACGGCAACCCGCCCGTCGTCGGCGCCGTCCACAACCCGTGGGAGGACCTCCGCGACGGTTTCGACGCCGCCGGCTGGGTCAACCTCACCAACACCCGCGGCAGCCTCAAGCTCCCCACGGCCGACGGCTTCGACCTCGCGTTCACCGGCCTGGACGACCCGCACATCAAGCGCGACCGCTACTCCGCAGTCCGGGGCGGCCCGGACACGTCGGCGGACTTCTCCATCGCCGTCGTCCACGCCCCGTACCTCCGGGCACTGGACGCCTTCACCGCCGACGGCTACCCGCTGATCCTCGCCGGGCACACCCACGGCGGCCAGGTCTGCATCCCCTTCTACGGCGCGCTGGTCACCAACTGCGACCTCGACACCGGCCGGGTCAAGGGCCTCTCCACCCACGAGGCCGCCGGCAACCGCTCCCACCTGCACGTCTCCGCTGGCTGCGGCACCAGCCGCTACACCCCGATCCGCTTCGCCTGCCCCCCGGAGGCGACGCTGCTGACGCTGACGGAGCGGGGACGGTAGGAGGGACGGCGGTACGGGGCTGCGCGGCACGCCGGGGCGGCGGCGGTACGGGGCTGCGTCGCGTGGACCCCCGGGACCAAAGTCCCCCACCCTCCGCGCGCCCGCCCGTCCACGCCCCCGTAGCGTGGAGATCATGACCGCCCCGACCCCCTCGGGCGTACCCGCTGCAGCGGTCGTGCCGCCCCGCCGCCGCCCGTACGCCGCACTGTTCCGCGCGCTCCTGTGCCTGGCCGCCACCACCGGCATCGTGATCGACCTGATCGTCGGCGACCCGCTGCTGGTTCCGGTCTACTTCACGGTCCAGTCGAACGCACTGCTCGCCGTGGCCGCCGGCTGGTCTGCCGTCCGCGCCTGGCAGGGCCGTACGCCGCTCTCCCCACGGCTGACCGGCGGGGCACTGCTCTTCATCGCGATCACCGGCCTCGTCTACCACCTGATCCTGGCCAACGCCTCCAGCGGCTTCTCCATGACCGACGACCCCGGCCACACCATGACTGGCTGGCGCGCGGTCTCCAACCAGCTCCTGCACACCGTCACACCCCTGGGCGCGGTCCTGGACTGGCTCCTCCTCACCGCCCCCGGCGGTCTGCTCTTCCGCTACGCCGCCCAGTGGCTGCTCTACCCGGCCGCGTACTTCGCCTTCGCCCTGGTCCGCGGCGCCGTCCTCGCCCCCGATGCGGCGGTCCGCTACCCGTACCCCTTCCTGGACGTCGCCCAGCACGGCTACGCCGGCGTGGCCACAAACGCCCTGCTCCTGGGCCTGGCCTTCGGCGCCCTCGCCCTGGCCCTGGTGGCCCTCGACCGCATACGCCCCGACCTGCGAGCCCGCAAAAACCGGATTTCGCCTGAGCGCGCGGGTGGGCTAAAGTAATCGATGTCGCCACGGCAACGCGGTGGACATCGGGGTGTAGCGCAGCTTGGCAGCGCGCTTCGTTCGGGACGAAGAGGTCGTGGGTTCAAATCCCGCCACCCCGACAGCCAAGTACCAGATCAAGGGCCTGATCCTCACCGAGGATCAGGCCCTTTCTGTTCTTCCGGCGCCTCGTGGGGAGAGCTCTTGGAGGAGGCACCCCTGTGCCCCCTCACGGCTCCCCAAGGCCGCGGGTCCCGCTCTGTGGAGGTGAGCAGGGGCAGACCCCGGCAATGACACCGGTCTGCTTGCAGGCCCCTTCGCCGGGTACGGCGCCAGCAGCGCAGTGATGCCACCGCTCACAGCAACTGCGCGTTCCGATCCGGGGGAGCCGACCCGGGATCCCGCTGTGCTCCCGGACCGTTCCAGGTCTGATCGCAGCCCCGCAGGGCTCTGGTCCTGGCCATCGAACCTTGCATCGCGCCCGAGGGCAGCCATAGGCGATGACCACGAATGCCGATGTTTCTCTCGGACAGCTCCATCCGAGGGCAGTTTCACTTCGAATGACCGATGTCGCAGGAAATCATAACCCCAGTCAAGCTACAGGACGCATTATCCAGCTGCGTCCAATTTGCCTGTATTAATTCATTATGCACGTGAGCGAGCCGGACGCCGAGCAGGAAATGGGTGACGCTCCTCACGCCCCCCATGATCATTTTCGCTGGTTTCAAGCCATCGTCATCTCGCCACGTCCCTCCACCGCCTTGACCGGCCCCCAAAGTTGGCCTGAAAGTCCCGTCACCCTGAGTAAGGGGGCCGACCGACCGTGCCACTCGCGCTCTCGCGAGAGAGGGAAAACGGGACTTATCTCCTTTGTCCCCGCCTCACTGAGTCCGTGTGTGCTGCATGCACTCAAGGTCAACAGATTCATTCGGCCACCGGGCGTGAATTCGCCCGGCCATGGACACAAGATCACCAGCCGTGGAAAGGTGGATCTCGTTCACGGGGGGAATGCATCACGACGGGAAAGTCGATGAAGTAGAGCGCTCTGCTTCACGCCTTGAACGTGCTTTCGTGACTCGTGAACGGCGGGGCGGAAGAAGCCCCGGTGCAGTTTCCATGGATGTACTTCACGATAAACAATCCCGGGTTTGACCGACCCGGCGATAAATCCTGGGTTTGACCGACTCAGGAATCAACCCTGGGTTTGACCGACCCGGGCAAAAGGGGAAAAAATGAAGAAGATCATTGCGACCGCTGGAATCGCGGCCGGCGGCGTGGCGCTCATGCTCGGCATGCAGGGCACAGCACAGGCTGCGGCACCGCGTGTCGAGGCGCCGACCGTCGTCTCTCAGGACGCCGGCGCTCAGCCGATGGCAGCCGGCGGACTCGGCAAGGCCCTTGGCAAGGCCTACGTCCACGGTAAGGCAGCGTGCCCCTCCGTGGGCAAGGCCGCAGGCCAGGTCCTGGGGAACCTCTTCGGCAGCGTTGCCCCGGCCAGCAAGATCAACGGTGCGAGCCAGATGGACACGGTCTTCGACAAGTGACCAGTCACATCAAGACCAGGAGGGCAGCGCTGATTGTTGGCGCTGCCCTCCTGGGCGCCTACTTCTCGGTCGCCGCGTTCTCACAGATGCCGCTTAATCCCGTCAAGCTGCGCTATTACGACAGAATAAACACCGTCATGCAGCCATATCTCTCCCAGAACTGGATGCTCTTCGCCCCCGATCCGTTGTCGGACGAACGAGGCATCCTGGCGCGGGTCAGGTGTAACGACGGCCACGTGACCGACTTCTACAACGTGACGCGTCCGTACGTAGAACGAGAACAGAATGACCGCTTCTTCCCCTCCCGAACAAACCGGCTCGTCAGTGGAACAATTTCGCAGCTGGACAACAGCGATCCCATCCTCGACAGGATGAGGAAGAGCGAAGAGGAAAAGAAGAAGCCAGTCATCCCGCTCGCCCCGTACGAGAAGACCACACGCGAGCGGGCAGAAAAGTTCCTTTCCCGCTTCTCGCTGGAGCAGCTCACCGATGTATGTTCCGGAAAACCCGTCGCTGCTGTGCAGGTACGCGCCTACGTCCACACGCTTCCGCCGTGGTCCAAGCGCAACGACCCGTCAGCCGTCGGGAAAGCGGCTGTCCAGGACCTGCCGTGGAAGAAGGCGGGTGCACTAAAATGACACGATTTATTTCCGCCATCGACAAATGGGGCACTCAACCTGTCAGCCTGCTGGGCGTGTCCGGGACCCGCGCTCTCCTCGGCTTCGTCGGCCTCATGTTCTACGTCAGCCAATACTCCGACCGAAGCTACTTGTTCGGACCCGACGGCGCCCTTCCCTGGCGGGACTTCACGACCTATATAGACGAGAGTAATTCCTTTAGTCTTTATACTCTCAGCAGTTCGGAAACTTGGTTCCAGATCGTGTTCCACCTGGGGCTCGTGGTCGCTCTTCTGGTAATGCTGGGGATCGGCGGAAGACTGGGGCTGGCAGTCCACTGGATCTTCATGTGGTCCGTCTATGAGCGTCAGCCGTCACTCCTGGACGGCGGGGACAACCTGGCCTACCTCGTCATCCCGATGCTCCTGCTGACCCGCTGCTACGACCGCTTCTCGTTCCCCACCGGACTGTGGAACAAGTGCGCCCGCCGCATGCCCGGAGCCCTGCGGTCCTTGGGTACACCTCTGCACAACATCGGTGTTCTCGCCATTGCCCTGCAGATCTGTCTGGTCTACATCGTCAGCGGCCTCTACAAGATCCAGGGCCAGATGTGGCAGGACGGCACCGCTCTCTTCTACGTGCTACGGGTTCCGGAATTCACATTCCCTGGTCTGTCGCACCTGGTCTACGAGAGCGATTTCCTGGTCATCTCGGGCACCTACGCCACCGTGATGTTCCTCGTCTACTTCCCTCTGGGCATTCTGGTCCCGGCGCTCCGCCCCTGGGCTGCACTGATGTCGATCGGTTTCCATCTCGGGATCGCTCTGCTCATGAACCTGACCGGTTTTGCGCTGACGATGGTGGCGTGTGACCTGGTGTTTCTGAGTGGGGGGCTGAGTGAGGCCCTCGCCCGCGGCACGGTGCTGGCCGACAAGTTGCGTGCCCGGTTCGGCACAGGCAAGGCCTCTGAAGCGAAGAGCGAATCCGTCGGCCCCTTGCTGCCGGAGAAGGCCTCCCGGCCGTAAAGGGACCACCTGATCGCCAGATCTGTCGTCGTCACGGTCGCCGCCGCACACGAAGGCGATCCGGGGAAGCGGGGTCGCGGGCACGTCCCTCGGCGACCTGCGTGGCTCAAATGCGGCAGCGCTGTTCCAGCACCTGCCTATGTTCGGGAGCGTCGGCTCCATCATGGAGCCGGCCAGGCACTAGGAGCTCACAGTGGAATCGACACCGTCCCACGGAACCCAGCAGAAACTGGGCAGCATGGTCGGCCTCTTCTGGGTTGGCGAGGACGGCCTGTACGTGGGCATGCCGCCGGTCGAGCCGAACCCGGGCGTACTTCTGTCCTCCGAGGGCCCCGAGGTTGTCGGTGCCGAACCACTGCAGTGGAACTGGTCCGACGTCACTGATCTGCGGGTGACCGAAGCACCGGTTCGGTCAGCGGCCACCCGGTGGGCAACCCGCGCCGCGACTTTCGCCGCAGCCGCCCTGGACGCATGGGTTCCCGGCAGCCCGACGGAAATGACCGTGGTGATCGTCACCGGGAGCGACGAGACCAAAACGCCGGTCTACTCCGGTGCGTCGTCGGCATACACCCAACGAGAGGTTGATCTCTCGCTCGGACTGCTGGCCCGCATGGTGCGGGGCGAGTTCTCACCGTCGGTCATGACCGACTGGTGGGAGAAGGCGCAGCCCACCGAGGTGCTGCGATCACGGCACCGTGTGAGCCTCCTGGAGGAGTGGCTGTCGTTGGGGTGAAGCGGCGAGCTCTTGCACGCGGGCGAGGTGCGGCGATTTTCTGCGACCGTTTGTGGTGCCCTGACCAGTGCCCTGACCACCACTGACGAGAGAGGACTCTCCGCATGGAAAACATCGCACACGACAGTGCCACCACCTCGCACGCCGTCTTGGCTTTCGACGGTGACTGCGGTTTCTGCCAGGCTGCCGTTCAGCAGATCCGCGACCGCGCCAGACCCCGGATACCCGCGAAAACCTGGCAATCGCTCCCCGAGCACCTCACGCAGCCGCATCTCCAGCGGCTCGACCGGGAGGTCCTGCTGTTCGTCGACGGCAGCCCACGGTGGGGCGGGGTGGATGCTCTCGCCCACTTCCTACGGTCGTCTCCGCGCCGTCGGTACCGTGCGCTGGCCTTCTTCCTCCGGCTACCGGGCATCAGCCTCATTGCCCGTCAGACCTACCGGTGGGTTGCTGCGAACCGGCACCGGATGCCCGCGGGAACCGCCGCCTGCGCGATTCCCCGCCCTCCACACTGAGAGCCCTCATGCCCGCGGTCCCTACCTGCATCTTCACGAGCAACCAGCCGCCCCAAGTCCTTCACGGCCATGCCACGGACCTGTATGTACAGATCGGTTCGCTCAGCAAAGTACTCACCGGCACGGTGCTGGCTCAGCTGGATGCGGCCGGGACGGTCAGTATGGATGCCCCCCTGGACGAGTTCCTGCCAGTACCCCCGGACACCGGCATCACTTTGCGGCACCTGGCCCTGCACACCTCCGGCCTGCCCCGGGTACCTCCGGGCCTGCGACGGCGCGACCCCTATGCCGCATTCGACGAGACAGCCCTGCACGCTGTGCTCGGAAGGCTGGACTCCCTTGCCGCCGCCGAACCGGGTGCCATCGAGGAGTACTCCAACCTCGGCTACGCCGTTCTCGGAGCGGCGCTTGTCGCTGCTGCCGGTATGCCGTTCCAGGAACTTCTCACTCGGTACGTTCTCGCCCCGCTGGACATCGCGGAAGTGACAGCCGCTCCCCCACCCGGCAAAAGCCTCTGCCGACGTGGGTTCTTCGGACGGCCACGCCGTCCCTGGACCATGACCGGCGCGATCCTCCCCGCCGGGGGACTCTGGGCCACCCCGAGGGCCGTTGCCCGCCTGGTGCCCGCACTGCTGGTGGGCCGCGAACTGGGAGAGCCCGCGCTTTCCTGGCAGAGGACCGGACCCTTGCTCTGGCACAACGGTGCCACTGGCGACGCGTCCGTCTTCGCCGGGGCTCTTCCTGACGGCAGTTGGGTGCTGGTGCACCGCCTCAGCGGAGAAGCCGACCGCACGGACGAACTGGCTGTCGCACTCCTGAAACAGCTCGTCTCCAGCCCTTCCGACGAGCAGTCGGCAGAGAGTGCAAAGCAGTAGTAGTGGCCCGCCCGGCAGCCGGTGCAGCAAAGGCATCGGCTGACCGGGCCGCCTGTGGACAACTTTGGTGGGGCGGGGTGTTGCGGCGGAGTTGTCCACAGGTGGGGACGGGGTGTCGGGTGTATCGGCTTTCATGGAGCCATGAGCAATCGAGATGACGAAAGCACCGACCGGTCCGTCCCCGTGTGGGAGCAGCGCTTCCGGGCTCCCCGGGTGTCGCTGCCCGACTGGGCGGACGACGCCCCCGACCGCGCACTCTTCGTGTCCAACGCGACCGGGACCTACGAGCTGTACGCCTGGGACCGGGCCACCGGGAAGCAGCGCCAGGTGACCGAGCGGCCGAACGGGACCACGGACGGCGTGCTCAGTCCGGACGGTGCGGAGATCTGGTGGTTCGACGACACCGACGGCGACGAGTTCGGGGTCTGGCGGCGGCAGCCGTTCGACGGAGGGGAGGACGTTGCCGCCGTTCCCGGCCTCGATCCCTCGTACCCGGCCGGGCTGGCGCTCGGCCGGGACGGGACCACCGTGGTGGGGCGGTCCACCGATGAGGACGGCTCGACGGTCCATGTCGTGCTGCCCGGCGGCGGGGACCCGGTCGAGATCTACCGGCACCGGGAGTCCGCCGGCGTCGGCGACCTTTCCCACGACAGCTCCCTGATCGCCATCGAACACACCGAGCACGGCGACGCCATGCACTCCGCGCTGCGCGTGGTGCGGCCGGACGGTTCGACCGTCGCCGAGCTGGACGACACCAGGGGTGGTGCGGAGGAACTGGGCCTTGAGGTCCTCGGGTTCGCCCCGGTGGCCGGTGACAGCAGGCTGCTCGTCGGGCACCAGCGGCGTGGCCGCTGGGAGCCGATGATCTGGGACCCGCTCGCCGGGACGGAGAGCGAGCTGGCGATCGACCTGCCCGGCGACGTCAACGCCGACTGGTACCCGGACGGGTCCGCCCTGCTCATCGGGCACAGCTTCGAGGCCCGCAGTGAGCTCTGGCGGTACGACGTCGAGTCCCGCGCACTGACCAGGATCGAAACGCCTGCCGGTTCCGTCTCGGGTGCCACCGCGCGGCCCGACGGCTCCATCGAGTACCTGTGGTCCTCGGCCGCGCAGCCGTCCGCCGTACGGTCCACGAACGGGGGCGTCGTGCTCGATCCGCCCGGGGCCAGGGCACCGGAGTCCGTGCCGGTGGAGACCGTGTGGGTGGACGGGCCCGGCGGCCGCATCCACGCGCTGGTGCAGAAGCCGGCGGGGGGCGAGGGCCCGTTCCCGACGGTCTTCGAGATCCACGGCGGGCCGACCTGGCACGACAGCGACTCGTTCGCGGCCGGCCCCGCGGCCTGGGTGGACCACGGGTACGCGGTGGTCCGCGTCAATTACCGGGGCTCGACCGGGTACGGCCGGGAGTGGACGGACGCGCTCAAGCACCGGGTCGGGCTGATCGAGCTGGAGGACATCGCGGCGGTACGGGCGTGGGCCGTGTCCGCCGGGCTGGCCGACCCGGAGCGGATCGTGCTGTCCGGGGGTTCGTGGGGCGGGTACCTGACGCTGCTCGGGCTAGGGACGCAGCCCGGCGACTGGGCGCTGGGACTGGCGGCCGTGCCGGTGGCCGACTACGTCACGGCGTACGAGGACGAGATGGAGGCGCTCAAGGCGATGGACCGGACGCTGCTCGGCGGGACGCCCGAAGAAGTGCCGGAGCGGTTCGCGGCCTCGTCACCGCTGACGTACGTCGACGAGGTGCGGGCGCCGGTCTACATCTCGGCGGGGGTCAACGACCCGCGCTGCCCGATCCGGCAGATCGACAACTACGTCGACCGGCTGGCCGCCCGCGGTGCCGTGCACGAGGTGTACCGGTACGACGCGGGGCACGGGTCGCTGGTGGTGGAGGAGCGGATCAAGCAGGTCCGCCTGGAGATCGACTTCGTCCGGCGTCATCTGGGCTGAGTACGGAGGCGCCGGCCGCCCGCCGGAGCAGGGGGTGGCCGGCGCCCGGACCTGGTGCGCGCCGCCCGCCGGAGCAGCGGGTGGCCGACGCCCGGACCTGGCCCTGGCCCTGGCGTGCGCCGCGCGCCCGAGCACGGAGTGGCCGGCGCCCGGCCCTTACGTGCGCTGCCCGCCCGAGCACGGAGTGCGCTGCGCCCTGACCTGGCATCCGGCGTCATTCGGGCTGGGAGCGGAGGTGCCGGCCCCTGAGCAGGTTGGGGCCGGCGCCCGGCCCTCGCGTACCTCGGACGCCGGACCTCGGACGCCGGACCAGGGAACGGGCGGCGTCCCGCTCGGCGTGCGCGTCCCCCGAGTACGTCACAAGTGCCGCCCCCGCCAGTCGGCGGGGCGGCACGGGAACGTACCGTGGGGGCGTGTACCGGTTTCTGCTGACTCCGCGGTGGTGGGGGATCAACCTCTTCGTTGTGCTCGCCATTCCCTTCTGCGTGTTCATGGGGTCCTGGCAGCTCGGACGTTTCGAGGCGCGGGTCGATTCGCACCGCAGTGCGGAAGCGGCCCCGGATCCCGCCCAGCAGACCGCGGCACCGCTCGACGCGCTGCTGCCCGTCTCCACCGAGACCTCCGGCAAGCCCGCGAAGGTGTCCGGGCGGTACGGCGAGCAGTTCCTGGTGCCGGGGCGGACCCTCGACGACAAACGGGGGTACTACGTCCTCGCGATGCTGAAGACGGCGTCCGGCGGCGGCAAGGCCCTGCCGGTCGTGCGGGGCTGGGCCCCGGGCGATGCCGGCAAGGCCACTTTGCCGCCCGCGCCCCCCGGCGAGGTCACCGTGACCGGTGCGCTCCAGGCGCCCGAGAACCAGCAGACCAAGGGGGTCAACTCCCGCGGCGGACTGCCCGCGGGCCAGGTCGGAATGATCAGCTCCGCCACCCTCGTCAATCTCGTTCCGTACCCCGTCCAGGACGCGTGGATCACCCAGAGCACCAGCGAGGCCGGGCTGAAGCCGGTGCCCGCGGTGGCACCGCAGGGCAGCGGGCTGGACCTCAAGGCGTTCCAGAACCTGGGGTACACCGGCGAGTGGTTCGTCTTCGCCGGGTTCGTACTCTTCATGTGGTTCCGGCTGATGCGGCGCGAGGCCGAGGCCGCCCGGGACCTGGAGCTCGGCATCCCCGCAGATGCCGGGACCGGTGCCGACGCCTCGGCGACCGACGAGAACCCGGATGCCGGGCCCCCCCTTGCCGCCGCGACCGGGGGCGACCTTGCCGCCGCGACCGCGGGCGATGCGGGGGCCGCCGGTCAGGGTGCGTCCAGTACGCCCGTCCGGTAGATCGTTCCCGCGCACGCGTTGGGGATCGTGGCCTCCGCGCTCGGGGCGCCGGGTTCCGCGGTGTGCGTCACGGCGACCTTGCCGTTCGCCGGGTCGCCGTCCGCCGTGCCGAGCTGGGTGGCCGTACCGGTGGCGTCGGCCGAGCCCTCCGAGCCCGTTTCGGGGACCTTGCCGCCCCCGCCTCCTCCCCCGTCGCCGCCGGGCCCGCCGCCCGTCGTCTGACCCCCGGTGTCCCCGGTGCCCGCGGTGGGCGTGGGATCCGGGGAGGCGCCCGTCGTGGGGCAGGTGGACTGCGGGACCCAGGCGAACTTCACCTCGTACGCCGCCTCCGGCGGCAGCACCAGGGCGTGCGCCTCCTTCGCCGGGTCGGGCAGTCCGTCAGCCGGGTCGCCCGAGGTGTGTTCGACGACCTTGATGCGCGACTCGTCGGCGGCGCCCATGGCCTGGAAGTTCATCCGGCCCTCGCCCGGCACGGCGCACTCCGCCCCGGACTTGTTGGCGATGCGGAAGGTGCCGTAGACGCGGCCCTTGGCGTCGGGGGCGCCGGTGACCGCCTTGACGACCTTCAGCTGACCGCCGTCGCAGGCGGGCTTCGGCGGCTCGCCGCTGATCTGTTCGTAGGCGCCGTCACCCGATCCCTGGCCGTCCGTGCCGTTGGCGTCGCCGCTGCCGGTGGCACCCGTGTGGGGGCTGCCCGCCTCGGACTCCTTCTGCTTGTCCGCCTTGTCCTGGCCCGGTGACTTGCCGGGGGTCCTGTCCTGGGGTCCGCCGTCCGCTCCCTGGTCGCCGTCGCCGGAGCCGGCGTTCGCGGGGCCGCCGTCGGCGCCCCTGGAGCTCTCGGCGTGGCCCGCGTTGGCGGCGTTGGCGGTCGCGGAGCCGCGGGAGTTGGACACATGCAGGAAGGCCGGGACCGCGGTGCCGATCAGCAGTACGGCCGCGGCCGCCCCGACCACGGCCTGGCGGCGTCTGGCCCGCCGGGCCGGAACCGCTCTGCGCAACTGGTCCAGGGCGCCGTCGGAAGGCGCCAGGCCCTCCACCGCCCCCTGCATCAGCCGGCGGATCGCCAGCTCGTCGGAGCTCAGCGCGGGGCCGGCCGCACCGGGCGCGCGTCCGTCCGGCGGGTTACCGCGCCCGTGACGCTCATCGCGCCCGTTGCACCCGTCGTTCACCATCTCGTTCCCAGTCCGGTCGTTTCGCGGCCCGTCCGGCCCGTACCGCCCGTGGCGGTCCTCTTCGTACCCGTCCCTGCTCCCGCTCATGCGGTGGCCTCCATCGCGACGCGCAGCGCCGCGATCCCGCGTGAACCGTACGCCTTCACCGAGCCCAGGGATATTCCGAGCGTCTCGGCGACCTGCGCCTCGGTCATGTCCGCGAAGTAACGCAGACTCAGCACCTCGCGCTGGCGCCGCTGCAGCCCGCGCATCGCCTTGATCAGCGCGTCCCGCTCCAGGCTGACGTACGCGCCCTCCTCGGCGCTCGCCATGTCCGGCATCGGCTTGGACAGCAGCTTGAGGCCCAGGATGCGGCGGCGCAGTGCCGAGCGGGACAGGTTCACGACGGTCTGCCGCAGATAGGCGAGGGTCTTCTCCGGCTCCCGGACGCGCCCGCGCGCGCTGTGCACCCGGATGAACGCCTCCTGGACGACGTCCTCGCACGAAGCGGTGTCGTCCAGCAGCAGCGCCGCGAGGCCGAGCAGCGAGCGGTAGTGCGCGCGGTAGGTCTCGGTCAGGTGGTCGACCGTCGTGCCCTCCGCGACGGTCGTCTCCTCAGTGGCCACGAGCGAGGAACCGTACGTCGCCGAACCGTGCGCCACGGACGCCGTGGTAGCCACGGGTGCCACGGGTGCCACGGGTGCCATCGCAGCAGCCTGAACCACCGAAGCCACTGGCGCTACCGAAGCCACTGGCGCCACCGCAGCTGCCTGCACCGGCCCCGCCTGCACCGGCCCTGCCTGCGCCTGCGCCTGCGCCTGCGCCTGCGCCACTATGCGGGCGGGCCGCGCCGCGGGCATGGGCGCGATCACCGGCATTCCGCCGGGCGCGCGCGTCGTACGCCGCGGGCGCACTGACGCGCCGCGCAGCGAGAGCGCCGTGATGTCGAGAACCTCTGCTGCCACGCCTGTTGGACACGCTTCTCCCCGTCAGGGTTGTACGCGCAGGACGCCGCTTTTGACGGTGTACTCGGTGCACCGATTCGCCCCATGCGTAACCGCCCCTCCCCATTGCCCCGATTTTGCCGTGGCCCCGCCCGAGGGCGACCACAGAGACGCCCCCCGCCCAACTCCCGGTTCCCACAAGGCCGGAGGCTTCCAGGGCCGGAGGCTTCATCAAACACGACCGCACGCCACCGCGAGCGGTCCAGACCCGTTATGCACGCACAGGGCGTTCACAGATCCTACAAAGGTTTCCGCTTAATCGAGCGCGAGTTCGGATGCGACCAATTCGCCGATCTGCACCGTATTCAGGGCAGATCCCTTGCGGAGATTGTCGCCACACACGAAGAGTTCGAGGGCCTGGGGATCGTCCATCGAGCGGCGCACCCGCCCGACCCAGGTGGGATCGGTGCCCACCACGTCGGCGGGCGTGGGGAAGTCCCCGGCCGCCGGATCGTCGAAGAGGACCACGCCAGGGGCGGTGGCGAGGATCTCGTGCGCCCGCCGGACGCCCACCTCGGACTCGAAGCGGGCGTGCACGGAGACGGAGTGGGTGCTGATGACGGGGACCCGTACACAGGTCGCGGTCACCCTCAGGTCGGGCAGTCCGAGAATCTTCCGGGACTCGTCGCGGATCTTGAGCTCCTCGGACGACCAGCCGCCGTCCTGTACGGAGCCCACCCAGGGCACCACGTTCAGCGCGAGCGGCGCCGGGAAGGGGCCGAGGTCGTCGCCGACCGCGCGCCGTACGCCGCCGGGCACGGTGCCCGCGCCGGGCTCGGCCGCCAGCAGCGAGAGCTGCGCGCGCAGGGTGTCGATGCCGGCCTGGCCCGCACCGCTGGCCGCCTGGTACGAGGACACCACCAGCTCGGCGAGAGAGAACTCGGCGTGCAGGGCGCCCAGCGCGACGATCATCGACAGGGTGGTGCAGTTGGGCGTCGCGACGATGCCGCGGGGCCGGTTGCGCGCACAGTGCGGATTGACCTCGGGGACCACCAGCGGGACCTCGGGGTGCATCCGGAAGGCCGCCGAGTTGTCCACCACGACGGCACCCCGGGCGACGGCGACGGGCGCCCACTGGGCGGCCACGTCGTCGGGCACGTCGAAGAGGGCGACGTCGACGCCCTCCAGGGCCTCTTCGGAGAGCGCCCGTACCTCCACGTCCTGCCCGCGCACGGCCAGCGTGGTGCCGGCCGCGCGCGGGGAGGCGAGGAGTCTGATCTCGCCCCAGATGTCGGCGTGCTGCGACAGGATCTGGAGCATGACCCGGCCGACCGCCCCGGTCGCCCCGACGACCGCGAGCGTCGGCTTCTTCGTCACCTGCCGGTGCCTCCGTAGACCACGGCCTCGTCGGAGTCCGTGTCGAGTCCGAAGGCGGTGTGCACGGCGCGCACGGCCTCGTTCACGTCGTCGGCGCGGGTGACGACCGAGATGCGGATCTCGGAGGTCGAGATCAGCTCGATGTTCACGCCCGCGTCGGACAGCGCCTCGAAGAAGCCGGCCGTGACGCCGGGGTTGGTCTTCATGCCCGCGCCGACCAGGGAGATCTTGGCGATCTGGTCGTCGTAGCGCAGCGAGTCGTAACCGATGATCGCGCGCGCCTTCTCCAGCGCCTCGGTGGCCTTGCGGCCCTCGGTCTTGGGCAGCGTGAAGGAGATGTCCGTCAGGCCGGTGGAGGCGGCGGATACGTTCTGCACGACCATGTCGATGTTGATCTCGGCGTCCGCGATGGCGCGGAAGATCGCCGCGGCCTCGCCCGGCTTGTCCGGGACCCCGACGACCGTGACCTTGGCCTCGGAGACGTCGTGCGCGACGCCCGAGATGATGGCCTGCTCCACCTTGGTGTCTCCCAGCGGCTCGTTGCTGACCCACGTTCCGCGCAGGCCCGAGAAGGACGAGCGTACGTGGATCGGGATGTTGTAGCGGCGTGCGTACTCCACGCACCGGTGCAGCAGCACCTTGGAGCCGGACGCGGCCAGCTCCAGCATGTCCTCGAAGGAGATCCATTCGATCTTCTTCGCCTTCTTCACCACACGGGGGTCGGCGGTGAACACGCCGTCCACGTCCGTGTAGATCTCGCAGACCTCGGCGTCGAGGGCGGCGGCCAGCGCGACGGCCGTCGTGTCGGAACCACCGCGACCGAGGGTCGTGATGTTCTTCCCCTCCTGGCTGACGCCCTGGAACCCGGCGACGATGGCGATGTTGCCCTCGTCGATCGAGGTCCGGATGCGGCCCGGGGTGACGTCGATGATGCGCGCCTTGTTGTGGACCGAGTCGGTGATGACTCCGGCCTGGCTGCCCGTGAAGGACTGGGCCTCGTGGCCCAGGTTTTTGATCGCCATGGCCAGCAGGGCCATGGAGATCCGCTCTCCTGCGGTCAGCAGCATGTCGAATTCGCGCCCGGCAGGGATCGGAGATACCTGCCCGGCGAGGTCGATCAGCTCATCCGTGGTGTCGCCCATCGCGGACACCACGACGACGACCTGATGGCCGTCTCTCTTGGCATCCACGACTCGCTTGGCGACACGCTTGATGCCTTCGGCATCGGCGACGGAGGAGCCTCCGTACTTCTGCACGACAAGGCCCACGTGCGCTCCTCGTTAGGTCATTACTGCGGTCGGCTCAGTCTAGCGAGCAGGGCGGGGACGCCAGCGGCGTATCGCATCGCGAGACGAGCCGCTCACAAAGCGGACGTTGCACAGCGTCCTTCCTGCTCGACGGGGATGCTGCCCCGGTCGTGCGGGGGTACGCGAAAGGTGTGCCGGGTCACATGGCGGCGGTACGGACCCCGGGGCCGCGGCAGGCGGAACCGGCGAGCGGGGCGGCGCGTCACACGCCCAACACCCGTCGCACACAAGGGAGTTACATGTTCCGCTTCCGCAGGGGCCCGGGCACCCCGGCCCGCACCGCACCCGGACCGGCTTCCGCACCCCCGTCGGCGGCAGCCGCAGCCGTGGCCCTGGCCGCGTCCGCCGCCCTGCTCCTCACCGCCTGCGGGACGCAGCAACAGGGCGGGCCCCCGGCCATCCGTACGTCGGAGACCGCGCCCGGGGTGGCCACCGCCACGAAGCCCTGCCCCAAGATGGACCTGTCCCACGGCGGCGCCCCGCCCGCCCTCGTCCAGGGCAGCATCCCGGCCAACACTCCCGAGGCCCAGGCGCTGGCCAGGGCCTTCTCCCCGCCCAAGCGCGGCGGCGGCCCGTACGCCAGGTACGCCGACATCTACAGCGACTTCATCGTCGACCAGCCGCACGGCCGCGTCGTCCTGTGCGTGACCGACCTGAAGCGCGGCAAGGAGTGGGTGGAGGCCGTCCGCAGGAGCCATCCGGACGTCGACACGACCCGGGTGGACCTCTACCGGGGCCGGTACGCGCACGTGCGGGTGGCGGCGGCCGGTGAGCGCCTGCACGACTGGAAGAAGTACGCCCACCCGATCCACACCGTCAGCATCGACGGCTCCGACCTGACCGTCGGGTCCTCCCCGGCGGGGGCTGCCTCGAAGGAGTTCCGCGAGCAGCTCACCAAGGACGCGGGCGTGGCGGTACGGGTGGAGGCGGGCTCGCCCGCCGAGGCGGCCGGCGGCGACATGCCGAGAGGACCGCAGCCCGCGTACCGGCAGCCGAATGCCCCGGCCGGTCCGTCGTCGTGAAGGACCACCCGGGGCACAGGGACCAGCCGAGGCACAGGGACGACCCGGGGCATGCGGACCAGCCGGGGCACAGGGACCGGCCAGGCCATAAGGATCACCCGGGTCATGCGGCCGGACTCAGCCCACCGTACGGATTCCCAGCGGTCCCGCGATCTCCTCCAGCATCACGCGTCCCGCCTCCTCCTCCAGGTCCTTCTCCGCCAGGTCCTCGTCCGTGTCCAGGCCGTCCAGCTCCTGGAGCGGCTGGTCGAGACGGACGTGCGCCACCAGGGACTGGAGGGCGCGCAGGGTGGCCGAGGCGGTGGAGCCCCAGTTGGAGAAGTAGGAGAACTGCCACCACCACAGGGCCTCGGACGTACGGCCCGCGCGGTAGTGCGCGAGGCCGTGCCGCAGGTCGGTGATGATGCCGGCCAGGTCGTCGGAGATCCGGCAGGCCACAGGGGGCTTGCGCGGCTCGTACGGGTCGAAGACCTCCGAGTAGACGTCGATGGGCTCCAGCATGCGCGCGAAGCGGATGCGGAGGTCGTCGACGTCCGGCTCCGGACCGAGGTCCGGCTCGTAGCGCTCGTCCGGGACGATGTCCTCGTGCGCGCCCAGCCTGCCGCCCGCGAGCAGCAGCTGGGACACCTCCAGCAACAGGAACGGCACAGCACTGTCGGGCTCGTCTCCCTTGGCCACTTCCGTGACCGTCAGGATGAAGCTCTCGATCTGGTCGGCGATCTGGACCGCGAACGAGTCGGGTTCCGAATCGGGTCCGGGACCGGCGGCGGACCGGGCCGCAATGACGTCAGACATCCAGCAATCGTCTCCCCTCGAAGGCACGCCCGAGCGTGACCTCGTCGGCGTACTCAAGGTCTCCCCCTACAGGAAGACCACTGGCCAGCCGGGTGACTCTCAAACCCATGGGTTTGATCATCCGGGCCAGGTACGTGGCGGTGGCCTCGCCCTCCAGGTTCGGGTCCGTCGCCAGGATCAGCTCGGTGACGGCGCCGTCCGCGAGACGGGCGAGCAGTTCACGGATCCGCAGATCGTCGGGGCCGACACCCTCGATGGGGCTGATGGCGCCGCCCAGCACGTGGTAGCGGCCCCGGAATTCCCGGGTCCGCTCGATCGCGACGACATCCTTCGGCTCTTCCACGACACAGATGACGGTCACGTCGCGGCGGGGGTCGCGGCAGATGTTGCACCGCTCCTCCTGGGCGACGTTCCCGCACACCGCGCAGAAGCGGACCTTGTCCTTCACCTCAAGGAGGGCGTGCGCCAGCCGTCGTACGTCGGTGGGCTCGGCCTGGAGGATGTGGAAGGCGATCCGCTGCGCGCTCTTGGGACCGACGCCGGGCAGCCTGCCCAACTCGTCGATGAGGTCCTGGACCACGCCTTCGTACAACGGATTGCCTTCTCTGCTTGTCGATCGGTCCTGCTTGGTACGTACGGTAGTTGGTGCGGGGGCCTGTACAGAAGGGCTACGGGCCCGTGCCCCGGTCCGGTTCGTGGGGCCGGCGCGCCGACCCCCGCTCCGGTGCCGGCAGCGGCCTTCAGAAAGGCAGGCCCGGCATTCCGCCCAGGCCCTGGGTCAGCGGGCCGAGCTTCTCCTGCTGGAGGGTCTGCGCGTTCTCGTTCGCGGCCTGGACGGCGGCGACGACGAGGTCCGCGAGGGTCTCGGTGTCGTCCGGGTCGACGGCCTTGGGGTCGATCACCAGGGCGCGCAGCTCGCCGGAGCCGTTGACGGTGGCCTTGACCAGACCGCCGCCGGCCGTGCCGTCGACCTCGGTCCTGGCGAGCTCCTCCTGGGCGTTCGCGAGGTCCTGCTGCATCTTCTGGGCCTGCTGGAGCAGCTGCTGCATGTTGGGCTGGCCACCACCGGGGATCACGGCATGTCTCCTAGTCGTCCTGAGGTCTGGTCGTCCTGCGGTCTGGTCGTCCCGAGGTCTGGCCGTCCTGAGGTCTGTTCTCGGGTCATTCCGAGCCTACGTGGTCGCCCGAGGGCGCGCCCCATGCCGTAGGGCGTGACTCTTTCGAGTGAGTGCCCGGGGCTCCCCCGCCTGCTCACGGCCCCCTACGGGGGGAAAAACCCTGACAACGGCCGCATGGCCCGCTATTCGGCGGTAGGAAGGGGCAGGCGCACCCGTACGGAGGAGTTTGCCGACGGGCCGCGGTGGTGAGGAACGCGCCTCCGTGCAGGGTCGGCGGTCGGCCGGTACGCAGCCGCTTCGAGGCCCGTACGCGATCCGGAACGGTCCGTACGCGGTCTTCTTGCGTGGTCCGGGGGCGGTTCGTGCATGGTCCGTACGCGGTCCGTGCGCGGCCCGCACTCGGTCGTACCCGGCCCGGGGGCGGTCCGTGCGCAGTCCGTGCGCGGTCCGTGCGCGCAGCTCAGCAGTCTCAGAAGTCCAGACGCAGAGGAGTGCCGGTGAGTCAGCCGGAGATGCAGCCCGAGGGGCCGCCGGCCCGGCACGACGCCGGTTCCGGTCCGGATGCCGGCGCAGGTGGCGGCGACGCCGACGATTGGGGCTGGGACGCCGCGGACCTGGCCGGCCGGCCGTTCCCGCTCGGCGACTGGGGCGAGCCCGCGGAGCGGCTGGACGAGCTCTACCGATGGGTCGAGGAGGGGGCGCTGCGCACGGCCCGCTGGTACCTGGCCGACCGCGGCTGGAAGCGCCGCGGCGCCCGGGCCCTGCGGGTGGCCACGGCGCTGGCCGTCGTGACCGGCGCCTCCCTGCCCGTCCTGGATCTGACCGGGACGGTGCCGGGCGGCGCGGGCTGGGGCTACCTGTCGCTGCTGCTCGGTGCGGCGTGCGTGGCCTGCGACCGGTACTTCGGACTGACGTCCGGGTGGATGCGGGACATGGCGACCGCGCAGGCGGTGCAGCGGCGGCTGACGGCGCTCCAGTTCGACTGGGCGTCGGAGAGCGTACGGGAGATCCTCGGGCCCACGGACGGGACGGCCAGCGAGGCGGCGGAACGTTGTCTCGGCGTGCTGCGGAGGTTTACGGAGGACGTCACGGAGCTGGTCCGGGTCGAGACCACGGACTGGATGGTGGAGTTCCGGTCGGGGCCGGCGCCGTTGGTGATGCAGACGTTGGGGGCGGCGTCGCCGGGGCGGGTGGAGGGTTCGGTGGGGGCCGCCGGGCCGGGGGGGCGGGTGCCGTTGCCGCCGGGGACTCGGCCGAACATGCCTCGGCAGAGGCCGCCGGAGTCGCCTCGGTAGGGGTTTGTACGGGGGCCTGGGCGGGCCCCCGGACCGGCCGGCCGGGTGGCGGTGGTTGGGCGGGACTGGGGCGGTGCCGGGGGCGGGCGGGACAGGGGTGCTCGGCTCCGCCGGGGGCCGCCCCCTTGCCCGCCCTTCCCCAAGCTCTCGGCTTCGCTCGAGCAGGGGAGACCCCACTCGCCCCCGGGGGCGGCCCCGCCGCCCATGGGGGCGGGGGGGTAGGGGGGTGCGGGAGGCCCCGCCGCCCATGGGGGCTGGGGAAGGGGTGGTCGGGTGGCCCCGGCGCGCAAGGGGGCTCGGGGGGTCAGCTGAAGATGAGCATGGAGCCTTGGGCGAGGCTTCGGGTGGTGGCGGCGTGCAGGCCCAGCCA
Organism: Streptomyces sp. NPDC058663; assembly: GCF_042716745.1. Taxonomy (NCBI): domain Bacteria; kingdom Bacillati; phylum Actinomycetota; class Actinomycetes; order Kitasatosporales; family Streptomycetaceae; genus Streptomyces; species Streptomyces sp. NPDC058663. The sequence continues at coordinate 106,004 of NZ_JBHXRV010000031.1, forward strand.
CACGTGCCGTTCCCGGGCGAAGGGGGACGGGTCCAGGGGGGCGGGGGCCGTCTCTTCCAGGGTGGTCGGACCGGTGGGCGGGGCGGGCGGCGCGGGCGGGTTCGCCGGGTCGATGCCGATCGCCGGAGCCACGTACTCCAGCTCCCTCAGCAGGCCCTGTACCGAGCCCAAGGGGCCGCCTCCGGCGAGGAGTTCCTCGTTCGAGAGGGGGGCGGGGAAGTCGACGGGCACGTACGCGCCCGCGTGGTCGAAGTGCCAGACCAGGTGCGAGCCGAGTGCCGTGTCCTCGAACACCTCCAGCAACTGCTCGTAGTCGCCGCCCAGTTCGCCGACCGGGGTGACCGCGAGGCCGCGCGCGAGGAGGATGTACGCCCGCCGCAGGAAGTGCAGCGCGTCGTAGTCGAAGCCCGCGACGGGGGCCACGTCGCCGGAGAGTCCCGGCATGTACGGGAAGATCGGCACCGTCGGCAGACCGGACTCGGTCAGTGCCTTGTCGTATGCCGCGATCTCTTCGGCGAAGGGGTTGTCGGGGCTCTGGCACAGCACGTCGACAAGGGGCACCAGCCACAGGTCACAGGCCAAGGGGGCTCCTCCACGGTCCGGGGCGCTGCGGCCCCTTGGCCGACGCCGGTGAGGGAAGCGTAATGCCCCGCACACGCCGCGCGAAGAGCGCGGGCAGGACCTCCCGCCGGGGACGACACCAGCTCAGGCCCCTGTGGGCCCCGCCGCTCCCAGGCTCTGCGCCCAGCGCAGGGCCGCCTCGTCGTGGGCGGCGAGGATGTCGTAGACCGCTTCCTCGTCGCAGCGGGTCAGTGCCGCGACGACGTCCTCGTAGCCGGTCCACAGGCAGCCGCCGTCCCGCAGGTGGCGGTCGGCGCGCAGGTGGGGGACCGAGAACACCCAGCACCGGACCCGGAGTTGGTGCAGGAAGGCAGCTATGTGCGGGTTGCCGATCATGCCGGCGAGCTCGTTCCAGAAGCGCAGGTCGTAGCCGATGAGGACGTCCAACTCGCCCGTTCTGGCCGTCCGCCCGGCCTCCTCGGCGCGCCGGCGCAGCACCGCCAGCCGGTCCGGCGGCAGGTCGCCCGCGGCGATCGCGAGCCGCTGGTGGACGCCCTCGATGACCAGTCGCCGCGCCTCGACCATGCCGCGGTACTCGTCGGCCGAGTACTCGCGGACCCTGAAGCCCTTGTGGTGGTCGGAAGTGAGCAGCCCCTGCGCGGCCAGGTCCACCAGCGCCTCGCGCACGGGCGTCGCCGACACCTCGTACTGTTCGGCGATCTGCTTGACGGTGAACTCCCGGCCGCTCTGCAGCCGTCCGGCCAGAACCTCGTCACGCAGCGCATCGGTCAGCTGCTGGCGCAAGGTGCTGCGGTTCACGGTTCCGCGGGTGCCGGAGCCGCTCGCGGGCATGGTGATTCCCCCTTCGTCCGCTCCCCACACCTTATGGGGCGTCCGGAACGGGACAAGGGGGAAGATCACATCGGCTGCTGCACGAGGACGGCCGGGGACCCTCGCGGGCAGGGCCGGTTACGCCGTGTATTCGTCGGCCACCGAGAGCGCGACGTCCAGGGCCGCCAGTCCCTCCTTGGCCTCCGCCTCGGTGATGTTGCACGCGGGGACGACGTGCGTGCGGTTCATGTTGATGAAGGGCCACAGGCCGTTCTTCTTGCAGGCGGCACCAAAGGCGGCCATCGGGGCGGCGTCCGCTCCGGTCGCGTTGTACGGCACGAGCGGCTCGCGGGTCTCGCGGTTCCTGACCAGTTCCAGCGCCCAGAACATGCCGCTGCCGCGCACCTCGCCGATGCTCGGGTGGCGCTCGGCCAGGCCGCGCAGACCGGGCTCGATGACGCTCGCGCCGATGTGGGCGGCGTTCTCGACGACCTTCTCCTCCTCCATCACCTGGATCGTGGCGACGGCGGCGGCGCAGGCCAGGGGGTGGCCGGAGTAGGTGAGGCCACCCGGGAAGGGCCGCTTCTCGAAGGTCTCGGCGATCGCGCCGGAGATGGCGACGCCGCCCAGCGGTACGTAACCGGAGTTGACGCCCTTCGCGAAGGTCATCAGGTCGGGTACGACGTCGAAGTGGTCGGCGGCGAACCACTCACCGGTGCGCCCGAAGCCGGCCATGACCTCGTCCAGTACGAAGACGATCCCGTGGCGGTCGCAGATCTCGCGCACGCCCTGGAGGTAGCCGGGCGGCGGCGTCATGATCCCGGCGGTACCGGGCACGGTTTCCAGGACGATCGCGGCGACGGACGCGGGCCCCTCGAAGGCGATCGTGTCGTGGAGGTGCTGGAGGGCGCGCGCGCACTCCTCCTCCTCGGTCGACGCGTAGAACGCGGACCGGTAGAGGAACGGCGCCCAGAAGTGGACCGTGCCGGAGGACCCGTTGTCGGAGGCCCAGCGGCGCGGGTCGCCGGTGAGGTTGATCGCGGTGTTGGTCCCGCCGTGGTACGAGCGGTAGGCGGCGAGCACCTTGTGGCGGCCCGTGTGCAGACGGGCCATGCGCACGGCGTTCTCGATGGCTTCCGCGCCGCCGTTGGTGAAGAAGATCTTGTCGAGGTCGCCGGGGGTGCGGGAGGCGATGAGGCGTGCGGCCTCGGACCGGGCCTCGACGGCGAACGCGGGCGCGAAGGTGGTCATGGTGGCCGCCTGCTCCTGGATCGCCGCGACGACCTTCGGGTGCTGGTAGCCGATGTTGGTGAAGACGAGCCCGCTGGTGAAGTCGAGGTACCGGTTGCCCTCGAAGTCCCAGAAGTACGCACCCTCCGCACCGGCCACGGCCAGGGGGTCGATCAGGCCCTGGGCGGACCAGGAGTGGAACACGTGCGCCCGGTCGGCGGCCTTGATGGCGGCGCCTTTGGCGGGGTCGGGGGTGAGGTGAGGGGTCATGCGGGCAGGGTAGGTCGCCCGGGCGGGCGAGGGCCATGGCCATCCTGTACGCGAACCGGTCCCGAGCTCGGCAGGATGTCGACCCCCTGCCCCCCTAGCCCCCTTGGGCGGCGGGGCCGCCCTGATCACCTCGCCGCCTTGGGCAGCGGGGCCGCCCCCCTCCCCCCGTTATGTTTTTCGCGGTCCTGCAATGGGGCCGCTGGCCTCCGGGCCCGGTATGACTGTGTCCCCTCTGTCGATCGGATGACCTGGGGGGT
>NZ_JBHXRV010000032.1:0-105127 GCF_042716745.1 Streptomyces sp. NPDC058663
ACAGGGCCGAAGGTGGCGGTGGCGCAGGGTTTCTCCCTGGGGAGGGCGGGTGCGGGGGGGGCGCAGCGACGCCCCCCCGGCACCCGCCCGTCAACTAAACTTAACCGGTTATGTCAGAGGTGTTGTGGGCGCTGGACGCCGCCCCTAATCTCTCGATTCGTTCGCTCCGCGATCCCCGTGGAGCCGTACGGGCCCGCGCGTGGAACCGGTCGGCGAGCCTCTCCGCCGGCCCCGCCGCCCGGCACCCCCGCACCCCCTTCGAATCGGGAGCACCGCATGATCAGAAGACTTGCCACCGCGACGGGAGCCGCCCTGCTGGCTCTCGCCGCCTCTTCGTTGACCGCGCCCTCCACGGCCCTGGCCGCCCCGGCGGCCGACGACGCCGCGACCGGCTTCCACGTACGGGACGGCCGCCTGCTGGACGCCAACGGGAAGGACTTCGTCCTGCGCGGTGTGAACCACGCCCACACCTGGTATCCCGCCAGAACCCGCCAGTCCCTGACCGACATCAAGGCACTCGGCGCCAACTCCGTGCGCGTCGTGCTCTCCACCGGAGACCGGTGGACCAAGAACGGCACGGCGGACGTCGCCGACGTCGTCGCCCAGTGCAGGGCGAACAAGCTCGTGTGCGTCCTGGAGGCGCACGACACCACGGGATACGGCGAACAGAGCGGCGCCGTATCCCTCGCGAGGGCCGTCGACTACTGGACGGAAGTCCAGGACGCGGTCAAGGGCCAGGAGAAATACGTCGTCCTGAACATCGGCAACGAGCCGCACGGCAACACCGGACACACGGCCTGGGCGGCCGACACCAAGAACGCCGTCGTCCGGCTGCGCGCCGCCGGCTTCCGGCACAGCCTCATGGTGGACGCCCCCAACTGGGGACAGGACTGGTCCGCCACCATGCGCGCCGAGGCCCCCGCCGTCTTCGACGCGGACCCGCTGCGCAACACCGTCTTCTCCGTGCACATGTACGGCGTGTACGACACCGCTGCCGAGGTACGGGACTACCTCACCGGCTTCGTCACCCGCCGACTGCCCCTCGTCGTCGGGGAGTTCGGGAACGACCACTCGGACGGCAACCCCGACGAGGACGCCATCATGGCCGAGACCCGCAGGCTGGGCCTCGGCTACCTCGGCTGGTCCTGGAGCGGCAATGGCGGCGGCGTCGAATACCTCGACCTGGCCACCGACTTCGACGCGGGCCGCCTCACCCCGTGGGGGCAGCGGCTCTTCCACGGCGCCGACGGCATCGCGCGGACGGCCGTCGAAGCAAGCGTGTACGGCGGTGACCCCGGCCCCGACACGACCGCACCCACCGCGCCCGGAACGCCCACCGCGACGGACGTCACCTCCCACGGCGCACGGATCGTCTGGGCGCCCGCCACCGACGGCACCGGCGTCACCGCCTACGACGTCGTCCGCCTGACGGGAACGACCGAGACGCCCGTGACCAGCGTCGCGGGCACCGCGTTCACGCTGACCGGCCTCACCCCCGCCGCGGCCCACACCTACGCCGTCTACGCCCGTGACGCCGCGGGCAACCGCTCCCCGCGCTCGGCCCCCGTCACCTTCACCACCGACGCCGGCCCGGCCGCGGGCGGCTGCGCCGTCGACTACCGGCTGGAGGACTGGGGTACGGGCTTCAACGCCCAGGTGACCCTCCACAACACCGGGACCCGTGCGATCGAGGGCTGGCGACTCGACTTCGCCTTCCCCGGCGGGCAGACCGTGACCTCCGCCTGGAACGCCCGGGCCACCCAGCAGGGCCGTCAGGTGCAGGTCACGCACGAGCCGTGGACCCGCACGATCCCGGCGGGAGGCACCGTCGGCTTCGGCATCGCCGCGGATTCCACCGGCGGAAACGGCGTCCCGGCCGCCTTCACGCTCAACGGCCGCACTTGCACGACGAGGTGACGAGACGTCAGGTTTGTGCTCCCCGGACCTGGTCACCAGCCTGACCGGTGGCCCGGGCCGGGGAGAGCGGCAACTCCAGGGGGCCGTGCGCCCGGCTCTCACCGGCCGGGCGGTGGCCCCGTGGATCCCCGAGGGGTCAGCGACGGCGTCGGAACCTGCAAGGACCCCTGGTGGGTACCGCCGATCACCCCGAACAGCGTGCGCGCAACCTGCGCGCCGAAACGGTGCACGTCATGGCTGAGCGCGGACAGCGGCGGATGCGTGAGCCGGCACAGCTGCGAATCGTCCCAGGCCAGCAAGGAGACGTCGTGCGGCACGACGAGCCCCATCTCGGCGGCCACCGCAGCGCCCGCGACGGCCATGATGTCGTTGTCGTACACGATCGCCGTCGGCCGGTCCTGCGCCATGAGAAGCCCGCGCGTCGCCCGGGCACCCTCCTCGCCGGCGAACCCGGTCGACACCTGACGGCTTCCGTCCAGGCCGAGTTCGGCCATGGTGCGCTCGAACGCGACCGCCCGGATGCGGCTGTGTCCGAGCCCGGCGGGACCGCCGACCCGGGCGATCCGGCGGTGGCCGAGAGCGGCCAGATAGCGCACCGCGGAACCCGCGGCCGCCGCGTCGTCGGTCCACACCGAGGGGAAGCCCCCGGTCAACGAGGGATGCCCGACGGCCACCGCCGGCAGCCCGAGTGCGCGCAACGGGCCGATCCGCGGGTCCTCCTCGTGGAAGTCCACGAGGACGGCCCCGCCGATCGTCGAGCCCCGCCACCATTCCTGGTACAGCCCGATTTCCTCGTCGAGATCCCGCACGACCCGCAGCAGGAGAGAGCAGGAACGCTTCGTCAGCTCGCTCTCGATGCCCGAGACGAACTCCATGTAGAACGGTTCGAGACCCAGCAGCCGGGCGGGCCTGTTCACCGCGAGCCCGATGATGTCGACCCGCCGGCCGGCCAGGCTCCTGGCCGGCCGGTGCGGAGCCCAGCCCAGCTCCCGCGCCGCCTCGAAGATCCTCTCCCGGGTGGCGGGCGAAACGCCCGGCCGGTTGTTGACCGCCAGGGACACGGCACCCTTGGACACCCCGGCGCGCGCGGCGACGTCGTTGATGGTGATGCGCGGAGTCCTGGACGTCACACCGCGTCCACGCTGAACAGCGCGGCGCGCACCGCCGCGCTGTCGACGCCGGCTCCGCCGACGGCACCGGACGGCGTGCCAGTGACCGTGCCACGAGCGGCCCCGCCGTCCGTGCCGTCGTCCCCGGCCAGCCCGGTGACCCTGATGCGGGCCAGCTCGCCGGGCAGCAGAGTGAGCAGGCCCCGGTCCGCGCGGGCCGCCGGGCCGAGCCGGTCGGCCTGGAGCAGGAGGTCCCGTACCAACGTCCGCGCGGTCACCTCGACGTCGACCGCACCCGGCTGCCCCTCGACCGGCCGCACCTCGACGTCGTACCGGGCCTCGGGATACGCGAACTCCTTGTCGCGCACGCAGAAATGCACGTCCCGCAACCCGTCCGCGTCCGCCACCAGGAACTCCTTGGCCGAACCCGGCACCAGCTCCCGCGGGACCGTGGACCGGACGACCGACCTCGGCGGGGCCGCCACCTCGACCACCCCCCGTCGCACGGTCACCCCGTCGGCCGACACCAGCCGCAGGGTCACCGAGGTGCGCCACGGTGTGCCGGACTGGTTGTCGACGGCCAGCACCGGGCCTTCGCCGCCGCCCGCACCCGGCAGCAGGGTCAGCAGCCGGTCCGCGTACACCCGGCGCAGCTCGTGGTGGAGCGGCTTGAGCCGGCCGTCCCCGTCGATCGCCGCCCAGGAACTCACCGGCCAGCAGTCGTTGAGCTGCCACACCACCGAGCCGGCGCAGCGCGGCCAGCCCGCGCGCCAGTGCGCGATGCCCGCCGCCACGGCACGGGCCTGGACGACCTGGGCGAGATAGTGCCACCGGTCGAAGTCGCCCTCGGGGCAGGCGAAGTGATGCGCGATGCCCCGGTTCAGCTTGCCGTTGCCGTCCTCGGCCTTCTGGTGGTGGAGCATGCCGGGCGAGTCCGGGGCGAGTTCCTCACCGGGCAGGGCGCGCCGCAGGGTGGCCACGGCGGGTGGGGCCTGCCAGCCGAACTCCGCGACGAAGCGCGGAACGTCCGCCCGGTACTCGGCGTAGTCCTGCCGGTTCCACACCTCCCAGGAGTGGAAGGTGCCGTGCCGGGGGTCGTTGGGGTGATGCTCCCAGGAGCCGGACCACGGGCTGCCCGCCGTGTACGGGCGGGTGGGGTCGAGTTCGGCGACGATCCGCGGCAGCAGGCCCAGGTAGTAGCCCTCGCCCCAGGAGTTCCCGGCCAGCGGCTCCTCCCACTCCCAGTCGCGGAAGCCCCACAGGTTCTCGTTGTTGCCGTTCCAGAGCACCAGGCTCGGGTGCGGCATCAGGCGGACAACGTTGTCGCGGGCCTCCGCCTCCACCTCGCCGCGCAGCGGCTGCTCCTCGGGGTAGGCGGCGCAGGCGAAGAGGAAGTCCTGCCAGACCATGAGGCCCAGCTCGTCGCAGGCCGCGTAGAAGGCGTCGTCCTCGTAGATGCCGCCGCCCCAGACGCGCACCAGGTCGATGTTGGCCCCGGCGGCCTGGGTGAGCCGGGTGCGGTAGCGCTCGGGCGTCACACGGGACGGCAGGACGTCGTCGGGTATCCAGTTCACGCCCCTGGCGAAGATCCGCACCCCATTGACGACGAAGGTGAATCCGGTGCCGTGCGCGTCGGGACTCCGGTCGACCTCCACGGTGCGGAAGCCGATCCGCCGGTGCCAGGCGTCGAGCGGAACCTCCCCGGCGCTGAGCGTCAGGCCGAGCTCGTACAGGGGCTGTTCGCCGTACCCGCGCGGCCACCACAGGCGTACGTCGGGGACCTCCAGCCGCAGTACGGCCTCGTCGCCGTCGAAGGTGACCTCCGCGCCCGCTGCGACCCCGTCCCCGCGGACCACGGCACGGCAGGTCAGGGAAGTGCCGGCACCGCGCGCGGTGCGCTCGACCCGCAGCCGCACCTCCACCGCCCCGCTCGCCCCGTCCCGCACGGTGACGAGAGGCCGGACCTCCGCCAGCCGTGCCGTGGACCAGTGCTCCAGGCGCACCGGACGCCACATGCCGGCGGTGACGACGGTCGGCCCCCAGTCCCAGCCGAACGAACAAGCCATCTTGCGCAGGTACTGGAACGGTTCGGGATAGACGTTCGGCCGCTCCCCGGTCAGTGCGCGGACGCGGTCGGCCTCCTCGTAGGCGGAGCCGAAGCGGACCTCCAGCGGGCCGGTGCGTCCGGTGACGTCGAAGCGGTACCGGCGGTGCATGTTGCGCGTCGTGCCCAGGCTCTCGCCGCCGAGCAGTACGTCGGCGACGGTGTCCAGACCGTCGAAGACGAGATCGGTGCGTTCGTGCGCGGTGTCGTGGCCGAGCCGGGTCACGTACGTCCATTCCTGTCTGCCGACCCAGGCGATGTCGTTCTCGTTCCGGCCGATGTACGGGTCGGGGATCGCCCCGGCGTCGAGCAGATCGGCATGGACGCAGCCGGGGACGCGGGCGGGGAGCAGCGCGTCCTTGTGGCGCAGGCTCCAGCCCTCGGTCAGTTGCGTGATGTCCTTCATCGGGTGCGGTTCCTCTCGCCTGGGTGCGGGGCAGGTAGGTGTGGAGCGGCAGGCTAGCCGCTTGATCGTCGCCCTGTCCATGAACCGGTCAAGTAGATCGACGTGCACGTGGCGACCGGACTTTCTCCCCAATCGGCCTGTTGTGGCAGGAGATGTGAGGGGGGCTCGGTAACGATCGGGTATCGCGCGAGAAACGAGTACTTTACCGGTTCAGCTTTCGCTGCCATAGTGCCGACATCCCAACGGAAGACCTGAACCGCAACCCCGAAGGAGTCGGGCCATGGAGAAGAAGACGAGGGCGCTCGCGAGCGCCCTGGCGACGACCGGCCTGCTGTCGCTGGCAGCGTGCAGCGGGGGCGGGGGCGCCACCGGCGAAACCGCGGCCGCTCCCGCGGACCCGGGGGCGGTGACGGGTGAGATCAAGGTGCTCACCCCTCGCACCGACCTCGTGCAGAACGGTGGCATGAAGCGGTACGCCCAGGAGTTCAACAAGGCCTACCCCAAGGTGAAGGTGACGTTCGAGGGCCTCACCGACTACGAGGGGGAGGTGAAGATCCGGATGAACACCAAGGAGTACGGCGACGTCCTGATGATTCCGGCGATGGTCGCCAAGAGCGACTACCCCAAGTTCTTCGCACCCCTGGGCCCCACCGCCGAGCTGGCCGGGAAGTACCGCTTCAGTGACAAGACCGATGTCGCCGGCAAGGTCTACGGCATCGCGCAGTTCGGCACGGCCAACGGCTTCGTCTACAACAAGGCGGTGTGGAAGAAGGCGGGAGTCGCCGACTGGCCGAAGACGCCCCAGGACTTCCTGGCCGGCCTCCGGGCGGTCAAGGCCAGGACGGGCGCGACCCCGTACTACACGAACTTCAAGGACGGCTGGCCGTTGGTGCAGTGGACGTCCAACGTCGGCTCCGTGACCTGCGACGCGAAGGCCACCGACAAGCTCGCCGGGCCCGTCTCCCCGTGGAGGGCGGGCGGTGAACTGCACACCGTCGACACCCTGTTGTACGACGCCGTCAAGCAGGGCCTCACCGAGAAGGATCCGACCACCACCAACTGGGAGGCGTCCAAGTCCCGCCTCGCCAAGGGGGAGATCGCCACGATGATGCTCGGCTCCTGGGCCGTCAGCCAGATGCGGAACGCGGCAGAGGAAGCCGGCGCCTCCGCCGACGACATCGGCTTCATGCCCTTCCCGGTCCAGCGGAACGGCACCTTCTGCGCCACCGTCACCTCCGACTACCAGCAGGCCGTGAACACCCACTCCGGGAACAAGGCCGCCGCGCGCGCCTGGATCGACTGGTTCTCGGAGAAGTCCGGGTACTCGGAGAAGGAGGGCGCGGTGTCGGCGGTGAAGGCGGCGCCCATGCCCAGCACGCTCAAGGACTTCGTTGACAACGATGTCAGGTTCGTTGACCGCTCGGAGGCGGAGACGGCACGGACCAACGCCGTCGACAACGCCGCGGAAATCGGCCTGAACAAGCCGGACTACCGGCAGAAGCTGATCGACACCGCACGCGGAGCAGCGAAGGGGAGCCTCCAGGACTTCTTCGCCGACCTCGACAAGAGGTGGAACGAAGCGGCGAAGTCCGGGGGCTCCTGACCCTGCGGCGTGCGGCGTGCGGCGTGCGGCGTGCGGCGTTCGGCCTGCGGCCCGCGCCCGCGGGTCGGTTCCCGCTGCGGCTGCGGGAGCCCCGTGCCCTCCGCCCGTGGACCGGGGCGGCCGGGCGCGTACGGCACGACGGCGCTCGCACAACGCGTCGGGGCCGCCCGCACGGAACGGGCCGCGCAACACCAGTGCGGCGTACGCGCGGCAGACGCCCGTCCCGCGCGGGCCGCGCGCCGATGGTGCGGCGCCCCACCCGTACCGCCCACGCCACGCGCCATCCGCGCAGCGCACGTCCCGCGCCGCAGGCCGGGCGCCACGCTCACCTCACCTGTCCCGTCCCGTACCGCACGTCGCGGGCGCGGCACGCCTCGTACGGCACCGGCCGGGCCCGCCCCGCGGCCGCTGAGGACCACGAAAGGCCGACATGACCGAGACCACCCACACCGCCGCCGGGCGGCCCGGAGCCGACCGGCCGCACGACGCGGGCAGGACACCGCCGACCGGACCGCCCCCCGGCCGCCCTCCCGCTGCGGGTCCCGCCCGTTCATGGCGGCGTTCACCGCTGCGCCAACTCACGCCGTGGCTTTTCCTGGTGACCCCCCTGGCGCTGCTGATCACGTTCACCTACGTCCCCGTGGCGAGCATGATCTCGTACAGCTTCACGGACTGGGACGGCGTGAGTCCCACCAGCAACGCCACCGGTGTCGACAACTACGTCCAGATCTTCAGCCGCCCCGAACTCTTCCGGGTCTTCTTCGTCAGCGGCTACTACCTCGCCGCCTCGGCCCTCCAGATCACGGTCGCGCTCTACTTCGCCACCGTGCTCAGCTTCAATCTCCGCTTCAGGAACTTCTTCAAGGGGATCCTCTTCTTCCCCTACCTGATCAACGGTGTCGCCATCGGCTTCGTGTTCCTGTACTTCTTCCAGGACGGCGGCACCCTGGACTCCGTCCTGGCCCGGCTCGGCGTCGGAACCGACCACTCCTGGCTCGGTGATCCGACCTCCGCCAACATCTCCCTGGCGGGCGTGTCCATGTGGCGTTTCACCGGGCTGAACTTCGTGCTCTTCCTGGGGGCCATCCAGTCGGTGCCCGGCGAACTGTACGAAGCCGCGCAGCTCGACGGGGCGGGCAAGTGGCAGCAGTTCCGCCACATCATCGCCCCGAGCATCAAGCCGGTCATCGGCCTCAGCGTGATCCTGGCCGTCTCGGGCTCGCTGTCCGTCTTCGAGATCCCGTACATCATGACCGGCGGTGCGACCGGCACGTCGACCTTCGTGATCCAGACCGTCAAGCTCGCCTTCCAGTTCAACAAGACCGGCCTGGCCTCGGCCGCGGCCGTGGTGCTTCTGCTGATCATTCTGCTGATCACGTGGATACAGCGCCGGCTGCTGCCCGACGACAAGGTGGACCTCGCATGACCGCGCACCCGACCGCCACCGCCACCCCCACCACCACCGCGTCCGCGGAACCCGCCGCCTCCGCCGGGCCCGCCGCCTTCCGCCCGGTCCGGCGCCGTCGCCCTCCCTCAGCCGGCACCGTACTGACGTACCTCTCGCTGGTCTGCGCCACGGCGGTCGTCCTGATTCCGCTGGCCGTCGTGTTCCTCACGTCGCTCAAGACGTCGCAGGAGGTGAACGACGCGAGTGCGCTCTCGCTGCCCGGCGACTGGCTGAACTTCTCCAACTACGTCACGGCGTTCACCGAGGGCAACATGCTCGTCGCCTTCGCCAACACCGCGTTCATCCTCGTCTTCTCCATCGGCGGCACCGTGATCATCGGCTCGATGACCGCCTACGCCGTCGACCGCTTCGACTTCCGCGGCAAGAAGGCCGTGATGGGGCTCTTCCTCGTGGCGACGCTGGTGCCGGGCGTCACCACTCAGGTGGCGACCTTCCAGGTCATCAACAGCTTCGGCCTGGTGGACACGCGGTGGGCGCCGACGCTGCTCTACATGGGCACGGACATCGTCTCCGTGTACATCTTCCTGCAGTTCATCCGCTCCATCCCGACCTCCCTCGACGAGGCGGCGCGCCTCGACGGAGCCAACGCCTTCACGATCTACCGCAGGATCATCTTCCCGCTGCTGAAGCCCGCCATCGCCACCGTCGTGATCATCAAGGGCATCACCACCTACAACGACTTCTACATCCCCTTCCTCTATCTGCACTCCGAGGACCTGGGCACCATCTCCACCGCCCTGTTCCGTTTCAAGGGACCCTTCGGAGCGCACTGGGAGGCCATCTCGGCGGGTGCGATCCTCGTCATCGTCCCGACGCTGGTCGTCTTCCTGCTGCTCCAGCGCTGGATCTACAACGGATTCGCCCAGGGGGCGACCAAGTAACCGCTTCCCGGGAGGAGTTGCCCAGGGAGGAGTTGTGCAGGACGGAGTTGCGCAGGGCGGAGTTGCGCAGGGCGGAGAGGGTCAGGGCGAGTGCGGTGGCGGACACGTACTGGCCCGGGGCACGAAACTCGCGTACCCGTCCCTGACGTCCGTGACGTCCTCACCCGCGATCAGGGCGAGCAGCGCCCGTGCCGCCCGTGCGCCGTACGCCGGGATGTCCCGTGACACCGCCGACAGCATCGGGCGCACGACCCGGGTGAGCGGCGACTCGTCCCAGGCCACGATCGACAGATCGGCGGGCACCACCAGGCCCAGTTCCTGGGCGACGGACAGCGCTGCCACCGCCATGATGTCGTTGTCGAAGACGATCGCCGTCGGCCGATCGGCGGCGATCAGCAGCGAACGGGCGGCCCGGGCACCCTCGTCACCGGTGTAGTCCGTGTGGATGACGGTGGCGTCGGGGATCCCGGCCTCCGCGCAGGCTTCGCGCAGCGCGGCGTCCCGCACCGCGGTGTGGGCCAGCTCCGCGGCCCCGGCCACCCGGGCGATGCGGCGGTGGCCGAGTGCCGCGAGGTAGCGCACGATCTCGCGCACGCTCTGGCCGTCGTCCGACCAGATGGCCGGCAGGGACCCCGACACGTCGGGGGGACCGATGGCCACGGCGGGCAGTCCCAGCGCCTCGATCGCGGGCACCCGCAGGTCGTCGGTCCGAAGGTCGGTCAGGAGCACCCCGTCGACCCTGCGTTCGCCCCACCAGCGGCCGCACACCTCCAGCTCCGTCTCCTGGGAGTCGACCATCTGGAGCATCAACGCGTAGGACTGCGCGGAGAGCACGCTCTCCACGCCGCTGATGAACTCCATGAAGAACGGCTCCACCCCGAGGGTCTGCGCGGGGCGCAGCAGGGCCAGGCCGATCGTCTGCGCCCGGCCGCCGGTCAGTGCGCGGGCCGCACTGTTGGGGCGCCAACCGAGCTCGGCGGCAATGGCCTTGACCGCGGCGCGGGTGGCCGGTGAGACTCCCGGCTGGTCGTTCAGGGCGTACGACACCGCCACCTTGGAGACCCCGGCGCGGTGTGCGATGTCCGCCATGGTCGGCCGCCGCTTCACACGCCACCTCTGTTCTGTACCGGTCCCGTCCGCCGCCCCGACCTTACCGCCGCCGGACCCGGCCGGAAGCGGCCCGCCGTTCCGCCGTGGCCGTACGTCAGACGCGCGCCCTGTCGTCGTCCTGCGTCCCGGTGCGCGGTGTCCCGTCCTGACCGGCGGTGCGCGGTGCGGGCAGGGCGGCACCCACCGTGTCCAGGAGTTCCGGTGGCTCGATGCTGATCCTGGGCAGCAGCCGGTCGAGACGGGCGGGGAGCCACCAGTTCGCCCCGCCCAGCAGGTGCATCAGCGCCGGTACGAGCAGGGTGCGCAGCACAAAGGCGTCCAGGGCGACCGCAGCCGCGAGGGCGATGCCGAACATGGCGATCACCCGGTCGCCGCTCAGCACGAAGGCGAGGAAGACCGCGATCATGATGACGGCCGCCGAGTTGATCACCCGGCCGGTCTCCGCGAGTCCCACCCGCACCGCCCGGCGGTTGTCGCCGGTGGCCAGCCACTCCTCGTACATCCGGCTGACCAGGAAGACCTGGTAGTCCATGGAGAGGCCGAAGAGGACGGACACCATGATCACGGGCAGGAAGGGTTCGATCGGGCCCGCGCTGCCCAGGCCGAGCAGTTCGCTGCCCCAGCCCCACTGGAAGACCGCGACCACCACACCGAACGCGGCGGCCACCGCGGCCACGTTCATGACGGCCGCCTTCAGCGGGATGCCGACGGAACGGAAGGCCAGCAGCAGGAGCACGCTGCCCAGCGCCACGATCACACCGACGAACAGGGGCAGCTTTCCGACGATCACGTCGGCGAAGTCGTCGTAGCTCGCCGTGATGCCGCCCACCGACACGTCGAGACCGGTGTCCCGCTCCACGCCGGGGAGCACGTCCTCGCGCAGCCGGTCCACGAGTTCGCTGGTCTCGCGGGCCTGGGGGGCGGAGTCGGGGACCACCGTCAGCGCGGCCCTCTCCCCGTCGTGGCCGTACGCCGCGGGCCCGACCGAGGCCACCCCCTCGGTGGCGCGCAGCGTCGCCGCGAGGCCGTCCACGGCCTGCCGGCCCACACCGCTGCCGTCAGGTCCGGTGCCGTCCGCCCCGGGGCGTTCCGCGACGAGGGTCAGCGGGCCGTTGGCGCCGGGGCCGAAACCGTCGGCGAGCATCGTGTACGCCTGCCGGGTGGTGGACGACGCCGGGTTGTTGCCCTGGTCCGAGGTGCCGAGCCGGAGCGACAGCGTGGGGATCGCGAGGGTCAGCATGATCACGGCCGCGAGCAGGCCCAGCAGCTTCGGGCGGCGTTCCACGAACGCGGACCACCGGGCGGCGAGGCCGCCGGTCACCTCGGGGCGGGGGCCGTGCTCGGCCAGAGCGGCCCGTTCGCGGCGGCCGAGCGCCCGCATGCCGATGAACGACAGGAGCGCCGGCAGGAGCGTCACGGAGGCGAGGACGGTCAGGACGACCGTGAGGGACGCGGCGACGGCCACGCCGTTCAGGAAGCCGAGGCGCAGGATCAGCATGCCCAGCAGAGCGATGCAGACTGTGACGCCCGCGAACACGACGGCGCGCCCCGTCGTGGCGACGGCCTCGGTCGCCGCCCGCTCGACGGACAGACCGCGCCGCAGTCCCCGACGGTGCCGGGTCACGATGAAGAGGGCATAGTCGATCCCCACGCCGAGCCCGATGAGGGTGCCGAGCATGGGGGCGAAGTCGGCGACCGTCATGGCGTGGCCGAGCAGGGTGGTTCCGGCGTAGGCGGTGCCCACGCCGACCAGTGCGGTGGCGATCGGCAGGAGGCTCGCGGCGACGGAGCCGAACGCCACGAAGAGCACCACGGCGGCCACCACGACGCCCACGAGCTCGGCGAGGTGCGCGTCGGGAGCCTCGGTGAGTGCGACGGCCCCGCCGCCCAGGGCGACCCGCACCTCTTCGTCGGCCGCCGCCCGTGCCGTGTCGACGACGGCCTGCGCCTGTGCCACCGGGAGGTCGTCGGCCTGGGCGTCGAAGGTGACCGTGGCGTACGCGGTCAGCCCGTCCGCGCTGATCTGGCCGGGCCCGTACCGTACGGGGGTGCCGCCCGCAGCCTCCGTGCCGCCCGCCTCCGTACCGCCCCCGCCCTGGCCCCCGGCCGCGTACGGCCCGGTCACGGCGCTGACTCCGGGCAGTGCGGCGATGCGGTCGAGGACCTGTTCCATCCGGTCCGCCGCCGCACCGCCGGCCCGGCTGCCGCCGTCCGCGTGCCAGACGACGGTGGAGACGTCGCCGCCGCCGTCCGCGAAGTGCGCGTCGAGCAGGGCGCCCGCGTGTCCCGACTCGGTGCCGGGTACGTCGTAGTCGTTGGAGTAGGCGGAACCGGCGGAGACGGCCGCGGCGGACGTGGCCCCGAGAGCGAACAGCCAGAGGACGACGGTGGCGAGCCGGTGCCGGACGCACCAGCGGGCGAGGGCGGTCAACGAACGTGCTCCCTGGGTGGGTCATGTCGCGCGCCGACGGCAGGGCCGCGCCGGAAGGGCGACCGCTCCACGTGAACCGTGTGCCCTCGGTGACAGGCGTGCGGAGAACGGGGCCACTCTTCCACCTATTCGGTGCCTTTCACCCTCTTCGTGGCCTTACTCACAGTGATCATGAAAGGGGCGGAAGGCGTCGAGGGACAGCTCGCGGCGGCAGCGGGGGAGCGAGTCCTTGGGTCCGGCGGCGTCGCGGGGCTGTCGGGCGACCCGCCGGACGCGGGTGCGCGCGGTGCCAGGTCAGCCCGTGGGACGCAGATGCTCGCGCCGGCCGTGCAGGAAGAGGTGGGGCTCGGGGCCGGCGCCCGGAAGGGCGGGCGTGAAGACGAGGCTCTGCTCGTGGGCCACGGTCAGCCCCGCCTGCCGCACGGCGGCCGTGAAGTCCTCGGCGGCGAAGCTGGTCACCCGTACGTCCTGGCCCATGAAGACACCCGGGACGTTCTCGACGTCGAGGGGCACCGTGGCCACCGCGAAGTGCCCGCCGGGGCGCAGGGCGCGCGCGAGGCGGCCCAGGAGCGCCGTCTGTTCGGCGCGCGACATCTGGAGCAGCGAGAAGTAGACACAGACGGCATCGAAGGACGCGTCGGCGAGGGGCATGTCGCGGATGTCCGCGTGCCGGAACTCCGCCCGTGGCACCTGCCGCCGTGCGAGGCCGACCATGACGGGCGAGACGTCGACACCCAGTACGTCGTGGCCGGCCGTACTCAGGGCGGCCGCGGTGGGTCTCCCCGTACCGCTGCCCACGTCGAGCACCCGGCTGCCCGGAGCCAGGTCCCCCAACAGGCGCTGGAGGGAGGCGTGGTGGGCGGGGGACCCGCCGAAGGCGTGTTCGTAGTCCGCGCCCAGCGCGTCGAAGACGGCCGCCGCCCGGAGCGCGCGCTCGTCGTCCATGGCGTTGCGTCCCCTCTTCGTACTCCTGCGGCGTCCGCGCATCGTTCCACGGCCGTCGGCCCGCCACAACGCCGCCGGTGCGCACGGCACCACGAGGTTGACTCCGTCTGGGATGGGCATGTCAAGTCAGGACGTGCCGTAGCCGAGGGCGATCAGGGGACACAGTGAAGACGAACGCAAAGATCCGCAGGGCCTCGCTCGTACTGGGCAGCGCCCTCGCACTGGTCGTCACGACCGCGGGCGGCGCCCACGCGGAACCGCCGCGGGCACTGCCCGCGCACGCGGACGCAACTGAGCAGACGTACCAGCCGGCCTTCGACTACGACACGGACGGCTGCTATCCGACGCCCGCCATCGGTCCTGACGGGACGACGAACGGCGGCCTGAAGCCCTCCGGCGCCCTCAACGGTCAGTGCCGGGACGCCGGGGACCTCGACAACACCAACGGGTACGCGCGCCAGAAGTGCAACAACGGCTGGTGCGCCGTCATGTACGGCCTGTACTTCGAGAAGGACCAGGCCGTGGCGGGCAGCGGCCTCGGCGGGCACCGGCACGACTGGGAGCACGTCGTGGTGTGGGTGCAGAACAACGAGGCGCGCCACGTCGCCACCTCCGCGCACGGGAAGTTCGACATCCACTCCCGCGACCGCATCCGCTGGGAAGGGACCCACCCCAAGATCGTTTACCACAAGGACGGTGCGGGCACGCACTGCTTCCGTCCCGCGAACACGCAGGACGAGCCCCCGGAGAACCACAAGCGCAGCTGGCAGTACCCCGCGCTGGTGGGCTGGAACGGTTACCCCGCCGGTCTCCGCGACAAGCTCGGCCAGGCGGACTTCGGCAGCGCCGTGTTCGGCCTCAAGGACGGCAACTTCGCGGCGCACCTCGCGAAGGCGAAGCCCGCCGGGATCCCCTTCGACCCGTACGCGTAGGACCCCGTACGCGTAGGACACGTGGTGCGGGCCGTCCACGCCGGGCGCCGGCCGGGGGTGAGGGCGCGGGGCGGGGCTAGGGCGCCAGCACGTCCAGCTCCTCCAGGGCGCCGATGGTGATCTCGCGGGTCAGCCGCTCGGCGCGGGCGGCGTCCCGCTCGCGCACCGCTTCGGCGACCTTGACGTGCAGGGTCACCGCGGCCGGGTCGGGGTCCTCGAACATCACCTGGTGGTGCGTGCGGCCGGTGAGGACCTCCGCGACCACGTCGCCGAGGCGGGCGAACATCTCGTTGCCGGACGCCTTGAGGATCGTCCGGTGGAACTCGATGTCGTGCAGGAGGTAGCCCTCCAGGAGCTTTCCGCGCGAGTGGGCGACCATGCCGATGGCGCACTCGGTGAGGGCCGCGCACTGCTCGGCGGTGGCGTGGCGGGCGGCCAGGCCCGCGGCCGTGGGCTCGACGGCGGACCGCAGCACGGTCAGGGAGCGCAGCTGACGGGGCCGGTCGGCACCGGCCAGCCGCCAGCGGATGACCTGCGGGTCGTAGACGTTCCACTCAACGGTCGGCAGCACGGTCACGCCGACCCGGCGCCGTGACTCCACGAGGTGCATGGACTCCAGGACCCGGACCGCCTCGCGCATGACGGAACGGGACACCTCGTACTCCTGGGACAGCTCGTCCGTCCGCAGCACACTCCCCGGCGGGTACTCGCCGCCGGTGATGGCGGGCCCGAGGCTTTCCAGTACGCGGGCGTGCAGCCCCCGGGTCTGTGCGGTCATGGCGTAAGCCTACGAGGCGCCCCGGCGAGGATAAGTATGACTTTTAAGTCACAGGGTCTTGAATTCCTCCGACCTAATGGGTTTCAGTGGCGTGACGCACGACCGGCCGCCGTGCGAGATGTCGATGAAGACAGCGAGGCAGCAATGGACACCCCCCACGTCGTCGTAGTCATGGGTGTGGCAGGAACCGGCAAGACCACGATCGGCCCCCTGCTCGCAGCACAGCTAGGCGTTCCCTATGCCGAGGGCGACGACTTCCACCCCCCGGCGAACATCGCCAAGATGTCGGCGGGCACCCCGCTCACCGACGACGACCGGTGGCCGTGGCTCGACGCCATCGGCTCCTGGGCCCACGGCAGGGCCGGGCTCGGCGGAGTCGTCAGCAGCTCGGCGCTCAAGCGGAGCTACCGCGACCGGCTGCGCTCCGCAGCTCCGGGAGTCGTCTTCGTCCATCTGACCGGCTCGCGCGAGCTGATCGAGGACCGGATGTCGCAGCGTCAGGGGCACTTCATGCCGACCGCGCTGCTCGATTCGCAGTTCGCCACGCTCCAGCCGCTCGGCCAGGACGAGGCGGGCGTCGACGTCGACGTCGCGGGCAGTCCCGAGGAGATCACCGAGCGGGCCGTCGCGGCCCTGCGCACCCTCGGCCCGGCGGACGGCAGCGCCCTGCCCCCGCGGTGACACCCGCGCCGCCCGGCAGGCGGCGCACCCCCGACGCGTACGCGCACCCCCGCGCGGACGTGCCTCCCCCAACCCACCTCCTGCAAGGGAAACACCGTGACTAGTCTCAACGTCGAGACACTGGCAGCGGACGCCGTGGAGCCGATCACCTCGGCGGGCCACGCCCAGCTCGGCATCGCCGTCCTCGCGGGCATCGCCGTCATCGTGCTGCTCATCTCGAAGTTCAAGGTGCACGCGTTCCTGGCGCTGACCATCGGCTCGCTCGCACTCGGGGCCTTCGCCGGCGCCCCGCTCGACAAGGCCATCAGCAGCTTCACCGCCGGCCTCGGCTCGACGGTCACGGGCGTCGGTGTACTGATCGCACTCGGTGCGATCCTCGGCAAGCTCCTCGCCGACTCCGGGGGCGCCGACCAAATCGTCGACACCATCCTCGCCAGGGCGGGCGGCCGGTCGATGCCCTGGGCGATGGTGCTGATCGCCAGCGTGATCGGGCTGCCGCTGTTCTTCGAGGTCGGCATCGTGCTGCTGATCCCGGTCGTGCTGATGGTCGCCAAGCGCGGCAACTACTCGCTGATGCGCATCGGCATCCCCGCCCTCGCCGGGCTCTCCGTGATGCACGGCCTGATCCCGCCGCACCCGGGACCGCTCGTCGCCATCGACGCGGTCGGCGCCAACCTGGGCGTCACGCTCGCCCTCGGAGTGCTCGTCGCGATCCCGACCGTGATCATCGCCGGTCCGCTGTTCTCCAAGGTCGCGGCCCGCTGGGTGGACATCCCGGTGCCCGAGAAGATGATCCCGCGGCGCCCGTCGGAGGAACGGGACGAGGCCGCGGGCGGGCCGGCCGGCAGCGCCGGTGCGCAGGGCAAGGACGGCGGGGCGTCGGATGCCGGGGCGTCGGACGCGACGGCCGCCCCGCTGCCCAGTTTCGGCGCGACCATCGCCACCGTGCTGCTTCCCGTCGTCCTCATGCTGGCCAAGGCCCTCGTGGACATCGTCGTGGACAACCCCGAGCACACGGTGCAGCGCGTCTTCGACGTCATCGGCTCGCCGCTGATCGCCCTGCTCGCGGCCGTCGTCGTCGGCATGTTCACGCTGGGCCGAGCCGCCGGATTCTCCAAGGGCAGGCTCACCGCGACCGTCGAGAAGTCGCTCGCCCCGATCGCGGGCATCCTGCTGATCGTCGGTGCGGGCGGCGGCTTCAAGCAGACCCTCATCGACTCCGGTGTCGGCCGGATGGTCCTGCAGATCTCCGAGGACTGGGCGATCCCCGCCCTCCTGCTCGCCTGGCTGATCGCCGTCGTGATCCGCCTGGCCACCGGCTCGGCCACCGTCGCGACGGTCTCCGCCGCCGGACTGGTCGCGCCGCTCGCAGCCGACATGTCGACCGCCCACGCGGCCCTGCTCGTCCTCGCCATCGGCGCGGGCTCGCTCTTCTTCAGCCATGTCAACGACGCGGGCTTCTGGCTGGTCAAGGAGTACTTCGGCATGAACGTCGGCCAGACCATCAAGACCTGGTCGGTCATGGAGACCATCATCTCGGTGGTCGCCGGAGCACTCGTGCTGCTGCTGTCACTGGTGATCTAGGGACGCGCGGACCCGGGGCGCCTCGGTCCGAGGAGTACCGCGTCCTCAGGGAGCACCGCGTCCCGAGGGGGCGCCTCGTCCTGAGGGACACCTCGTCCTGAGGAAGGGGAGCGGCTCCGCCGGGCGGGGGAGCACGGGGCGGACTTCTCGTTCCGGTGGCCGCCCGGGTCCGCCGTTCAGGCTGATGGCACACGCAGTCGGCCGTTCAATGATGAAGCACATGAGCACTCACATCGTCATCGCCCCCGACTCCATAGCACCAGCGCCCCGTTGGGCGGTCCGGGCCGCGCATCTGACCGCGTTGGTGGTCCTGCCGAGCGGACTGTGGCGTCTCCTCTGGGTGTTCGGGATTCCGGCCGGCTACACGGAGGCGGGCTTCGTCCAGTTCGAGACGGCTTCCGCCAAGCTGTGGATGCTGACGCTCAGCGTGGTCTGCGAACTGGTCGCCCTCCTGACCATCGGCCTGGTCCGGCCGTGGGGAGACGTCGTACCACGCTGGATACCGCTGATCGGAGGGAGACGTATCCGGCCCCTGGCCGTCGTCGTCCCCGCCCTCGTCGGCGCGGCGGCCCTCACGATGATCTGGGGTGGCATGCCCTGGTGGTGGACGTACCCGCACGACGACATGACGCCCGTCGGAAGCACCGTCGTCGGCATCCTCTACCAGCCGTTGGTCCTGTGGGGCCCGCTCACCGCAGCCGTCGCCCTCTCGTACTACCGCCGCCACCGGGCCGCACGGCGTTCGGGGGCCTGAGCCCCTCGGGGTGCGTCGGGGTCACGCCCGGAGGATCCTGGATCCATGGCGAACAAGCAGCCGCCTCCCGGCTGGAGCCAGCCGCCGCCGGAAGGCTATCCGCAGCAAGGTGGACAGGGCTGGGTACCGCCGCCTCCCCCTCGGAAGAGCGGCACGGGGAAGATCATCGGGTTCTCCTGCCTGGGTGCGATCCTGCTGGTCGCGATTCTGGTGGCCGCGGTCATGGTGGTCGCCGTGGGCGGTGACGACGAGCCAGTACGCAAACCCTCGCCCACGGGACCGGCGGAGCGCCCGCAGGAGAACGGGCCACGGGGGGATGTGCGGATCACGTCATGCGAGGTGGACTCCAGTACCAGGTGGCCCCATGCCGACCTGGTGGTCACCAATCGGTCCAGCAAGGACAGCGACTACACCGTGCACGTCGAGTTCGTCGACGCGAGTGGCAAGCGGTTGAGTGAGACACACACCTCGACGAGCAGGGTTGCCCCCGGCCAGCAGTCGGAGGTCACCGCACAGTCCCTCGACCCGGTCAAAAGCAAGATCACGTGCCGGATCAAGGAAGTTACCCGGTTCGCCTCGTAGGAGGGCGAAGGCGAGCGGGCGGGAACCTTTCGCTCCCTGGTTGTCAACGCTGCTCGAGGCGTGCGGAGTTCCTGCCCGAACGCCCACCGCGCCCCCCGGGCAACGCACTTCTCACGGGCGATGACTTTGCCCCCCTGCAAGGGTCTTCTCCTTGAACGCCCAAGCCGGGCGCCATCGTTCCCGCCTGATGCACCGCAGGCATCCCCGTGACAGGAGACACCGCCACATGACCGAGCAGGAACCGACAGCCCACCCCAGCAGCACAGCCCACCCCAGCAGCACAGCCCGCCCCAGCAGGAAGGCCCGTGAGGTCTGGCCCCTCATTCATGCCGAGCGGGCGGCGCTGGTGGCCGATCTCGCGGACCTGACCGACGAGCAGTGGGCTACCCCGTCGCTGTGCAGCGGGTTGACGGTGCGCGAGGTGCTGGCCCATCTCACCGCTTCGGCCACACTCAACTCCGTGCGCTGGCTGGCGGGTGTGATCCGCTGTCGCTTCGATTTCGACAAGCAGGTGGCCGTACGGCTTGCCGAGCAGCTGGGCGGCACTCCGGCCGGGACGCTGGAGAGGTTCCGGCGCGTGGTCACGAGCACCACCAAGCCTCCCCTCCCCGCCCTGGCCCTGCTCGGCGAAACGCTCGTACACGGCGAGGACATCCGCCGCCCGCTGGGCATCCACCGCGCGTACCCGACCGGGACGGCGACCAGGGTGGCCGAGTACTACCGGGGAACGGACCTCGTGGTCCTGGCCAAGGGGCGTATCGGCGGCCTGCGACTCGTCGCGAACGACGGCCCCTTCGCCACCGGTTCCGGGCGGCTCGTCACCGGCTCCACGCCGGCCCTGGTGATGGCGATGACCGGGCGCGCGGCGTACTGCGACGATCTGCAGGGCGACGGCGTCGCACTCCTCCGGGGGCGCTGCGGAACGGAGTGACCGCGTGGGGCGGCCCTTTGTCCGGTCCCCGTACTCCTTTATGCAAAGGGCTGCCTCAGGAGACACAGAGGAATCAGCGGTCTCAGCGAACTCTCCGATGCCGAAGAAAGCGGAGGCTGCGGTCGGCGCCGCCCTTGGAAACTGGCGCAGGATTGTTTAGGTTAGGCTTGCCTAAGCAAATGCGGGAGGTGTCCCGGCGGTGCCAAATCTTGGGGGAGCGGTGTTTCGTCCGGACAGTATGCGGCTCAGTGGCTGCGATCGCCCGCGCGTTTCCGGCAGTTCGGAGCGTGAAGCCGCGCGGCGCAGGGCGGCTCTGCCGGTGACAGCGCGCGCTGGCTGTCGTACGTGAGCCCCGTACGTGAACCTCGTGCGTGAGCCTTTCCTCCCTTTCGCGCCTTTCCGCATCTGATTCCGTTGCCGTTCCCGATCTGAGGCAGAGCCGTGTCCGTTGAATTGCCGCCGTCCGCCGCCCCGCGATCCTCCTACCCGGTCGACGTACTTCCCCTCACGGTCCAGGGCCGTCTGCGGGAACTGACGCAGGCTCAAGTGCCGGTGTCCGCCTACCTTTACGACGGTGAGGTCGCCGCCGACCGGGCGCGGGAACTGCGCCGCGCGCTGCCGGAGTGGGCCGCCGTCTACTACGCCGTGAAGGCGAACTCATTCCCGGGCATCGTCCACGCCCTGGCCCCGCACGTGGACGGCTTCGAGGTCGCCTCCTGTACGGAGCTCGAACTCGCCGTGGCGGCAAAGCCGGTGGCCGACGGCGGTCCTGCCCCGGTGGTCGCCGCGGGCCCCGCGAAGTCCGTCCCCGTCCTCACCGCCCTGGTCCGGGCCGGCGTGGAGGCGATCAATGCCGAGAGCCTGCTCGAAATGCACCGGATCAGCCGGATAGCCGTCGCCGAAGGTGTCCGCGCCCGGGTGGCGCTCCGCGTCAATCCCGAGACCATTCCCGTCACCGGGTCGCTCCACATGGGAGGCGTTCCGTCCCAGTTCGGGGTGGCCGAACCCGATGTGCCCGGAGTGCTCCGCGATGCCCGGCGGCTGCCCGGCCTGGACCTGGTCGGCTTCCACATCCACGCCGCGTCCAACAACCTCGACGCCGAGGCCCATGCCGCGTACCTGCGCTGGTGCGTGGAGTGGAGCATCAGGACCGCCGTGGACACGGGGATCGACCTCCGCCACATCGACATCGGCGGCGGCATCGGCGTCGCCTTCGAGGGCGAGAAGCCCTTCGACATCGCCCGCTTCGGCGAACTGGCCGCTGCCATCGAGGTTCCCACGGGCGTGAAGGTCGTGCTGGAGCCGGGCCGCTTCCTGGTCGCCGACTGCGGCTGGTACGCCGCCGAGGTGACGGACGTGAAGGAGTCGTACGGCGAGGCGTTCGTGGTGCTGCGCGGCGGCATCAACCACTTCCAGCTGCCGACCTCCTGGGACATCGTCCACAACATGGCGGTGCTGCCCGTGGAGAACTGGCCCGAGGGCCTGCCCCGCCCCGCCGCGGAAGAGACCCGCGTGACGGTCGTCGGCGAGCTCTGCACCCCGGAGGACACCCTGCTGCGCGATGTCAGGGTGGACCGGGTGCGCGCCGGTGACCTGGTGGTCTTCCCGTACGCGGGTTCCTACGGCTGGGAGTTCGCCATGCACGGCTTCCTCGGCCACCCCGTCGCCGAGCGCCATCTGCTCTGAACCGCTCCGAGGTACGACGATCGCGCCCGGGGCCGCACACGGCCCGGGGACCGCAGTCGCGCCGCCTCCCGCTCGCCCTCTCCCCTCCCCACCCTGGAGCCGTACCCATGACCGTGCACCCCGCCGAACGCACCGACACCGGACCACTCGACGCCGGACGCACCGACGCCGGACGCATCGCTGAAGGGCGCACCGCGCACCGGGCCGACGCCATCCTGGAGCGCCAGCGCACCCGGGAGTCCTCGGCCCGCACGTACGCCAGGTCGTTCCCCATCGTTCCGGCCCGCGCCCAGGGCATGACCGTCGAAGGGGCCGACGGCCGCCGCTACCTCGACTGCCTCTCCGGCGCCGGCACTCTCGCGCTGGGCCACAACCACCCGGTCGTCACGGAAGCTCTGCAGCGCACCCTCAGCAGCGGAGCGCCCCTGCACGTCCTGGACCTGGCCACCCCGGAGAAGGACGAGTTCACCGACGCGCTGTTCGCCACGCTGCCCAGCGGCTTCGCGGACAAGGCCCGCATCCACTTCTGCGGGCCCGCCGGAACCGACGCGGTGGAAGCCGCGTTCAAGCTGATGCAGACCGCCACGGGGCGGCGCGGTCTGGTCGCCTTCACGGGTGCGTACCACGGGATGACCGCGGGGGCCCTGGCCGCTTCCGGTGGTGTCACCACCAAGCAGCCGGTGCCGGGGATCGCCGCGGACGTGACCCGGCTGCCCTACCCGTACTCCTACCGCTGCCCGTTCGGCGTCGGCGGTGAGCAGGGCGCCCAGCTGTCCTCCGTGTACACCGAGCGCCTGCTGGACGACCCGAACGGCGGCGTCGTGCCGCCCGCCGCGATGATCCTGGAAGCCGTGCAGGGCGAGGGCGGCGCCGTACCGGCCCCGGACGCCTGGTTGCGCGACATGCGCCGCATCACCGCGGAGCGCGACATTCCGCTGATCGTCGACGAGGTGCAGACCGGCGTCGGGCGCACGGGCGCCTTCTGGGCCGTCGAGCACAGCGGGATCGTGCCGGACGCGATGGTGATGTCCAAGGCGATCGGCGGCAGCCTGCCGCTGGCGGTCCTCGTCTACCACGAGGACTACGACGGCTGGCTGCCCGGCGCACACACCGGTACCTTCCGCGGCAACACCCTTGCCATGGCGTCCGGTACGGCGACCCTGCGCTACGTCGCCAAGGAGGGCCTTGCCGACCGGGCCGCCACGGTCGGCGCCCGGATGACGGAGCGGCTGAACGCTCTGCGCGCGGCGCTCCCCGCGATCGGCGACGTACGCGGCCGGGGCCTGATGATCGGTGTCGAGCTGGTCGACCCCGAGGCCGGGCCGGACTCCTGCGGTGCCCGCCCCGCCGCCCCGCAGGTGGCCGCCCAGGTGCGGGCCGCCTGCCTGGAGCGCGGTCTGATCGTGGAACTGGGCGGCCGCTACGACTCGACCGTCCGGCTGCTCCCGCCGCTGATCATCACCGACGAGGAGGCCGAAGCGGTACTGGACCGGCTGACCGACGCCATCGCCACGGTGACGGCTCCTGCGGGCCGGGGCGTGCGGGCATGACGGGGGAGAGGCACGGCCGGGCGACGGCCAACGGGGCACTCGGCGTGGCCCACAAGCCGCACGACGAGCAGGAGGGGTCCGGGCTGCTGGACCGCGAGCGGGAGCATCCGGGACAGCCGGACCTGGAGCGGACCGGCCGGGGGCAGCAAGGCGCGTCCATGCACCGCAACCCCACCTCGGGGACCCGGCCACAGGGCCACCACGACGACGCCCTGAACACCGCACTGTCCGGCGCCGCGGGAGGCCCCTCCGCCCTGGAGCCGCTGGTGCAGACCGTGCTGGAGGCCCTGGCCAAGGGCGCGGCACGGCGCGCCGGGCCGGTGCCCGCCGGCGCCCCCGAGGAACTGGCCGCGCAGTTCGCGCGGGAGTTCGCCGACGCGGAGGGCGACGACGCCCTGCGGCGGCTGACCGAACTCCTGGCGTACGGCAGCGCCGACCCCGCCGACCCCGCCTGCGCCGCGCATCTGCACTGCCCGCCGCTGGCCGTCGCCGTCGCCGCCGACCTCGCCGTCTCCGCGCTCAACCCCTCCCAGGACTCCTGGGACCAGGCGCCCGCCGCCACCGCCGTGGAGACCCTGCTGCTCCAGGAGCTGGCGCAACTCGTCGGGTACGAACCGGCGGAGGCCGCCGGAGTCCTCACCTCGGGCGGCACCGAGTCCAACCTGATGGGCCTGATGCTGGCCCGCGACCGGGTGCTGGGCCGCGCGGCCCAGCGGCAGATCGAGCTGAGCGGCGTACCCGGCACCGGGCCGCGCCCGCGGATCTTCGCCTCCGCCGCCGCCCACTTCTCCGTGCAGCGCTCGGCCGCGCTGCTGGGCCTCGGGGAGGACGCGGTCGTCTCCGTGCCCGTCGACCGCGAGCTGCGGATGAAGCCCGACGCGCTGGCGTCGGCGCTCCGCGACTGCGTCGCGCGCGGTGAGCTGCCGGTGGCCGTCGTCGCCACCGCGGGCACCACCGACACCGGGGCGATCGACCCGCTGCGCACCTGCGCGGCACTGGCCGCCGAGTTCGGTGCCTGGCTGCACGTGGACGCCGCGTACGGCGGCGGCGCACTGCTGTCCGACCGGCTGGCGCCGCTGGTCCGCGGCATCGCGCTGGCCGACTCCGTCTCCCTGGACTGGCACAAGCTCGGCTGGCAGCCCGTCGCCGCGGGCATCTTCCTCGTCCGGCGCGCGGAAACCTACGCCTCGCTCGCCCGCCGTGCCGTCTACCTCAACCCGCAGGACGACGAGGAGGCCGGCTACCCCAGCCTCCTCGGCCTCTCGCTGCGCACCACCCGCCGCGCCGACGCCTTCAAGATCGCCGTCACCCTGCGCACGCTGGGCCGCGAAGGCCTCGGCCGGCTCGTGGACGCCTGCCACGCGCTGGCACTCGGCGGCGCGGAGTGGGCAGGGGCCCACCCCCGGCTGGAGCTGCACTCCGCACCCGTACTGACCGCGTTCCTCTTCCGCTACGTACCCGAGGGTGCCGACCCCGCGCACACCGACCGGGTGAACGCGGCCCTGCGGCGCAGGCTGCTGCGGGAGGGCAGTGCGGTCGTCGGCCGCACCGAACTCCCCGGCGAGGGCCCCGGCCGCGTCCGGCTGAAGCTGACGCTGCTCAACCCGCACACCACCGCCGCCGAGGTCGAGCGCCTGCTGGACACGGTCGTCGCGGCCGGCCTGGCCGAGGAGGAGAACCGGTGAACCGGCCCGACGACGACCTCCGTACGATCACCCCGCCGGAAGTCACCCCGCCCGCGCACGGCCCGGTCGGCCCCGACCCGCTCGACGACCCCGACCCCCTGCGCGCCGGGGACGCCGCGGCGATGGAGACCCTCCTGCGTGCCTACGTTCGGGAGACCGGCACCGAGGTACCCGCCACCGGGCAGGCACTGCTGATCGGCCTGCCCGCCAGCCGCCTCACCCTGCGGGTGCCCGTGCGCTACCGGTCGGCCACCGGCTGGCACCGCTTCGGCGCGCCATCGGTGGTCGCCGGAACCGGCGACCGTGCGGAGCTGCCCCGCACCACGGGCGACGGCGACAGCGCGGAACTGCCCCTGCCCGCCGCAGGCACCGGCGACAGCGCGGAACTGCCGCCACCCGCCGCTTGCACCGGCGACGGCGACAGCGCGGAACTCCCCGCCGACGCCGCACTGGTCGCGGCGGCGCTGATCCGCCAGACCACACTGGGGCGCGGCGTGCTCCCGCACCACGGAGGCGACGCCGCCGCCCGGGTGCTGAACTCCGCCCGGCGCACCGCCACGCACCTCGCCCACCGGCGCGCCGACGCCGGACAGGGGCCGACGCCGTTCCTCGACAGCGAACAGGCACTGCTCCTCGGCCACCCCTTCCACCCCGCGCCCAAGAGCCGCGAGGAGGCCTCGGACGCCGAGCTGGAGGCGTACTCGCCGGAACTGCGGGGCTCCTTCCCCCTGCACTGGTTCGCCGCCCACCCGGACGTCGTCGTGGGCGGGAGCGCCGACGGCCGCACTCCCGCGGAACTGCTGCGTCCGCTCGCCGCCGGTCTCAAGGTGCCCGACGGCATGGTCGCCGTACCCGCGCACCCCTGGCAGGCCAGGGAGGTGCTGTCCCGGCCGGAGGTCGCCGCCCTCGTCGACGCCGGTCTGCTCCGTCCGCTCGGGGCGGCGGGCCCCGACTGGTACCCCACGTCCTCCGTGCGCACCGTGCACCGTCCTGACGCCGAGGTGATGCTGAAGCTGTCACTCGGCATGCGGATCACCAACTCCCGGCGCAACAACCTGCGCGGCGAGATGCGCCTGGGCGTGCGGGCCGCGCAACTGCTTGCCGCGGGCCCGGGGGAGTGGCTGCGGGCCGAGCACCCGGAGTTCGGCATCCTGCGCGAGTTCGCCTGGATCTCCGTCGGCACCGAAGGACCGGAGACGGGCCTG
This sequence comes from Streptomyces sp. NPDC058663, assembly GCF_042716745.1. NCBI lineage: Bacteria > Bacillati > Actinomycetota > Actinomycetes > Kitasatosporales > Streptomycetaceae > Streptomyces > Streptomyces sp. NPDC058663. Next base: position 26,343 of record NZ_JBHXRV010000032.1, read on the forward strand.
GAGACCGCGATCCGTGACAACCCCTTCCGGGGCGGCGGCGACGGCGCCCCCGAAGGGCTGTGCGTGGCGGGGCTGCTGGCCGAACGCACCGGCCCCGGCGACGGCACCCCGCCGCGCCACCGCGCCCTGCTGAGCGAGGCCGTCGGGCGCGCCGCCCGCGCCCTCGGCGTCCCCCTGCCCGAGGCGTCCGAGCGGTGGCTCACCCGCTACCTGGACGTCCTGGTCGTCCCCCTGATCCGTCTCCACGCGAAGTACGGCATTGCCCTGGAGCCGCACCACCAGAACACCCTGGTGGCCCTCGACGCCCACGGGCTGCCCCGCGCCGGCTGGTACCGCGACAGCCAGGGCTACTACCTGGCCGCCTCCCGCGCCGACGCCGTCGAACGGCTCCTGCCCGGCGCCACGGACGGCGTCGAGCTGGTCTTCGACGACGCCTTCGTCGACGAGCGGGTGGCCTACTACCTCGGCATCAACAACCTGCTCGGTCTCATCGGCGCGTTCGGCGCACTCGGCCTGGCCGACGAGCACCGCCTCCTCGGGACGGCGCGCACCGCCCTGGAGCGGCTGCGCGCCGCCGAGCCCGCCGCCAAGGGCCTGCTCGACCTGCTGCTCGACGCCCCCGTACTGCGCTGCAAGGGCAACTACCTGACCTGCGTGGACGGGCTCGACGAACTCGTCGGCGACGTCCACACCCAGTCCGTCTACATCGATCTCCCCAACCCCCTCACGGAGGCCCAGCGGTGACCGCTCCCTCGTCTTTTGACGACCAGAATCTCCCCTACGATCTGGTCGGCGTCGGCATCGGCCCGTTCAACCTGTCCCTGGCCGCACTGGCGGACGGGGTACCCGGCTTCCGGACCCTCTTCCTGGACGCCAAGCCCGCGTTCTCCTGGCACCCGGGCCTGCTGATGGAGGGCACGACGCTCCAGGTGCCGTTCCTCGCGGACCTGGTCACCATGGCCGACCCGACGAGCCCGTGGTCGTACCTGAACTACCTCCGCATCCACGAGCGGATGTTCAAGTTCTTCTTCTCCGAGCGCTTCCACATCCCGCGCCGCGAGTACGACCACTACTGCCGCTGGGTCGCCGAACGGCTGCCCTCCTGCCGCTTCGACGCCCAGGTCACCTCGCTGGAATGGGACGAGAACGCGGACGCGTTCGCCGTCGTGCACCGCTCCGCCGCCGGCGCCGAGACCCGTGTCCTGGCCCGCCAGGTCGTACTCGGCGTGGGCACCGACCCCGTCGTCCCCGAGCCGCTGCGCCCGCTGCTGACCGGTGACCACACCGGCCGGGTGCTGCACAGCGCCGACTACCGCACCCACCGCGCGCGCCTCGCCGCCGCCGCCGACGTCACGGTCATCGGCTCGGGCCAGTCCGGCGCCGAGGTCGCCCTCGACCTCCTCCGCCACCAGGACGGCGAAGGACAGGGCGGCCCGCACGTCCGCTGGTTCGCCCGCACCACCGCCTTCGCGCCGATGGAGTACTCCAAGATCGGCCTGGAGCACTTCACCCCCGACTACATCCGCTACTTCCGCGACCTCCCCGAAGTCACGCGCGAGCGGCTGGTGCGCGAACAGTGGCAGCTCTACAAGGGCGTCAGCGAGGAGACCCTGGGCGAGATATACGACGAGCTGTACGAGCGCACCATCGGCGGCGGCGAACCCCGCGCCACCCTCCAGCCCGGCGTGGAACTCGTCGCCGCGCGGGCCGACGGCGAGGGCTACCTGCTCACCTGCCGCACCCAGCAGCAGGACTCGCTCTTCGAGGTGCGGACCTCCGCCGTCGTCTCGGCCACCGGGTACACCGCGTCCCGCCCGGTGTTCCTGGAGTCGATGGGCGACCTCGTCGACTGGGACGACAGGGGCCGCTACCAGATCGACGGCGAGTACCGGGTCGCGCTCGACCCGCGCGTGCGCGGCACGCTCTACGTCCAGAACGCCGAGATGCACACGCACGGGGTCGGCGCCCCCGACCTCACCCTCGGCGCCTGGCGCGCCGCGACCATCCTCAACACCGCCACCGGACGCGACGTACTGCCCATCGCCCCCCGGCAGGCGTTCACCACCTTCGGCGCACCGCAGCCGCCCGCGCCCGCCGGACCCGCGGAGGTCCCGGACGGCGAGGCCGCCGCGACCCCGTCCGGCACACCGCGATGACGGTCGCCACGAAGTCCGCGCCGGCCCCGGGCGGCACGGCGCGCCACGCCAGGACGGTGCTCATATCCGTCATCGGCCTCCACCTCGTGGCCGAGACGGCGCTGACGCCCTTCCTGCCGCAGCTCTTCGCGCGGCTCTACGGCATCGAGGACCCGGGAGCGACCGGGCTGTACATCTGGATCTGCCGCATCGCGGGGCTCGCCGCGCTGCCGCTGTGGGGGCTGGCGGCCCGTCGCTGGCCGCTGCACCAACTGGTGCTGGCCGGGCTGTGCGGGACGGCCGTCCTCGACCTCCTCCTCGGCATGGCGCCCAGCTATGCCGCGTACACGACCCTGTCGACGCTCATCGTGATGACCAACAGCGCCCTGCTGCTGGCCTATCCGGCGTTCATCGCCGAGTACGGCGACGCGTCGGAGGGCGGCGAACGGGCCCGGCTCACCGGCGTCTGCACGCTGGTGGTCGTCTTCCACCTGTCCGTCGTGGTCTCGACGATGGTGGGCGCCGGAGTGCTCGCGCTGCCCGAACCCCGCATCGGCATCTCGGCGTTCGCCCTCCTGGACGCGCTGCTGGCCGTGTTCACGTACCGGATCCTCGGCAGGAGCCGCGACGGGAAATCCGCCGCACCGGACGGGTACCGTGACGCGTCCGGGGGCGGTCCCACGGCGACCGAAGCCCAGCTCACCGACGCCGCGCCGGCCGCCGCGCTGGCGGCTGCCGCCGGGCACGGGTCGCCCGTACCTGCGGGCGGCGGGTCGCCCCTACCTGCGGGGCACGGGTCCCCCGTACCCGCCGGTGGCGGGCTGTCCGCTCCTGCCGGTGGCGGGTCGCCCGAACCTGCCGCGCCCGACCCTGCCGCGCCCGCACCGGCCGCTCCGGCGACGGCCGGGACGCCCTCCGCTCCTGGCGGGCGCGGGCGGACGAGCCGCCTCACCTGGTTCACGATGCTCGCCTACGCGGCGCTGATCGGAGTCGCCTTCGACTTCTCCGTCAATGTCGCCCGGCCCTTCTTCACCGAGTTCTCCGAAGGTCTCGGCAGCGGTTCGGTGGGCTCCGCCGTGCTGTTCTTCCTGCCGAGCGTGTCCGCACTTGCCGTGCTGCCGCTGGTACGCCGCTGCCACGACCGGTTCGGTGACCGGCTCCTGCCGCTCGCACTGACGGTGGCCGCGGCCGGGATGGCCTGGTCGTGGCTGGCCGACTCCCTCCCGGAACTGGTCGGCGGCCGACTGCTGTTCGGCGTCGGCCTCGGCCTCGGCCAGGTCGCGGTCGAGCTGCGGATGTTCCGCGCGACCGGCACCGAGGGGCCGGCCTTCACCGCGGTGGAAACGGTCCGCTCCGCAGGACTGCTCGCCGCGCCGCTGGCCGCCACGGCCGCCGTCTCCTCCGACCTGGCACTGCCGCTCGCGGTGGCGGCGGCGGTGCAGCTGTGCGCCGCCGCCCTGTCGGTACGGCGCTTCAAGAACGCGGCCCCGGCCCCATCCGTCCGCGCCGTGCCCGCCGCCCCCGTGGCCGTGCACGGCGCAGATCCCCTGCCGCAGGCAGCCGGCCCCGAGGCGGCCTCCGCGTCCGTTTCCCCGCGGTCCGGCGCCGGGGACCGCACCCCCTCCCTCATGGCCCCGGCCTCACCCCCGTACTCCGAGGAGAACCACCGATGAACCGCACCACTCGCGACGCCTGGGCCCAGGCGGGCCGGCGGCTGCTCGTCAAGGCCGTGGAGGAGTTCGCCTACGAGGAGCTGCTCGTCCCGGCGGCCGACCCGGAGGCCGGCGCCCCGGACGCGTACCGGCTCGACCTCGCCGACGGCGTCCACTGGACGTTCCGGGCGACGCGCGGCACCTTCGGCACCTGGCGGCTGCTGCCCGACACCCTCCAGCGGCACCCCGCACCCGCCGACGGCCGTACGCCAGGACCCGAGCAGCTCCTGCTCGACGCCCGGCCGGTCCTCGGCTGGGACGGACCCACCACCGCCGAGGTGCTGCGCGAGCTCACCGCCACCCGGCGGGCCGAGACCGAGGTCCTCTCCCGCGCGCTGCCCGCCGCCGCGCTCGCCGATCTGGACCACCTCGATCTGGAGGCCCATCAGGACGGGCACCCGTGCATGCTGCTCAACAAGGGGCGCCTCGGCTTCTCCGCCTCGGACGCCGCCGCGTACGCCCCCGAGGCCGCCGGTTCCGTGCACCTGCTCTGGGCCGGTGTCCACCGCAGCCTCGCCTCCTACTCCGGGGTGCCCGGCCTCGACGAGGACACCCTGCTGGCCGAGGAGCTCGCCGAGGACACCCGCAAGCAGTTCGGGGCCGCGCTCCAGGAGACGTGCGCCGAAACGGGCCTGGACCCCGCCGGTTTCCGGTGGCTGCCGGTGCACCCGTTCCACTGGGACGAAGCCGTGGCGACCCTCTTCGCCCCGTATCTCGCCGACGGCCGGATCGTGTTGCTCGGCGAGGGCCCGGACCGCTACCGGCCGCTCCAGTCCATCCGCACCCTGGCGAACCTGGACCACCCGCACCGCCGCAACGTGAAGGTGCCGCTGCTCATCCGCAACACCCTCGTCTGGCGCGGCCTGTCGACGGAACCCACCGAAGCCGCCCCCGATGTGAGCGCCTGGCTGCACGCCGTCCGTGACGCCGACCCCTACCTCCGCGACGAGCTGCGCTTCCACCCGCTCGGCGAAGTGGCGGGCGTGGCCGTGCACCACCCGCTGTACGAGTCGGTGAAGGACGCCCCGTACCGCTACCACGAGCTCCTGGGCGCGGTCTGGCGCGAGCCGGTCGCGGCGCTGCTGGGCGAGGGCGAACAGGCCCGCACCATGGCCGCCCTGCTCAAGACCGGATCGGACGGCCGCGCCCTGGTGAGCGAACTCGTCGACAGGTCCGGGCTCTCCCCGCACGCCTGGCTGGAGCGCTTCTTCGGCGCCCTGCTGCCCGGCCTGCTGCACTACCTCTACCGGTACGGGGTGGCCTACTGCCCGCACGGCGAGAACACGGTCGTCCTCTACGACGCGTCCGACACCCCGATCGGCATCGCGGTCAAGGACTTCGCCGAGGACGTCAACCTGCTGCCCGGCAGCCACCCGGAGTACGCCGGACTCTCCGAGCGCGCCGACGCGCTGCTGCTGCGCTGGCCCGCGGGCGAACTGGCCCACTCGCTGCTCAGCGCCGTCTTCGCCGGTCACTTCCGGTTCTTCGCCCCCCTGGCAGCCGAGCACCTGGGCGTACCGGAGGACGAATTCTGGGCCATGGTCCGTGCCGAGATCGAGCGCTACCACGCCCGCTTCCCCGAACTGGCCGACCGGTACGACGACTTCGGCCTGCTGGCCGCGGAGTTCGACCGGGTGGCGCTCAACCGTGAACAGCTCCTCGGCGGCGGCTTCCACGACCGCGCCGAGAAGGACGAAGGCTTCGACCTGGTCCACGGCACCCTCCACAATCCCCTCGCCACCGCGACCGCCGGCTCCCACGAGCCGCAGGTCCCCCAGGAACACCAGGAGCAGATATGACCGACTGGCCGTACGAAGAACTGCGCGTCGCAGCGGACGAGGGCCGCATCGAGGAGGTCGTCGTCAGCGTCCCCGACCTCCAGGGCAGGCTCCAGGGCAGCAGGCTGTCCGTGCCGTACTTCCTGGAGGAGGCCGCCGAGCGGGGCTTCGGCGCCTGCGTGTACCTCCTCGCGTCCGACGTCGAGATGGGCACCGGATCCGGTTACGCGATCGACGCCTGGGAGAGCGGCTTCGGCGACTTCGTCCTGCGGCCCGACCCGGCGACGCTGCGCACCCTGCCCTGGGACCCGGGCACCGCGCTCGTCCTCGCCGACGCCGTCTGGCCGGGCGGCGAGCCGGTCGAGGTGGCCCCGCGCCAGATCCTGCGCACCCAGCTCGACCGGCTCGCCGAGCGCGGCCTGACCGCCTTCGCGGGCACCGAGCTGGAGTTCCTGATCTTCCACGAGACGTACCGGCAGGCCTGGGACCGCCGCTACCAGGGCCTGGAGACCGCCACCGCCTACAACGTCGACTACTCCCTCCAGGGCCTGGCCGAGATCGAACCCGTGGTCCGCCGCATCCGCCGGGAAATGGGGCGTGCCGGGCTCCGCATGGAGACCGCCAGGGGCGAGTGCCACGCCGGCCAGTACGAGATCGTCTTCCGCTACGACGAGGCGATGAAGACCTGCGACAACCACGTCGTCTTCAAGAACGGCGCGAAGCAGATCGCCGCCCAGGAGGGCGTCGCCCTCACCTTCATGCCCAAGTACGACGAGGGCGAGGGCAACTCCTGCCACATCCACCTCTCGCTGCGCGGCACCGACGGCTCCGCCGCCCTCGCCGACCCGGCGGCGCAGGACGGCATGTCCGAACTGATGCGGCACTTCGTCGCCGGCCAGCTCGCCTGCCTCGCCGACTTCACGCTGCTGATGGCGCCGAACATCAACTCCTACAAGCGCCTCCAGCCGGGCGCGTTCGCGCCCACCGGCATCACCTGGGGCCGGGACAACCGCACCTGCCCGGTCCGCGTCGTGGGCTCCGGCCACTCGCTGCGGATCGAGCACCGGGTGCCGGGCGGCGACGCCAACCCCTATCTCGCCGTCGCCGCCGCGGTGGCCGCAGGCCTGTACGGCATCGAGAACCGTCTCGAACTCCCGGCGCCGCACACCGCCAACGCACTGGCCGACCCGTCCGTGCAGAGGCTGCCCCGCACGCTCACCGAGGCGCTGCACCGGTGGGAGAACAGCGAGTTCGCCGCCAAGATCTTCGGCGAGGCCGTCGTCGGCCACTACGCACAGGCCGCCCGCACCGAACTGGCCGCCTTCGAGACGGCGGTCACCGACTGGGAGCGGGTGCGGGGCTTCGAACGCCTGTAACGGGCACCTGCGTCGGCGGGCGTGAACGCGACGGCCTTCGCAGGTGACCGCGGCGGCTGTCGCGTGTGACCGCGGTGGCCTTCGTCCGTGACCGGCGAGTGAGCGTGGCGAGAGCGGCGACTGGAAGCGTGAAGTCCGTCAAGCAAGACCGCTCCCGCGCCGGGTGGAAGACCGCCCGGCGCGAATCGAAACGGAGTTCCGCGATGCGCGCCAAGAAGACGAAGTTCGCCCAAGTGCTGGTCACCGCCCTGTTCGCCGCCGCGGGGCTCCTCGCGGCCACACCCGCCCCGGCTCAGGAAGTGCCGGCGGACTGGCACTGCGAGAGGTGGGGATTCTGCATCTACACGGGCGACCACGGTGACGGCCGGGTGATCACGATGAGGAGCGGGGTGTTCGACCTGGCGGGTGTGGCCGGCGGTGTTCTCGACAACAACGTCCGTTCCGTCAAGAACATCTCGGGCAAGACCTGGTGCCTGTACGACCGGGCAGGCTACGGCGGGGAACTGACGCGGATCCTCGACGGATACACCGGTCCGATCCAGTTCCACGGCATCGGCGACAGGGTGTCCTCCGTCCGCGCCTGCTGACAGCCGAGGGCAGCCGGCCGGAGGGATCCTGTCCCCCCGGCCGGCAACTCCGGCCAGGCCCCCCCGCATCCCACAGGGCCCGACGGCGCGGTCCCGCCGCCTCAGGCCGGGGGCCGGCCGGGCCCGGCGTACGACAGCATCTCGTCGATGAGAGTGAGGACGAGGGCGATACCGTCGGCAGCGGCCGCGCCCCGGCCCCACTCCTGCGCGTACACCTCCGGCCCCAGACCTTCCCGGGCCAGACCTTCCGTACGTGTGTGCACCGTGTGGAACGGCTGGAGGCCGGTCAGCGCGACACCGGTGATGCGGCGCAACCGGTCGGCGGCGCCGAGGATCCGGGCCGCGCGCCGGGGGTGCCCCAGCGCACCGGCCGCCCAGGCGATCGTCTCCACCCCCCAGACGGGACCCCAGCTGTCGGCGATGGCGCGCTGGCGCACGAGTGCGTCGCGCAGGAGACCGAGGGCGCGGCGCGGTTCGCCGTGCAGCAGTTCGGTGAGGCCCGTGCACCACAGGGCCCACGAGCGGGCCCACTCGGCTCCGCTCTCCTCGGCTTCCCTCACGTACGTACGACAGGCGCGCCGGGCGTCCTCCCGGGGACCGAGGAACGCGGCGGCCATGGCCCACATCATGGTCGACATGTGTGCGTCGCCGGTGTGCCCGGCGGCGCGGAAGGCGTCCCGGGCGCGGGCGAGCAGGGCGACGCAGCCGGGACTGCCGTGGACCAGGAAGTCGTAGGCGCCCTCGATGTACAGGGCCGGTGGCGTCGCAGGGTGCTGCCCGGCCGTCCGGCAGGCGTCGGTGAACTCCCGCGCCGCTGGCCTGTCGCCCTGGCAGAGCGCGATCCACGCCTTCATGGCGGTGGCCAGGTCGTTCACCTCGTCGGGCAGTTCGCTCTTGGGGCCGGTGAGGGTCTCCAGCCAGTGGCGTCCCTCGGCCGGGGTGCCGCCGAAGAACCAGAACCGGGTACGGGTGAGGTTGACGGCGATCTCCACCCCGACGGCCGCCCGGCCGGGGCGGGCACGGCAGGACTCCAGGGCGACCCTGATGTTGGGCACCTCCGCGCGGAGCCGCAGCAGCCACGCGACCTCTTCGGGCCCGCACCACTCGGCGGCGGCGCGGACCGTCATGCGGTGGTAGTGGGCGCAGTGCCGCAGGCGCAACTCCGTTGCCGAGCCCGCCTGTTCCTCCAGCCGGGCCGCGCCGTACTGCCGGATGGTCTCCAGCAGCCGGTAGCGGGCGGCTCCGCCCGTCTCCTCGACGACCACGACGGACTTGTGGACCAGCGCGGTCAGGAGGTCCAGCACCTCGTGGGCGGCGATGCCGTCACCCGCGCACACGGATTCCGCCGCCTCCAGGTCGCAGCCGCCCGCGAAGACCGAGAGCCGGTTCCACAGCAGCCGTTCGCCGGGGGAGCACAGCGAATGGCTCCAGTCGATGACGCCGCGCAGGGTCTGCTGGTACCGGTGCGGCGAGCCGGTGCGCGGCGCTGCCAGCAGCCGGAAGCGGTCCTCCAGACGTGCCAGAACCTGCTCGACGCTCAGGGAGGAGAGGCGGACGGCGGCCAGTTCGATGGCCAGGGGGATGCCGTCGAGCCGTCGGCAGAGTTCGGCGGCAGGCGCACTGTCGGCGTAGCAACGGGCCGATGCCGGGGCGCAGCCGGCGGCGCGCTCGGTGAGCAGTAGCAGCGCCTCGGAGGGGGTGGCGCCGTGCGGATCGGGGAGGGTGAGTCCGGGAACGACCAGGACGTGTTCGGCCGGTACGCCGAAGCGCTCGCGGCTCGTGGCCAGGACGCGCAGCCCGGGAGCGGCCCGCAGCAGCCCGAGTGCGAGCGCGGCCACCGCGTCGACCAGATGCTCGCAGTTGTCCAGGACGAGCAGGAGGCTGCGGCCCCGGAGGTGATCGGCCACCGCGTCGGCGGCGGGGCGGGCCGACTGGTCCCGTACACCGAGGGCGTCGGCGACCGCCAGGCCCAGGAGCGCGGGTTCGGAGAGGGCGGCGAGATCGGCGAGCCACACCCCGTCGGCGAAGTCGGCAGCCGCGTGCCGGGCGGCGCGCAGCGCGAGCCGCGTCTTGCCCACGCCGCCCACACCGGTGAGGGTGACCAGCCGGGAGTGCTGCAGCAGGCCCCGGACGTCGGCGAGTTGGCTTTCCCGCCCGACGAAGGTGGTCGTCTCCGCGGGCAGATTCCCCTGGGGCCCGGGGCCGGTGGCGGACCCGGTGGCGGAGCCGGCCCCGGAGATGAGGCCCGGCCCGGAGCCGACGCCGGGCCCCGAGGTCACGGCGACCCCTCTGGTTGCCGGTTGCGCTGCGGCTGCCGGACGCGGACCGGCTGCCGGCTGAGGACCGATCGTCTTTCGTGGAGCGGCAGTTGGCTCCGGGACGGCCGTCAATTCCGGGTCGGCTGTCAGAATGCGCTGGTGCATCACCCGCAGGCCGTCCCCCGGGTCCGCCCCCAACTCCTCTGCCAGCAGGGTGCCCACCTTGCGGTAACAGGCCAGTGCCTCGCCCTGACGGCCGCACCGGTAGAGCGCCAGCATCCGCTGGGCCCAGAACCGTTCGCGCAGGGGGTGCCGCTCGGTGAGCGCACACAGTTCGGGCAGGACGTCCGCAGGGCGCCCCCGGGCAAGGTCCGCGTCGATGCACAGTTCCTGTGCGTGCAAGCGCTGTTCGACCAGGCCGGGGACGACGTCAGGGAACAGTTCGCCCGGCAGGTCCGACAGCGGCTCGCCGCGCCACAGCGCCAGCCCCTCGCGCAGCAGTTCCGCGGCGCCCGCGGGGTCGCCCGCCTCCAGCGCCGCCGCCCCCTGCCGTACGAGTGCGGCGAAGCGGTACGTGTCCAGGGCCGCCGGATCGACGTCGATCGCGTAACCGCGGCCATGGGTGCGGACGAGCTCGGGCCCAAGGGCCCGCCGCAACCGCAGTACGTAGTTCTGCAGGGTGTTGCGGGCCCCTCGCGGGGGATCGCCGCCCCACACCCGGTCCACGAGCGTGTCGACGGGGACGGCCCCGCCGGCGTCGTGGAGCAGGGCGGCGAGCAGCACCCGCAGCCGGGTGGCACCGAGCCCCACGGGCAGCCCGTCCCGCAGGATTTCCAGTGGTCCCAGGAGCCTGAACTCGTACTGTGCGCCCATTCGCATGAGCGTAGGACCTCGCGTCACCACTCCGCTACTTTGCGTGAGTGCGGTCCGGGCTGGTAGGCGGCCGGGCGGCCCAGGGCTGCGAGGTCAGCGGGTGCGGCGGATGCGGATCGGGCCGCGTGCCTGCGCCGGGTCGACGGGGCGGCCTGCCTGGGTGAGCTCCACCTCGCCCGCCTCGACCAGCCGGCGGGCCGCGCGACGGGTCGGTTCCATCAGCGCGCGCCAGCCCTCGTCCTCCCCCTCGTACGCGGCCCGTGCGGCGTCGGAGGGGCAGATGGTCGTGTCCGGGCCGCGCTGGTCGAGCAGCTTCAGGATGGTCCGCTCCAGCCGCCGTTCCGTCTGTCGTTCGCTCTCGGTCATCCGTCAGTATCGCCACGGCCGGCGCCCGACGGCCCGTCGGCGCCGTCTCGTGGCCCCCTGAGTCAGAGGGGCGCGACGCAGGTGCCGGTCCGTCCAGGAGCGCCGCTCAGGTACTCGGCGTGCATCAGATAGTCCGTGGGGCCGCACGACGCCGCGTCCTTCACCCGGTACTCCGCGGAGGAGGACCCGCAGTCCACCTTCGTCAGCCGCTGTTCGGGCCACTCGTCCTCGTTGCGTACGCAGTCACCCACCGACAGCGCCACCGGGGCGTCGTCCCCCGCGAGCAGTCCCACGGCCAGCAGCACCGGAACCGCCACCGCCACCAACGCGAAGGGGGCGAGGATCAGCATGGCGGGGGCCCGGCGCAGAACCCGGCGGCCCGGGTCCAGTGGCGGCCGTACGGCACCGTACGGCTCGGACAGCCGCCGCAGCGCGGCCCGCGCGCCCAGGACGTTGCCCAGGACCACGAACGGCGTGACGAACAGCGAGAAGAAGCCCCACCAGCCGGTCACCAGGGTGCTGGAGGTCAGCTGCCGGTAGACGGCGAGCCCGCACGTGCGGCAGTAGACCGCGCGCCGCGTGACCGTGCGCATGATCACGACCATGCCCTGATGGGAGCGGACGGTCACCCCGGCCGCGGGCCGCGCCCCGCAGACCTCGCATCCCGGCTGCGGTTCCGGCGGCCCCGAAGGTACGTCGTGGCCGGGATACCCGTACAGCTGCGGCGAGTTGGGTAGGGCGTACGGCTGCGGCTGCCCCGGCGGCGGGCCGAAGGAGCCCGGCTGGTGGCGCGCGTCCGGATACGGGTAACTCATGGCGTGGCCCTTTGCGTCGACGAAACCAGCACCCTAACCGGAGCCGTACCGCGCATCAGTTCGGCGAACACATTGGCCAATGAACAGCTGATCCCGGGAAAACGGCTTAAGTTGGGGGCTGATCATCCACGACGTGCCGCAGGAGGCGCCCCGTGTCCGACCGTAACCCCCCTGTTGTCTCGGCCGCCGAACTGAACAAGCGGATCGATACGGCCACCCCGCACTCCGCACGCTTCTGGAACTACTTCGTGGGCGGCAAGGACAACTACGAAGTGGACCGCGAGCTCGGCGACCACATCAGGGAGATATTCCCCGGCCTGGCCGACGTGGCGCGCACGAGCCGCCAGTTCCTGGGCCGTACGGTCCGCCACCTCGCCCAGGAGGAGGGCGTCCGGCAGTTCCTGGACATCGGCACCGGTCTGCCGACCGCCGACAACACCCACCAGGTCGCCCAGCGGACCGCCCCGGACTCGAAGATCGTGTACGTCGACAACGACCCCCTGGTGCTCGCCCACGCGCGCGCCCTGCTCACGAGCACGCCGGAGGGGGAGACCGCCTACATCGACGCCAACCTCTACGAACCCGAGGCCATCCTGAAGGCGGCCGCCGAGACGCTGGACCTCTCCAGGCCGGTCGCCCTCGTCATCCTCAACACCCTCGGCCACGTCGCCGATCACGAGCAGGCACGCACGCTGGTGTCCCGGCTGATGGCTGGTCTGCCGTCGGGCAGCCACCTGGTGATCAGCGACAGCACCTCGACCAGCCCGGGCATGATCGCGGCGTCGGAGGCGTACAACAAGAGCGGCGCGGTGCCCTACTACGTGCGCAGCGTCGAGGAGATCACGGGCTTCTTCGACGGCCTCGACCTGCTGGAGCCGGGCATCGTCGAGGTCACGCGGTGGCGGCCGGAATCCGCGGACGCGTCCGGCACCTCGGTGACCGTCGACGCCTACGGCGGGGTGGGCCGGAAGCCGTAACCGCGCGTCGGCGGAGCGGTTACCTCTCCCCGCCGCCCCGCCGCCCCGCCGCCCCGCCGGCCGCCGGTCCGCGGGGCGGTTCCCCCTCCCCGCCCACCGCCCCGCCTCCTGCGCCATCGGCCAACGGCCGGAATGCCCGCTCCCAGGACGGCCGACGGCAGCACGAAGCCGATCTCGGCACCGCCTGTGCGGCGACCTGCATGGCACGGGACAGGTTCGCGGCGGCGCGAGGCCTGCGTCCCTCGGAACTGGAGCCGCGATCCGGACCCGGCGCAGCGAGCACCGGCTGATCGAACCGGCCCCCGCCGACGAGGAGTTCGTCGACCTGCTGGGCTGGGCGGACACCGCGCCCCGGCGGGCGGGCGCACCCTGCTGGAGCTCGCCCCGCACGAAACGGTCAGCGGGTGGCTCTACCTCGGCACCCCCGCCCCGGGCCGCCGCACCGCCCCCCGTTCCCCGGCACCCGTCGGCGGCCTGGTCTCCCGCTTCTCACCGCCTCCCCGGCGGGGCCCGGCCCCGCCCGGGCCGCCCGCCGAGGCGGTCCTGCCCCATGGCCTGGGAGGTACCCGGCCGGACAATCTGTTCCCCTGACGCCGACGGGCGTAGATTGGAGACAGGTCCTCCGAGGGGAGGCGAGTCCATGCCGTGGTTCGTCTGGCTCATCGCCGCCGGGGTGCTCGGTGCCGCGGAATTCTTCACCTTGACGCTGGTCTTCGGGCTGCTGGCGGGTGCCGCACTGGTCGCCGCCGTGGTGGCCGGGGTGGGCGTCGGGGTACTGGGCCAGTTCGTGGCCCTCGGAGTGGCGACGGCGGCGGGCCTGCTCCTCGTGCGTCCCGTCGCCCTGCGGCACATGGCGCAGGGACCCCTCACCCGCGAGGGCAGTGACGCGCTGATCGGCAGGCGGGCCGAGGTGGTGCGGGAAGTCACCGCGACCCACGGCCTCATCAGAATCGTCGGCGAGGAGTGGTCCGCCCGCGCTCTGGACGAGAGCCATGTGCTCCCCGTGGGAACCCTGGTGGACGTCATGGAGATCCAAGGTGCCACGGCCGTGGTCTACCCCCGCGAACTCCTTCCGTGAACGGCTGAGCGCATCCCGACGGAGGAACCATGGATCCGGTTGTCATCCCGATTCTCATAGCGGCGATCGTCGTGGTCTTCCTCGTCGCCTCCACGGTGCGGATCGTTCCGCAGGCACGCCGCTACAACATCGAGCGGTTCGGCAGATTCCACCGCACGCTGCAGCCGGGACTGAACTTCGTCCTCCCCGTGGCGGACCGCGTCAACACCAAGCTCGATGTGCGCGAGCAGGTGTACTCCTCCGACCCCAAGCCGGTGATCACCGAGGACAACCTCGTGGTGAACATCGACACCGTGCTCTACTACCAGATCACCGACCCGCGCTCCGCTGCCTACGAGGTCGCCGACTACCTCCAGGCGATCGACCAGCTCACCGTGACCACGCTGCGCAACGTCATCGGCAGCATGGACCTGGAGGGGACACTCACCTCCCGCGAGGAGATCAACGCCCGGCTGCGCACCGTCCTGGACGACGCCACCGGCAAGTGGGGCATCCGCGTCAACCGCGTCGAGATCAAGGCCATCGACCCGCCGAACACCATCAAGGAGGCGATGGAGAAGCAGATGCGGGCCGAGCGCGACAAGCGCGCGGCCATCCTGCACGCCGAGGGCGAACGGCAGGCCAAGATCCTCACCGCGGAGGGTACGAAGCAGAAGGACATCCTGGAGGCCCAGGGCACGCAACAAGCCATGATCCTTCGGGCGGACGGCGAGGCGAAGGCGGTGGAACGCGTCTTCCAGGCCGTCCACCGCAACAACGCGGACCCCAAGATCCTGGCCTACAAGTATCTGGAGACGCTCCCGCACCTGGCGCAGAGCGACAACAACACCTTCTGGGTGATCCCGGGGGAACTGACGGAAGCGGTCCGCGCCGTCACCAGCGCGTTCGGCGACCGCTCGGCGATGGGACTGCCCGCCGGCACACCGCCACCCGAAGGGGCCGGCGGTGAAGCGGACGGGGCGGCCGGGGAAGCCGGACCCGCGGAGCTCCGGTCCGGATCGGCGACGCTGTCTCTCGACGCCGCCACCGCTGCCGCCGAGGTCGCGAAACAGGCCGCCGCCGTGGTGGACGACGCGAAGGCCGAGGCGGAAGCGGCCAGAGTGCCGCAGGTGCCGGGACGGGGACAGACTTCCGGCGGCTGAGCACCGCGAGCGACGGCTGAGTACCCGAGCTGGGCGGCCCCGGCACCCCCAGCTGTTCCCCAGGTTTCTGTTCCCCAGGTTTCCCGGCACCCGACGCCGTGGCGGGCGATCATGGGCGAGTGAGGTCTTGAGTACAAGGCCCATGCCGACCGGGGGAGTTGTCGAAGCCGTATGTCCGTACCCAACCAACAGCCCGGAGCGTCGGCCGCCGGGCGGGGCACCTCGATGGTCGTCTGCGGGGACGACGCGCTGGGCTACCGGCTCGCCACCGAGCTGCACAGGATCTACGCGGAGCGGGTGACCCTCGTGGTCCCGCCGGGGCCACGAGGTGCGGAAGCGGACCGGGACGACCCGAGACGGGTCCCCGCGTTCGTCGGCCGGGTGACCGCCGCGTTCGGCCGCGGAAGCCTCGCCACGCAGGCCGCCGAAGGGGTGCGCGTCGTACGGGCCGCGCCACTGGACGAGGAGTCGCTGCGGGCCGCGGGGGCGACGGAGGCGGACGCACTGGCGCTCGTCCATGACGACGACGAGACCAACATCCGCGCCGCACTGACCGCCCGGCGCCTCAACCCACGGCTGCGGCTGGTGATCCGGCTGTACAACCGCAAGCTCGGCCAGCACCTGGAGGAGCTGCTCGACCAGGCGGCCGCCGTCGCCGCACCCGACCTGGACCCGGCGGCACTCGACGCCTCGACCACCGTGCTGTCCGACGCCGACACCGCCGCCCCCGCGCTGGCGGCGACCGCCGTGGCGGGCACCAGCAAGATCGTGCACGCGGGCGGACTGCTGCTGCGCGCCGTGGAACGCACCCCGCCGCGCCGCGGCGAGGTCGCCGATCCGGGGCTGTGCACCCTGGCTCTGCTCTCCTCCACCACACACGACCCGGCAGGCGCGGAAGGCTCGGACAGCAGCGGCGGCGACGCCCCCCAACTCCTGCCCGACGCACGGTCGGTGACCGCGGCGGCAGGCCGCGGGACCATAGTGCTGGAGGCCATCACCCACACCGGCCCCGCCCGCTCCACCCGCCGGGCCACCAGCAGGGGCATGCCCCTGGGTGAACTGTTCTCCCGCCGGTTCCGGTGGTCGCTCGCCGGCGCCCTCGCCGCCGTCCTCGCCCTGACCCTGGCCTCCTGGCAGATCACCGCAGACCACCCGCTGCACGCCGCCTACCTGACGCTCCTCGACATCTTCGCCATCAACGAGCCCGCGGTCGACGAATCCGCGGGCCGTCAGCTCCTGCAGATCCTCTCCGGCTTCGTCGGCCTGCTCCTGCTGCCCCTCCTGGTGGCCGGGGTCCTGGAAGCCCTCGGCACCTTCCGCAACAGCTCCCTGCTCCGCCGGCCGCCGCGCGGGCTGTCCGGGCACGTCGTCCTGCTGGGCCTGGGCAAGATCGGCACCCGGGTGCTCGTACGGCTGCGGGACGTCGGCATCCCGGTCGTGTGCGTCGAATCCGACCCGCAGGCCCGCGGCATCGCACTGGCCCGCCGCCTGCGGGTGCCCGTCGTCCTCGGAGACGTCACCGAGGAAGGCGTACTCGAAGCAGCCAAAACCCACCGCGCGCACGCCCTGCTCGCCCTGACCAGCTCCGACACCACGAACCTCGAAGCCGTGCTGTACGCCCGTACCGTCAAGCCCGACCTGCGGGCGGCCCTGCGGCTGTACGACGACGACTTCGCCACCGCCGTCTACCGCACCCTGCGCACCGCCCACCCCAGGGCGCTCACCCGCAGCCGCAGCGTGTCCACCCTGGCGGCCCCTTCTTTCGCCGGGGCGATGATGGGCCGCCACGTACTGGGTGCCATCTCCGTCGAACGGCGCGTGCTGCTGTTCGCCGCACTCGAAGTCGCCGGGCTCCCTCAGCTCGAGGGCCGTACCGTGGCCGAGGCGTTCCGCGCGGGAGCCTGGCGCGTCCTGGCGCTCGACCCCAGCGACGCCTCCCGCCGTGTCCCCGACCTCGCCTCCCCGAACGGCGCGGAGGACTCCGAGGGCGTTCCGGAACTGGTCTGGAACCTGCACCCCGGCTACGTGCTGCGCCGCGAGGACCGGGTGGTTCTGGCCGCGACCCGCAGCGGTCTCGCCCAGCTCCTGGGCCGTCCGGCCCCTACCGCACGCCGGGACGACGTGCGGGACGCCACCTAGGACCCGGCACGGCGCGGTGTCGCCGCCCCCTCCGGGTCACTGCCCGCGGGCCCCGTCCGCTGGTAGATGTCGGGGATGCCGTCGTGGTCGTCGTCACGGTTCTCCTCCTCGTACAGACGGCGGTAGATCCCGTTGCGGCGCCTGAGGAGGAGTGCGGCCATGGCCACGGCGATCAGGGAGCCGACCAGGACCGCTGTCTTGATGTGCTCGGCGGCGGTGGGGTCGGGGAAGGCGAGTTCGCCGATCAGCAGGGCGACCGTGAAGCCGATTCCGGCGAGTACGGCCAGCGCGAAGACATCGGCCCACGCCAGGTCGGGGTTGAGCCGGGCCCGGGTGAAGCGGGCGGCGAGGTAGGTGCCGACGAAGATCCCCAGGGTCTTGCCGAGCACCAGCCCCAGCACCACGCCCAGCGGCTCCGGCCGGGTGAACACCTCGCCCAGCGAAGCGGCCGAGACGCCCACCCCGGCGGCGAACAGGGCGAACAACGGCACCGCGACGCCCGCCGAGACGGGGTGGAGCAGGTGGGAGGTGCGCTCCGCGGGGGAGGCCCGCTCGCCCTTGTCGCGCGTGGTGCGCAGGATCAGCCCGATGGCGACTCCGGCGACGGTGGCGTGGACGCCCCCGTTGTACATCAGCGCCCAGATGGCGACGCCGAGCGGGAGGTACCACCACCAGCCGCGCACGCGGAAACGCTGCAGCAGGTAGAGGACGAACAGTCCCGCGAACGCCCCGCCGAGCGCCACGAGGTTCAGGTCGTCGGTGAAGAAGACCGCGATGATGAGGATCGCACCCAGGTCGTCGACGACGGCCAGCGTGAGCAGGAACGCGCGCAGTGCGGCCGGCAGATGGGTGCTGAGGACCGCCAGCACGGCGAGCGCGAAGGCGATGTCGGTGGCCATCGGCACGGCCCAGCCCGCCGGGCTTCCACCGCCGGCCGACGCCGTGAGGACGTACAGCGCGGCGGGTACCGCCATTCCGCAGACCGCGGCGATCACCGGCAGGGCCGCCGTGGCGGGAGTGCGCAGCTCGCCGACGACGAGTTCGCGCTTCAGCTCCGTGCCCGCGACGAGGAAAAAGAGGGTGAGCAGGCCGTCGGAGGCCCAGTGGCCCACGGTGAGGTCGAGGCCGAGCGCCGGTATCCCGAAGGAGAATTCGCGTATCGCCTCGTAGGCGCCGCTCCAGGGCGTGTTGGCCCAGACCAGTGCGACGACGGCGGCCGAGAGCAGCACCAGCCCGCCCGTTGTCTCCGTCCGCAGGGCCCGGGCCACCGCGGTGCGCTCCGGCAGGGGCAGCAGGCCGAGGAAGGGCGGACGTTCGCGGGGTGAGTCAGCCATGAGGGAGGTCCTCCGGTTCGCCGGCTTCAGGGCATACGTACCCTCGGACGCCGACCGGGTTTCCCGGCACACCGCGCGTCGGTGGGGCCGCCGGGGGGCGGTCCCTTGACGCGTTCTTTACACCGTATGTGCCGGGCGGTCGGGTTGCCAGGTGGGGTTCCACCTGCTGGAACGTGGCCGGGGGCAGGGCAGAGGGTCCGTGGGCGGCGGCGGTGCGAGGTGCCCACGGACCCTGGGGGTGGGACGGCCGTATCAGGCGGTCAGCGGCCCTGCTTCACCGCTTGTCCAGGACCACGTGCTCGTCCGCGACCGCGGCCGCGGCCTCGGTCTCGTCCTCGGTGAGCTCCCCCGCCTTGCGGGCGCGGACGAACTCCAGGAAGGAGTTCAGCTCGCGCTTGACGACCGGGGCCAGCAGGTACAGGCCCACGATGTTGATGACGGCGAGCATGAAGAGCACGGCGTCGGCCATGTCGATGAGCGTCTGCAGGGTGAGCAACGACCCCGCGATGGCGAACAGGGTGTAGACGACCTTGTAGGTCAGCTCGCTGGCCCTGCTCCGTCCGAAGAGGTACGTCCACGCCTTGAGCCCGTAGTAGCCCCACGTCAGCACGGTCGAGATGGCGAACAGCATGACCGCGACGGTGAGGATGTACGGGAACCAGGGCAGCACCGTGGCGAAGGCGTCGGACGTGATGGTGACGCCGCCGACCGACTGGTCCTTGCGTGCCTCGCCCCAGCTGGCGGGGTTGGCGATGACGATGGTCAGCGCGGTCATCGTGCAGATGACGACGGTGTCGATGAACGGCTCCAGCAGGGAGACGAGGCCCTCGCTGGCGGGGTGCTTGGTCTTGACCGCGGAGTGCGCGATCGGCGCGGAGCCGAGACCGGCCTCGTTGGAGAACGCGGCCCGCTTGAAACCGATGATCAGCGCGCCGAGTACACCGCCCGCCACTCCCTGGGGGTTGAAGGCTCCCTCGATGATGGAGCCGATGGCGGCAGGGACAGCGGTGACGTGGACCAGGATGACGGTCAGGCAGGCGACGATGTAGATGCCGGCCATGGCCGGCACGAGCTTGCTGGTGACGTTGGCGATGGAGCGGATGCCGCCCAGCAGCACGATGCCGACGAGTGCGGCCACCACGATGCCGAAGAACAGGGCGCCGGCGGAGGAGCCCATCAGGCCGTCCTCACCGCCGGTGACGGAGACCAGCTGCGCGTAGGACTGGTTGACCTGGAAGAGGTTGCCGCCGAAGAGACCGAAGAACAGGATCATGACGGACGCGAGGACCGCCAGGACCTTGCCGAGCGTCTTGCCCTTCTTGCCGAAGCGTTCGGCCAGGCCCTTGGGCAGGTAGTGCATCGGGCCGCCGGAGACGGTGCCGTCCGCGTGCACCTCGCGGTACTTCACGCCGAGGGTGACCTCGACGAACTTGGTGGCCATGCCCAGCAGGCCGCACAGGATCATCCAGAAGGTGGCGCCGGGACCACCGATGGAGACGGCGACGGCCACGCCCGCGATGTTGCCGAGGCCCACCGTGCCGGAGACCGCGGCGGTCATCGCCTGGAAGTGGCTGACCTCTCCGGCAGCCCCCTTCTCGTCGTACTTGCCCCGCACGACATCGACGGCGAGGCGGAACTTGCGGATCTGGACGAACCCGAACCACCCGGTGAACACCAGGCCGGCGAGGACGAGCCAGGCGACGATGAGCGGGAGCTCCGCGCCCCCGACGGGGACGGCATAGAAGACGACGTTCCCGAGCCATTCGGCTATGGGCTCGAAGAATCCGCTGACTGCTGCGTCAACGGAATCGGTGATGGAGTCGAGTGACACTGTGGCTCCCTCGCGTGGCGCGATTCCGACGCACGGGGGATGCGTCGGGAGAGAAGGGGGAATGAGCGAACGCCGTTGTCCGATCGGCGACCGGGACCGCTCCGTGGACTCGGAACGTCACTCCCGGTCATGAAGTCGGCTTTTGGGGACCGACCCACCATGGGTGGCGAGCGGGCGCCACCTGCGGAGTTGCGTAGTTTTACCACGCGCTTTACCTGATCTTTAGTGATGCACCTCACATACTCGCCGGGAACTTCCGAAAACGGAGTGAGCGGTACCTGACTGTTATGCGAACAGTCCGGTTCGGTTATCGGACATCAACGCGGAGCGACGGAATGGCCCCAGGGCCGGAAACGGAGTGGCCCCAAGGCCGGAAATAGATGCTCGCGCCCCAGCAGCAGCCTCCCCCTCCGGCGGGGACGGCCGATACGTCGAAATCCAAGCCCCCGCGGGACGAGCCCGGCCCGGCCGAGGGGCGGGGACCTCGATTACCTGAGGGGTAATCGACCCCTGCCGCGCCGCCCGGCAAAGTTGCGGTACCGGGGCCCGCCACCGCACCGCGGCCAGGACCCGGGCCACGATCAGCGCACTCAGCGCGCACCGCCACACGCCGGAGGACGAACAGCCATGTCCGCGACTTTCCTCACCGCCCTCGGCCGCAGCAGCGAGCCCGTCACCCTGCTGCGCCGCTTCCTCGCCCTCGACGCCGTCACCACCACCGCCAACGGCTTGGCCTACGTCGCCGCCTCCGGCCCCCTCGGGCGGCTGCTCGGGGTGGACTCCGGCCTCCTGCTCGGGCTCGGGGCATTCCTGGTGCTGTTCGGCGCCGGGGTCGGCTCCCTGGCTGCCCGGAGACGGCCGCCGGTTCTTGCCGTCAAGGTGGTGATCGAGTCCAACCTCGCCTGGTCGGTGGCGAGCCTCGTCGCCCTGTTCGCCTGGTTCGACGCCACCCCCGCCGGGACCGTGTGGATCCCGGCACAGGCCCTCACCATCGTCACCTTCGCCGCGCTCCAGCACCTGGCACTGCGCGCCACCGAGGACTGACGGCCACACCGGCGGGGGCGGCGTGTGCGCAGAGGTTCAACGCGCCGCCCCGGACGACGTCGGACCACCTGCCTGGAGGCCGCCGGACCACCTGCCTGGAGGCCGCCGGACCCCCTGTTACGGCACGGCCCGACGGGTATCAACTCGTGACGGCCCCAGCGATCTGCCGGGCCGCCTGGGCAGGCGTGAGGTGTGTGGTGTCGACGACCTCGGCCTCGCCGTGCAGCCAGGTACGGGCCGCCTCGGCGTAGGGCTCCAGGTGGCTGAGCCGGAAGGGGGAGTTCGGGCCGAGGACCGTGTCCCCCGCGATGCGTCCCCGGAGCGTCTCCTGATCGGCATGGAGAACGAAGTGCCAAACCGGAATGGCATGTTGTGCAAGGCCCGCACTGATCTCGCGCCAGTACTGCTCGACCAGCACGGTCATGGGCATCACCAGGGTGCCGCCGGTGTACTCGAGTACGCGGCGGGCGGTCTCGACCACGAGCGGCCGCCACGGCGGCCAGTGCTGGAAGTTGTCCGTCCCGGGCAGCCCGGGCGTGATGTCCATGAGTGTCTCGCCGACCTTCTCGGCGTCGAACACCCGCGAATCCGGGATCAGTTGCTGCACGAGTGCAGCGGTCGTCGTCTTGCCCGCCCCATGGGTGCCGTTGAGCCACACGATCATGGGCCCCGATGCTACTGGCTGGGATCCGAGGCCCGTTGCGGCCGCGTACGCGCGAAGGACCTGGGGGGGCACCGTGCCGAGCTGCGTCGCCGGTGACCCGCGCCGTGCCGTACCCCGGGGGCCCAGCATCCGCCGGCCTCCGCACTCCGGCACCGGCGGATGCTTCCGGTCGAACCTCCGCCCCTTACTGCGTCGGGAAGTCCGGGGCGGGAGCGGACACCTCGGGCGGGAGGCGGTCGGCGAGCAGGCCGGCGAACCAGGCCGCCTCCTCGGCGAGTTCGTCACCTTCGGCAGCGACCATCTGGAGCAGCCGCAGGAGGTCGTGGGCCTCGTCCGGACTGAGCAGGGCGGCGGGAACGGCCGTGGAGTCGGAGGTGCGGGCAGGGGAAACGTCAGGGGCTTCGGGAAGTGTCATGGTCCTTCTAACGGCCCTCTGGCCGTGTGGGTACGCGGGGCTCCCGAACGATCACCCGATCGCCCGAACCTCTGCGTCAGCGCAGGAGGAGAAGGACGGCCAGGGCGAGGAGGAGAGAGTCGATGCGGTCGAGCAGGCCCCCGGAACCCGCCAGCCAGTGAGCGGAGTCCTTCGCCTGTGCTCCCCGTTTGACCATGGATTCGAGGAGGTCCCCCGCCGGGGCGCCGACCGCCACCGCGACCGCCGTCGGCAGGCTCAGCGCGGACAGCGCGGCGAGCACACCGAGGGCGGCAGCGGCGCCGCAGAGGGTTCCGCTCCACCGCTTGGCCGGAGACAGCGGTGACAACCGCGGCCCGCCCAGCCGTGGACCGGCCACGTACGCGACGACGTCGCCCACCGAGACAGCGACGAACAGGGCGAGCGCGGTCGCGCCGAGCGGTGCCAGCGCGGCGAGCACGCTCAGCCAGACCAGCCCGAGCAGGCCCGCCCCGAGCCGGCGCAGCCCGTGGGCGGAGTCACCGCCCAGCAACGGGACCGCGGCGACGGCCAGCGCGCCGACCGCCACCGCCCGCACCTCCTGCCCGGGCGCCAGCCAGGAGGTCAGCACCACGCCGGAGACGCCGGCGGACAGTACCGCTCTGTCCGGCAGGGACAGGCCCATCAGCCCGCCGAACTCCATCGCCGCGACCACGCCGACCACGAGTGCCAGGGCCGTCACCCCCGGGGCGCCCCACCAGAACGCCCCGACGACCAGGGGCACCGCGACCGCCCAGCAGCACCAGCGGACCAGCAGTTCGCGGCGCCCGGAGATGGCCGCGGCGATCCCGCCGAGTGCCAGGGCCCCGGCCAGGAAGGGCACGTAGGAGGCGACGCCGATCCGCGCTCGGTGACATGGGCGTACTCGCCGTACCCCGGGTCCAGCAGCAGCACCCTGCTCTCCGGGGTCAGCCACCGGCCGAACGCCCTGAAGATCAGGTCCGACGAGCCGGCCCCTGCCACGAGCGTCTCCACCGGCAGCGCCCGCGACTGCGCGATCTCCGCCAGCAGGCCCTCGGCGCCGGTGGGAGGCGAGGTCCTGGCGGACCAGGCCGGGTCTTCCGCGAGCGCCGCACTCGCACCGGGAGCGGGCGGGAACCAGGCGTCCAGCACGTCGGCGGCGACGACCTCGTGGCGCCGGTGCAGGGTGCGGAAGTCCGTACCGACAGCGGTGAAGGAGGCGCCGCCGTGTTCACAGCCGTCCGGCCCCGGCGTCCCCTCCATGTCCAACTGCCAGTCGACGACGGAGCCGAACCGCTCCACAACGGTACGGAACCGGGTGGCTGCCACCTGGGTCAGCGCGGCGACCTCGCCCGTGAGCACCTCGAATGCCACCGCCCAGCAACTGCGGACGGTGCGCCCGACGGGCCGCAGACCGGCCGCCAGGTACATGCCGAGCAGTTCGCTGCGTCCCATCGCCACGACCGTGCGTCCTCCCCGGGAGGAGATCCAGCGCAGGGCCGCGTACATCAGGAGAGGCGCCACGGCGGTGCTCCGCCAGCGGGGCTCCACGGTGAGGATGCGTACCTCGAAGGCGCCCCCCTCGGAAAGCAGCGGCAGTTCGTCGCGCGTCAGGTACTTGTCCAGGCCGTACCGTCCCAGCCACGGCGGGGTCAGGCTGACGAAGCCGATGCGGACCGGTCCGCGGGCCGCGACGAGGTAGACGTTCTCGCCGTCCAGCGCGTCGTACAACCGCCGGTCCGCTCGCGCGGCGTGCTGACCGATCTCCTCGGCGTACACGCGATGCCTCAACTCGTGGATCCAGCCGAGGTCCTCGGGCGTGGCAGCTCGTATGCGCAGGTCGCGACTCATGCATGTCTCTTTCGGGCGGAAGGAGGAGGAGCGGCGGACGGGACGCCGACCGGATGCCGGGCCCGCCACGCGGGGGGCAGCGGAAGCCCGGAACCCACCGTGCCGGAAAAGGGCATTCGCCGATGTCCCACCCGAGTTCCGCGCCACGAAGACACCTTGCCGGTGCCGTGGGACCCGTACATGAGCACAGGTATCTGAGTACGTGCCCACCGGCAACGCCGCGTGCTCCCGGCGGGGTTGCCGCGAGTGACCGCACTTTCCCTCGGCCCGCGCTGGGTCCGCACCGCATCTGATTGATCATTTGTGGTGCTCCCGCGGAACCGAGCCCCTCCGTCACCCGTCATGACAGGTGCACCGCCGCACAGCCAGCACCACGTGCGGCCCCACGCATCACGCACCCCACGCGCATTACCTCGGGAGTCCTCGTGTTCATGCTCAGCAAGCGTTCCACCGCCGGCGTCTGCACCGCCGGGCTCCTCGCCGTACTGGGGACGGTCGCCGGTGTCACACCGGCGGCCGCCATCCACGGCGGGAAAGGCACGACCGTCGTGGACCACCCGTACATGATGTCCCTCCAGACCCCGGAGGGGGAGCACTTCTGCGGCGGCACCCTCATCGCCCCGACCAAGGTGCTCACCGCCGGCCACTGCGTCGACGAGGGACTGAAGCCCGGTGCGCTGCGGATCGTCGGTGGGCGGACCGATCTGCGGACCGGCAAGGGCACGGTCGTGAAGGCCGCGTCGATCAAGTTGCACCCGAAGTACGACGTGGGCACCCTCAACCACGACGCCGCCGTGGTGACCCTCGCGAAGCCGATGCCGTACAGGGCCCTGCCGGTGGCCGGTCCGAAGGACCAGGCGCTGTTCAAGTCCGGTACGCCCGTGACCACGGCGGGCTGGGGCCGCACCGCGACCAACACCCCCGGTGTGCGGCTGAAGTCGGCCGCACTGGTACTCAAGCCGCTCGCGGACTGTGCTCCGCTCACCGAGCCGTGGGAGACCGCCGAGAACAAGCTCTGCGGGACGCCCACCGCCGGCACCAAGGACAGCATCTGTGCGGGTGACTCCGGCGGTCCGCTGATCGCGGGCGGCAAGCTGATCGGCATCACCTCCTCCGGCAACCACTACTGCGAGGACACCTACCCCTTCAGCATCTTCACCCGCGCCTCCGCCATTACGGCAGGACTGGGCGTGCCCACGAACTGAGGGCGCGTCAAGGGATGGTTCGGCGCCTGGCCGGGAGACCCCGCCGGAGAGGAGTCGGTGCGCTCGTCACCGCCTAGTCCCCCTAGATGTTTCTATCCAGAGGGGCTAGCCTTCCTTTCTCGCTCAGAGGAGGGTGTGGACAATGGATTTGCCCAGGATCGTGGCTCACCGGACCGAGGACGGGTGGATGCTCGAAATGGACGGCCTCCCGCCGGCCTACGTGCGCCGCCTGAGTGAGGCGGCCGAGTGCGGGCGTGTACTCATGAAAGCCGCGGGCGTATCCGGGGCGGAGCACGGTGTCCAAGTCAGCTTCGATCTTGGCCCCGAGCTCAACCGGCGCGTCAAGGCGGCGACTCAGGCAACCGTGGACGCCCACAGGGCCCAACTCCAGGCCGCGGCGGAACTCCGACGAACCGCATCGGCACTCAAGGATCAGGGCATGACCGGCCGGGACATCGCCCGCGTCCTCCACGTCTCGCCCCAACGGGTCTCCCAACTGCTCGCCCATCCAGCGACGGGCGGTGACAGCGCCGCGAGTTGAGCTTCTGGCGGGTCTCCGGGAGAGCGGGCGGCCCGGCCGGGCAGCGCCCTGACGGTCACGACCACACCACGCAGCCCCGTCGCTCCAGTTCCTCCAGCAGCGGCAGCGACGGATCGATGTCGTTCCACCGCAGATCCAGTTTCTCCAGCGAGGGCATCAGGCGGAGCCAGTCCGGAAGTTGGCGGAGGCGGTTGCCGCGCAGATCGAGGTGGCGCAGTCGCGGGAGGCCGGCCAGGCACGCCGGGACCTCGGCCACCGAGTTGTCCCGCAGGTCCAGGTGGCGGAGTTCGTGCAGAGCGGCGGTCGACGCAGGCAAGTGCGCGATCGCGTTTCCCCGCAACCAGAGTTCGCGCAGCCGAGGAAGCCGGCCCAGAGAGTCGGGCAGCTCCGTCAGCCGGTTGTGTTCGGCCCTGAGTTCGACGAGGCTCCGCATCTCTCCGAGGGACTCGGGGAGAGCAGTGAGTACGTTCTCGCCGACGTTGAGGTATCGCAACCGGGTCAACTTGCCCAATGTTTGCGGGAGATGGGCCAGCTGATTGTCATGGAGGTAGAGGCATCCACTGAGGTCCAGCAGGTTTCCCAGCTCCTCAGGAACCGCCGTGAGCGCGTTGTGACCGAGGTCCATGGTCCTCAGGCGCTGGAGACGCCCGATCCCCGGCGGCAGCGTGGTGAGTCCCGTATCGGCGAGGATCAGCACGCGGAGGTCCGACTGTCGCCAGACCTCTTCGGGCACCTCCCCGAGTTCCTGACGCCACAGGTTCAGTGTGTGCTGCACGACTCTCCCGCCTTTGTCCCGCGGTCCGAAGCCTCCCTTCTCGCCGCAGCCCTCACGAGTGGGTGGCGACGTTGGTGAGAGGCCAGGCGCGACCGGTTGCCGCACCCCGGTTCGGCATACCCCGCCCCCGGCCCCCCCGCTCCGTGCGTCTCCGGCTCTCAGCCGAAGATGTCCAGGGCATCCAGCCACGAGCCCTCGCTGTCCGCGGGGCGGGGCCGCACCGGGTGCGGTTCCGGGTAGGTCTCCCTCGCGGCCCTCGCCCGGACGATGTCGGGCCCCCCGCACGCCTCCACCGCGAAGGCTCCGAAGACCTTGGCGAACGCGGCCGGGTCGCGGAATTCCACGCCGAACGCCCGGCCGTCCCGCAGCGGCACCCACACCACGCGGTCGTACCGCGGCCACTCCTGCACCGGCTGCCCGTCCGCGGTCGAGTGCCCCTCCAGCCAGAGCCGCGCCACGTGCAACAGGTTCACCTTCTCCATCGGCAACCTCTTGCGCCGTACCCGCAGCTCACTCGACGTCAGCTCGACCCGCTGGTCCTTCTTCGGGTACCAGACGACGCCGATCCCGAACGGCACCCACAGCAGGATCCCGATCATCGGCAGGACCAGGGCGTCGCCCCACGTCCGGAGCAGCCCGCCGTCCAGCAGGTACAGCACCCCGAAGACCAGTACCCACTTCGCCGTCATCCGCCAGAATCCGGTGCCCTGCCGGTACAGGATCCGCCGCTTCCCCGTCATCGCCATACCCGCACGCTATCCGCCGCCGCGCAGGTCACCGCAGGCACCCCGAGGCACCCCCGGGCAGGGCAGACGCCTGGACGACGTCGAATTCTTCTCTGGACTACCGAGGGTGTCCCGTGACCAGGTGAGGGGACGATCAGTCCTGAGGGGAAGGGCCGGAGAACGGCTGCGACCGGCGAAGGTGTTAGTTTCTTTCCCGTGTTAAGCCACCAGGACGAGACTAGGGCGGCCTATGACGGGGTCGTCGACCTTTACGCGTCGATGTTCGCTAATCGGCTGGAGACGCAGCCGTTCGCGCGGAACATGATCGGTACCTTCGCCGAGCTCGTGCGTGCCACGGGGAACCTGCGGGCAGCCGACGTCGGGTGCGGGCCCGGTCATCTGACGGCCATGCTGCACGACTTGGGGCTGGACGCCTTCGGGCTCGACCTCTCCCCGGCCATGGTCGACCACGCTCGGCGGGCCCATCCGGCGCTGCGGTTCGACGAAGCGCGAATGGAGGCCCTGCCGGTCGAGGACGGCGCGCTCGGCGGAGTGCTGGCCCACTACTCGATGATCCATACTCCACCTGAGGAATTGCCCGTGCTGCTCGCCGAGCAGGTGCGTGTCCTGGCACCAGGGGGCCTGCTCCTGGTGTCCTTCTTCGGGACCGAGGGACCGAAGCCGGTCCGCTTCGACCACAAGGTGGCGCCCGCCTATAGCTGGCCGGCGGAGCAGTTTGCCGCGATGCTGACCGGGGCCGGACTCGTCACAGTTGCTCGGTTGCTCCATGACCCAGCGTCCGAGCGTGGTTTCCTCGACACTCACTTGCTGGCCCGCCGCCCGTAGAGCGTGGCCCGTGGCCTGGGTCAGGGTGGTGTAGATCATCCGCGTGGATGAAGCTCGTCTAACTTGAAGGTCCTCTTGCCGTACTGATTCGTGTCGCGATCTGGCTGAAACTGGGCATGCCGAGATTGATCACTTGGCGTTGACGGACTTGCTCTGTATCGAGCTGGATGAGCTTCTCCTCTGCGCTGGCGAGGCTGACTTGGAGTCCTTCGATCTCACCGAGCCATCCCTCCTGTTCTGCTTCGGTGATTCGGGCGATCAGGTTGTCGCGGATCTCGACGAGGCGGTGTCTCTGATCCGGGTCCGGTCGGAGCATGGAGAAATCGAATACACGCGTGTTCGTGGATGCAGGGCGTTCCGAATGCGCGAGCGCAGATTCCGATGGACAGTTTGCGTCGCTCGAAGTGCCCGAGGAAGGCATCCCATTCTTCGTTGGTGGGGGTTCGGTACTCCTCGCTGGGCCGGAGCGTTCGGCGCCGGGCGATGAATGCGCGATGGGCTTCGATGGCCTCGCCGGGGTAGATGGCGTTGTATCCCATGGTCGTGTTGATGCTGGTGTGCCCGGCGATGACCTGCGCGATGTGCGGGGGAAGGCCGCTGCGGATGGCGTCGATCACGGTCGTGCTTCAGCGCGGCGAAGAGCGCGTTGAACATCGCGTCGGGGATCCGCCGAGGCGCTCGCTTGGGGATGGCCGGCCGGTAGCGGCCCTGCCGTTCGTGGCGAAACCGCTCGTCAGGGTTGTGGTGAGCGTGTGCCCTGCCATGGCGCCGGGAGCGATCCAGTGGAAACGGGTTCAGGATCGGGCCGGTTCCCTCGGAGAGGTGGAAGTCGTAGAAGACCCGCAGGACGGTCTCGCAGTGCGCTCGCGTTGTCGGCGCGTATCTCGGCCCTGGTGACGTCTTTCCCGTGATCGGATTTGGGGCTCCGGGCGGCAGCTTCTCTGGTACTGGCTTTGGTGCTGTCTCCGTCTGGATGTCTCGTCGGTGGCGCCAGTGCAGCGGTGCGGGCTTGTTCGCGATCTGCATCCAGCGTGAGAAGTCCCGAGCGTCCGACCGGACTGCACGATCCCAGGCGATTCCGCAGCCCCACAGGGAGCGCCACCAACGCAGCAGATCCATTCCGTACGACCGGATCGTGGCTGCTGACTTGTCACAAGCCAGCAGCTCCGCGAAGAAGGCGGCCACGGGTTCGATCTCGACCCCGTCCGCGTCCAGCAGGACAAACGGCCTCCATCGATCTCCCGTCTCCGCCAGTTGTCCGGCCTCGGGCAGCACGAAGCTTGCTAACTCCCTCTCGGGATCACGTCCAAGCATCCACGGAAGCTAGCAGAAAGGCTATCTGACCTGCGAAAATACTGGATCTAGTTCAGTCAACGGATCGTTGCCCTCCGGGTCCTGGAGCTGGGCGGCGAAATGCCCCATGTCCGGCTCGTCCGTGATCCGGAGCACGACGGCGCCCGCCTCGACCAGTCGCTGCACCGTGGTGGTGACCCGCTGCGTGCGCACCGCCAAGGGGACGTCGCGCCCACCACCTGCCTTCAGGTCGAGGTGTATGCGGTTCTTGGTGGCCTTGGGCTCCGGAACCTGCTGGAACCACACCCGTGGCCCCCGTCCTGCGGGGTCGACGATCGACTCCGCGATGTCGCCCGCACCCGTCGGCAACTCCTTCTCGGGCACCCCCATGGCCACCCAGTACTCCCGCCATGTGGCATGGCCGACCGGCGCGGGTTCGGGTACGTATCCCAGAGCCTCGCTCCAGAACGCCACCATCCTCCGCGGGTCGGCACAGTCGATCGTCAGTTGCAGCGTCATCTCCATGAGCAGAGCCTGGCACCCGGGTCTGACATTCCCGGGGGGACCAACTGTCCTTTGAGTGAGGACGACCGCCCGCCCGGCCGTGGGCCCGGCGGCGCGCCCCCACCGGACCTGGTCTCCGTACGGCCGAGTGGACGAATCGTTTCCCCGCCTCCATCGGCGGGATGAGGGGCACGTGCCGTACAGCCCGCATCCCCTCCGCTTCAGAGACGTTGAGCCTGGCATGACGCACGATGAGGATGAAGCACTGCAGGACGCCGTCGCCCGCTGTCAGGCGGTCGAGCGGGTACTCGATGACGCGCAGAGGTGCTACCGGCAGGCCCAGGAAGCAACCGCGCTGGCCGAGGCCGAGCGGGTACGGGCCGACAGAGCCGCGGTCCGGGCGGAATCCACCCTCCTGGCCCTGCTCGTGCAGCAGGAGGCGACCATCGCCGCACTCACGGCGGTTCTGGAGCGGCAGGCACCCCGGATGCATCTCGGCACGCAGCCCTCGGCGACGGACGGCCAGGAGGCAAGTCCCCCTCCCGGCCGGCCCGGGGGCAAGGTGGGCACCGAGCCGCACGGCACCACCCACCGGGTTTCACCCCCGCGGTAGCAGTGACCGCCGACGCGCAGAAACGTTCGGCCGGACGGCCGCGCCCCGGGCCGCTGCTCAAGGCGGTGCCGCCCGCCGCCGCCCGGTGAAACCGCGGCCGGCGCTAGCGCCCGGTGAAACCGCCGGTCAGCGGTAGTAGGGCTCGACCACGGCCCGCACCTCGTCGAGCAGCGCAGGGCCGTGCTGCGGCACCGACGGCCGGCCGCTGCCTGGCCGGATGTCCAGGAGTTGCTCACCCGACAGGGCGAACACCACCTGGCGCAGGCCCGCCTGCTGGATGACGGACCCGCACATCCCGCACGGCTCGCAGCTGGTGTACAGCGTGGTGTGCGCCGCGGTGTCCGCGTCGAGTTCCCGCGCTGCCCATCTCGCCAGTTTCAGCTCGGGGTGTGCGGTGATGTCCTTGTCGGTGAGCGTGGTGTTGTGTTCCTCGGCCAGTACGGTGCCGTCCGGCCCTGCCAGCAGCGATCCGAAGGGCGGGTTGCCGCTGTCGCGCGCCCTGGCCGCGAGCGCGATGGCGCGGCGGAGGAGGGCGTGGTCGTCGGGTGGGGTCATGACTGCTCCGTTCTGGTGCGTGCGTGGAGGCGGACGGCCACCGCGGCGTGGGATGGTCAGGCCGAGCCTAGCCAGGCGGAGCGGTTCACCAGAAGGGATTCCTGCCTGTTCAGGGGCGGTTGGGCGGTGGATCTACCGGTAATCTGACGGGATGACCGAGAGTCTAGATACGACGGACTGGGCGATCCTGGAGGAAGTCCAGCGGGACGGCCGGATCGCCTTCACGGAGCTGGCGCGGCGGGTGAACCTGAGCACCTCGGCGACGACGGAGCGGGTGCGGCGCCTGGAGGCCTCGGGGGTCATCACGGGTTACCGGGCCACCGTGGATCTGGAGCGGACCGGCTACCCGGTGACGGCGGTCGTCCGGCTCAAGTACCCCGGCCCCGGCACCCGTCACGAGCCGCTGCGCCGGCTGCTCGCGGAGCGCCCGGAGGTCCTGGAGTGTCTGCGCACCACCGGGGACGACTGTTACGTGATGAAGGTGGCGACCACCTCCATGGCACACCTGGAGGAGATCGTCGACGAGTTGGCCGAACTCGGAAGCACCACCACGAGCCTCGTCCTCAGCAGACCCCTACCGTCCCGCGGCCCGCGCGCCCCACGGACGAACAGCACCGCATAGTCGCAGCTGCGTCGACTGCGCCCCTCGGCCCCTCTGCCTCTCTGCCCCTCGGCCCCTCTGCCCCTCGGTTCCTCCGCCCCTCGGCCGCTCCGCCTCTCGACCCACCGCGTCGACTGCGCTCTCCGCGACCCGCCGTCCGGTGGTCCCTCACCGCGCCTCCCGCCCGCACCCCGCAAGGGAACTCGGCGTCAGCGCAGGTAGGTGTCGAAGAAGCGGGTCGCGTAACGGGCCGCTTCCAGGCGCTGCTTGTCGGGGGTGAGCTGACTGGGGGTGTCGGTGTTGTTGGTGCTCCTGCACTTGTTGCCGGGGAGGTTGCGGTGCTCGACGGCGACGTCGTCGGTGGCGAAGGCCGGCCCGCTGCCCGGGGTCTTGGACCCTTTGCGACGACCCCCGTGACACGGGACTCAACGTGCCCACGGTGGCGGTGAAGGCAGGAAGCCTCGGTCCGGCACGGAGAAGTGTGCCGGTCCGGGGCCCGCAGCCCGGGCGGGCAGCCGAGGCCCGCAGTCGGGGCGGGCAACAGTAGTGGTGGACGCTGCGCATGCTACCCAGGCCGGAACGGCGGCCTGGACGAACGCGGATGGCACGACGTGGACCGTACGGGCCCCGCCGACCCGGTCCGCGCGGGCCGGAGCCCCAGCCTGTGCGGCATCGGCTCTCGTCGTACGGGTGACGCACACATGTCGGTCAGCTCCGCGTACGAGAGCCCGGGGGGCGCGGAGTCGTGATGCCCGGTCCGCCGCTGCCGGTTCCCCTCCCCCGGGAGACACCCGTGGTGCGCACGCCCTGGACTTGCCCGGGGGCGCTCTGGGACCGTCGGTGTGTCCACGCGTGCGCGGGGCGTGCCCACCGCCTGGGGGCGGGGGAGTCACAGGAGGACGGTGAGGTCCGTGGCACAGATCTTTGTCGTGGGGCTTGTGTCGACAGCTCTTCTGATTGGCCTGATCGCCGTCGTCGAGACGGTGACCGGCAGGTCCGCCCGGAAGCGCGGCGGCCGTGCGCCAAGTGCGTCGGGACGGGGCGAGGGCGAGAACTGGGTCGTGGGCGGGGCGGCGACAGGCTACGCAGGTTGGGCAGCCGACAGCAGCGCGTCGTGCGACAGCAGCTCGTCCTCCTGCGATACCGGCGGCGGGTGCGGCGGGTGCGGGTGCGGAGGTTGAGCCCGGGCGGGCACGCAGCCCGGGTGCGCCAGGCCGGGTGCAGTGGGCCGGGCGGGGGGCGCGGGGAGACCTCGCCGGGGCCCTGATGCGTGAGGCGGCGGCCGGACAGGCTAGTTTGCTCGGGTGAGTCTCCTTGATGATGTGGCAGAGCGCGACGGTTGGCGCTGCTGGGTGTGCGACGAGCCGGTCGACCCCGACGAGTCGGTGAACGACCCGCGAGGGCCCAGCGTCGACAGTCGGACCGCCGACCGGAAGGCCAAGGTCGCCGAACGGCTCGCGCACCGCGGGTGCAACACCCGCAAGGGCGCGGTCAAGGTGACCATCGCCTGGCCGGAGCACCTGTATGTGGTCGAACCCGCCCCGCTGATCGCCGTCGCCGCGAGGCTGGAGCGCAAGGGCGGCCGCGAGATGGTGGGCCGTTGCCCGACCGAGCGGGACGCCCAGGAGGCGGCGGACTGGCTGGTGGACCGGTTCTCCCGACTGGTACCGGGGCTGCCGGTGACCGCCCACATCGAGCCGGGCGGGGGCCAGTTCCTCGTCGTCCTGGCCACCGGCCGCCGCTGACCACGGATCACCGGCGCTCCGTCGCACCGTCGCACCGAGCGCAGCACAGGCGAACTCTCGCCGAGCGGATCACGGGCGCACTCTCGCGCCGTGCGGATCACAGGCGTACACCCGCGCTGAAAAGTTCAGTTGCGGGACAGGTCGTAGGCTGGCGTCATGATCGAAAGATTCCCGGAGGACGCGCAGCCTGCGGAGGTACTGCACGCCGCGTACGAGGCTCTCGCCGCCGTCGTGGTCCGCGTCGGCGAGCAGGAGTCCTGGCTGCCCACCGGATGCACGGGCTGGGTGGTTCGTGACCTGGTCTTTCACTGCCTCGGCGACGCCCAGCGCGCACTGGTTGCCCTGCACACCCCGGCATCCGGCCCACCGGACCGGGACGCGGTGACGTACTGGCAGGACTGGCGGCCCGACTCCGCGGGCGCGGCCGAGGGCCGGCGGTGGGCCCG
The DNA here is from genome assembly GCF_042716745.1 of Streptomyces sp. NPDC058663. NCBI lineage: Bacteria > Bacillati > Actinomycetota > Actinomycetes > Kitasatosporales > Streptomycetaceae > Streptomyces > Streptomyces sp. NPDC058663. The sequence goes on from NZ_JBHXRV010000032.1 coordinate 60,564, forward strand.
GGTGAACGCGAGCACGTTCTCAGATTTTCTCGAGCTGCGTGAACTCTTCCTGGAGACCGCGGCAGCCGCTGCGACGGCGGCCGCCGGAGCCGATCCGCAACGCCTCGTCGCCACTCAGGGGCACGTGCTGAACATCGGCGACCTGATGTCCACCCTTGCGGTGGAAGCGACCGTCCACCATCTCGACCTCACCGACGGGCTTTCCCACGCCCCCCAGCCGTCGGCGGCCGGACTGACGTTGGTGCGTTCCACCCTCGACGGACTCCTGGGCCGCCCCGTACCGCTGGACTGGAGCGACGAGCACTACGCGCGGGCTGCGACCGGGCGCCTGCCCCTGACGGAGGCGGAACGGCAGTCCCTGGGGCCCGATGCCGCGCGCTTCCCGCTTTTCGGCTAGGCACTGTCCCTCCGGTCGTGATCGGAGCCGGAACAGCAGTGCGGCGGCGGTGACGGTGCCGAGGTAGCCGTTTCCGCGCTTGTCACAGCGGGCGACCATGGCTCCGAGATTGGGGCAACCGGTCACCCTGCGCCCGCTGGTCGCCGGCTCGGCGTGTCAATCACGGCTGTCTCCACCTACTTCGGCGGCATGGCCGGCCTCGGCCACGGCCCCGGACTCGCGTCCCTCGTCGCCCCATACCCCCTGCCGCACCAGACCTTTGCGCGCCTCGGAGCTCCTCGCGGCGGGCGGGAACTGCCTTGACCTGAAGCGCGATTGAGCTTCTACCGTGTACCTCAGTTGATCACTTGACGACGGGAGAAACGCTCATGATCCTCGTGACCGGGGCCACCGGAAACATCGGCAGCGCCCTGCTGAAGCAACTGCACGCATCCGGTGCCGGGCCGCTGAGAGGGCTCACCCGTGACGCCGCACGAGCCTCCTTTCCCAGGCAAGTCGAGGCAGTGGAGGGGGATTTCGCGGATCCGGCCTCTCTGAAGCCCGCGCTGGAGGGAGTGCAGTCGCTCTTCCTCGTGTCGCGTGTGGGCCCGGACGCCGACATCCTCCAAGTTGCTCGGCAGGCGGGTGTGGAGCACGTGGTGCTGGTGTCGTCGATCACCGTGCAGACGCATCCGCACCTGGGCCCCGCGGCCGAGAACCTCGCGGTGGAGCAGCTCCTCAAGGAGAGCGGAATGGCCTGGACCATCCTGCGGCCCACGCAATTCGCCTCGAACACCTTGATGTGGGCCGGTTCCATACGTGCGCACGAAACCGTCCGCGTACCGTACGCGGACACCGCGCTGCCGACCATCCACCCCGCGGACATCGCGTCGGTGGCCCGCGTGGCGCTGACCGAGCCCGGCCACCAGGGGCACACGTATGCCTTGACCGGTCCCGAGCCGGTGAGCGCCCGGCAGCAGGTCGAAACCCTCGCGGAAGTACTCGGGCGGGAGATACCCTTCGCCGAGATCAGCCGTCAGCAGGCCCGCGCGCAGATGGCCGCGATCTTCGGTGAAGAGGCCGCCGACGCGGTGCTCGATGTCACGGGCGGCGACGTCAACGACGAGCTGCTGGCCGTGCGCGACACGGTCCCCCGGGTCACCGGAGCTCAGGCCCGCCCGTTCCGGCAGTGGGTGTCGGAGAACGCCGCCGCCTTCCGGTGAGGCGCACGGTGCCCGGGGGATGCGGTCGGTGCGGGGCCGCCCGCGGTGTGTAGCGTCGCCGGGATGAGCGATGACTGGCGGTCGGAACGGATCGGAAGTGCACTGCGGGGAGAGAATCCCTCCATGCTCAGGCGCCTTGAAGCGGGATTCGCGGTGATCGGGGACGTCCAGTTCCTGCCCGGGTACTCGGTGCTGCTGGCGGACGACCCAGCCGTGGAGCGACTCTCGGACCTGCCGAGGGGGAAGCGGCTGGCGTTCCTGTCCGACATGGACAGGCTGGGGGAAGCCGTCGAGCGGGCGTGCGGGCGGCTGGACCCGGCCTTCCGCCGGGTGAACCTGGAGATCCTCGGGAACACCGACGGCTTCCTGCACGCACATGTGTGGCCGCGTTACGAGTGGGAGCCGGCGGACCTGGTGGGCATGCCTGTCTGGCTGTATCCGCGCGAGAGCTGGAGCGACGACACGTATGCACTCGGACCGCGGCACGACGAGCTGCGGCGGGCGATCGGTGCGGAGTTGGACCGGTTGCCGGACGTGCGTGGAGTGCGTGGCGGGCTCTGACGGCCACCTGATCACCGGGTCAGCGGCGTCCCTGTGCCCTCGTGCCTGTGCGGTGAGCCGGCGAGCCGGTCGGCGGCCGTGCGCCAGGCGGCCGTCACCGCCGCGTGGGCGTGTCCTGTCCCGACGGCACCGCCCGATGCCGGTTCGATCGGCGACCCGATGTGGACATGCAGGTCCGGGCGGCGCAACGGTGCCGTGAGCAGGCCCCCGATCTGCTTGGCGGTACGCCCCGACGTGACCCGGCGGGCACCGGCCTGCCCCACGGGCACCACCGGAGCACCGGTGCGCCGAACGAGCCGGGACAGGCCGGAACGGAAGGGCCCCGGGGCTGCCTCCGCGACGTCCGTCCGGCGCGGCAGACCCCCCTCGGCGTAGATCAGGACCAAGCGCCCGCGCTCCAGCGCCTCGGCGGCTCCGTCCAGGGCGTCGGCCGCGCGCCGGTCGCCGCGGTGGACGGGAATGTGCCCCTCACGGGCGAGGATGCGACCGAGGACCGGTACGCGCCACAGTCCGGCGGTCGCCATGACGACCGGACGGGCCCCGAGGCGGTGCAGGGCGGCAAGTACGACGGCAGGGTCGGCGAGCGAGGTGTGGTTGGCGGTGATGATGCTGCCGGGGGCCAGTTCGGCACCTGGATCGGCGGTGACCGTGAGGCGGCCCACGGCAGGCACCAGGACGTCGGCGAGGCGGCTGAGCATGTGTCGGGTCCCCTGACTCGGATGATGTTGATCTGCATCATCGGACACGGGAACGCCGGGGTCCTGAGTAGCCGCACTCATCTTGTCCGGTACCTGGCCACTGATGCTCAGGTCCGACGACGGGACGTTCCGCTGGGTGACCGATGCGTCGTCGGCCCGGTGTGAGGTCGGTGGTGCGGGCGGCGAGGCGTGGGCACTCGGTCGGCGCAGCTGAAGAGGCGTCACAGGGCGGTGGGGGCGCAGCCGGCCCCGGTGGTTACTCTCGTCTCTCCACGATGTTGACTGCAAGGGGAGCAGACCGTGCGCAAGGCCACCGTGACATCCGGGGGCGACCAGATCCGCTGGGTCGAGCTGCCGGGGCGGGAGCCGGTACGCGTCTACGTCCATGGTCTGGGCGCCACCTCGCCCGCCTACTTCACGGAAAGCGCGGTCCACCCCCTGCTGGCGGGCCACCGTTCGCTGCTGATCGACCTGCTCGGCCACGGCATCAGCGACCGCCCGACAGGCTTCGACTACACGCTGGAGTCCCACGCGGACGCTCTCGCCCTGGCCCTGACCGCTGCGGGAGTCGCCGACGCGGAACTGATCGCGCACAGCATGGGAGGTTCGGTGGCCATCGTCCTGGCGGCCCGGCATCCGCACCTGGTGTCGCGTTTGGTGCTGGTCGACGCCAACCTCGACCCGACCGCCCACACGGCCGGCTCAGGCGGCAGCAGCGGAATCGCCCGCTATTCCGAACAGGAATTCCTGGCGGGCGGCTGGGAAGAGGTGCGCGACCGGGTCGGCTCCCACTGGTGGTCCACGATGCGCCTGGCCGGCCGCGAGGCCCTGCACCGCAGCGCGGTCCACCTGTCCCGCGGAACCGTCCCCACCATGCGCGAGCTCCTCCTGGACCTGAAGATTCCGCGCACCTGTCTGCTGCCCGCGGCTGACGGCCCGCTCCCGGGCGCCGGCGCGCTCACCGAAGCGGGGGTGTCCGTCGTCCCGGTCCCGGACTGCGGACACAACATCATGCTGGACAACCCGGAGGCATTCGCCCGCGCCTGCGCCACGGCTCTCGCCGGCGGAGCGCATGAATAGCCGGACCACACGCCGTACCGGGTACGGCGCACACGGCGACCTGGGCACGGTCCGGGGTCCACGAGGACCGGTCCCGGACGGCGCTCTCCTGTGCCGCCGACGGGGTCAGACCGGCAGCATCAGATCGCTCTCGCTGACGGTGTACGTCAACGGGGGGTAGTCGAACTCCGTTTCCTGGTTCTCGCGGCGCCGCAGCCGGTAGAACTCGTGCCGCTGCTCCTCGTCGGCAGGCCTGAGGCGTGCACCCAGCGGGAGGTGTGCGTGTCCGTCCCGAAAACGAAGAACGGTCTTCGACGTGCGAAAGGTGACGCCCAGCCATTCGTTGTCCGCCGGCTGGGCCGGTGCGTCCAAGACAATCCTGTGCTTGAGCCGCCGATTCGAGTCGACGGAGAACGACACGACCCCGTGGTGCGCGAGAGGGATCTCGAACTTCTCGCCCTCGGACCCTTTCGATTCGAAGATCAGCTTCCTCGGCGGGCTCGCTTCGGGGTACCGGTAGCAGGAGAAGACGGCGATGTACGAGTCATGGGCCAGATCGAGGGCCTGGTCGGAATGGCTGCCCATGGTTCTGTAGGCGTTCGTGTAGCGCTCGATGAGCGCGTTGTTGAAGCAGGCCGAACGTGTCATGCGTTCTTGGATTCGCTGTGCCAGCCGCTCGTGCACCGCCCCGAAGCGCTGTGCGGGTCCGCTGTAGCGAGTGGAAGTACGTACGAGAGGCACACCACCCGCCTCGTCGACCCTGGTGAGCACGTTCCCCTGCCGTCCCTTTCCTACGTCCTCCCATCGAGTCGCGGCGGACAGCTCCGCAAAGAGATTTTCCTCGGCGGGCAGACAGAACGAGAGGACTTCGTCCGAGATCCTAGACACGGGGGGCCTCATAGTCTCCCGTGTTCATGCTGAACAGGAAGCCGTCGCCGTAGTCGATGAAGGAAGAGGTCCTGTTCTCCGCGGCGTACAGCCTGCGCAGCTCGTCCAGGCCGGCCGGAGTGGGTGGCTCCAGCTTCACCGGATCCCCGGCCGTTTTGAGAAACGTGTGTCCGTTCCTGTGCACGGCTTCGGCGCTCGAACAGCGCACCACGTATCCCAGACGGGTCGGGAGCAACTCGGCGTCCAGCGACGAGGGCCGGATCTCGTGCGTATACAGGCGGTTGGTGGCCAGTGACATGAAGAACACGGAGCCGGGGTGGAGAGTCAGGGTGAACTGCGGTGGGAGCGCGACCCCTTCGCGGCCCTCGACCGGCTCCTTGAGCCGGAAGTGGAGTCTGGTCAGCCCACTGGCTCCCTTCACGCCGTAGTCGAAGGCGTCTGCGGCCTGGGGCCGCAGCTTGCCGAGTCCGTCGTAGAAGGTGCAGAAGGCCATGATTCCGTTGACGGGCATGTCCTTGGTCTTGTCGGCATGGGCCGAGATCCTGGCCTTGGACTGCTTGCGCTCCGGCGTGGCAAGGGTGTTGTGGTAAACCTGCGCCAGGACGTGGTTGAGCGGCGCCTGGTGACGGAAGACGGTGGCGGCCTCGTGATTCAGCGCCTCGACGATCTCCGTATCGGCCGGGCGGAAGTTCTCGGTCGGCCCCGAGAGATTCGTGGAGCACCGGAGCAGGCGGAAATGCAGTTCGTCCCCGCGGCGTGTGACAGGCGTCAGGTAGATCCCGCTGCGATGGGCCGTTCCCGGCTTGTTGGACTCCGTCAGGGACTGGAACGTGTGTTCCGCGTTGATCCGTCCGAAGTGATCCTCACCGGGTTCGAAGAAGCGCCGGTAGTAGACGCCGGCACCGTGCACGCGGAGGGGCACGCGGCCCGAACCGACGACGGTCCACGGTTCGCCGGCGTTCTCCCGGTATCCGTGCGAGAGCTCCCGGACCACGAAGGCCCTGGCAGCCGTGCGCAGTTGGCTGCTGTCCATCCCGGACATGTCACCGCACAGGTAAACGGTCTTCCGCGTGAGGTCTGCTGAACCAGAAGCAAGGTCTTCCGGCGTCATCGTGGAGCCGAAGAAGTCCCTGAGCAATGCGCTGTCGTGCAACGTCGAAGGCGCGACCAGAATGTTGTCCGCGTCCTCGATGCAGGCTTCCGGCAGCTCTGGTGTGTACATCAACGACACCTGTCATTCGCAGATCTTGACGGATTGCTCCACACCATGGACATGGCGACGGCCCGCACTCATACCTGTGCGCCGCGAAGCAGAGAGGAGAGGAGACGGACCGCCTTGATGCTCTCACGGGGCCGGACAGCGAACAACGGGGTTCCGGCGCAGCAGACCGCGACCCTCAACCGGTTCACTGCCGAGCAGGTGCGCGAGGATGGCTGGATGCTGCTACGTGATGTTGAGTACGGTGACGTCGACGCCTATGTCCGGATGCGCTGCGACCCGGCCATGATGGCCGGGCTTGGCGGCCCGTTGCCCCGCGAGGGTATGGAGTCGAAGGTCCGACGCGATGTCCAGCGCGCGGCGGCGGGCACGGACTGGACAAAAATGATCGTGCCCGACGAAACCGAGCCGGGAGCTGTCGCGGGAACCGTGACCTTGTGGCCGCACCACACCGATGCCGGGCCCCTGTCCGAGATCGGCTGGATGGTCCTCCCGGAGTTCCAGGGACGGGGGCTCGCCAAGCAGGGTGTCCGCCTGCTGCTCCAACTGGCTCGCGAGGACGGCCGGTGGGGGCCCATACACGCCTTCCCGGCCACAGGGAACGCGCCGTCGAACGGTATCTGCCGCTCCCTCGGTTTCGAGTTCCTGGGTGAGCAGGACGTGCCCTTCGCAGGTCGAGTCCTCCGTACCCACCACTGGGCCCTCGACCCTCGCACCGATGTGACCTGATCCAGGTCCGGCGCCGGAACCCCATTCGGTCGCGGGTCACGCTTATACAAGCGCTGTTATATTAGCGCTGTGACATCTTCGGACCCCACCGCGCTTCCTGACCCCTGGCACTCCCTGCACGCGCTGCTGGCCGCCATGGACGCCGAAATCGAGCAGGTATACGTCGAGCGGGGAATCGAGGGCGTGCGGCCTCGGTTCGCCTATCCGCTGATCCGGCTCGCCCACACCGGACCACTGACCATTCGCGAGTTGGCGAAGTCCCTGGGCCGCTCGCACTCCGCCGTCAGCCAGACCGTCGCCGCCATGCGCAAGGAGGACCTGGTCACCTCCGAGCCGGGGCCCGACGCCCGCACCCGGCGCATCGACCTGACCGAGCGCGGCCGATCGTTGGTGCCGTTCCTGGAAGCGGAGTGGCGGGCCACCCACGAGACGGTCGCCGAACTGGACAGCGAAATTCCGTACGCGATGACCGCCGTCGTCGAGGAGGTGCGGCGGGCACTGGAACTCCGGTCGATGCGGCAACGGATCCTGCACCACCTTGCCGAGCCGCCGCGATGAGCACGCGGATTCGCATCCGCTTCCTCGACACCCGCCCGCTGCGGAGCAGCCCGCCGTTTCGCGACCTCTGGATCGGCACCTCCGCCTCCCAACTCGGTGGACAGATAGCCACCGTGGCGGTGCTGGCCCAGGTCTGGGAGCTGACCGGCAGCCCCCTGGGCACCGGTGCCATCGGGCTGGCAACGGGACTTCCGATGGTGCTGTTCGGGCTGCTCGGCGGCACGTTGGCGGACACCTTTGACCGCCGCGCGGTGGTACGGGCCACGACTGCGGGCCAACTGCTGGCCGCCGCAGGGCTGTGCGCCCAGGCCCAGGCGGACAACCGCCACGTGCTCCTGCTGTTCGCCCTCGTTGCCGTGGGGACGAGCTGCAGCGCTTTCGGTGCTCCTGCACGGCGCACCTTCCCCGTCCGGCTGTTGCCCAGCGACCAGGTAGCCGGCGGTCTCGCGCTGCTGAACGTCTCCTTTCAGGCAGCGATGCTGGCCGGCCCCGCGTTTGCCGGGCTGATCATCGCCGGCTGGGATTTCCCTGCCGCGTACGCCGCTCAGGCCGTGGCCCTGGCAGTTTCGGCGCTCTCGTTGATCCGCCTGCCTGCCGTACGCCCGGAATGTGCCGGTGCGGCAGGCGGGAAACGCCGACGCGAACGTGGCGGTTGGCGGATCCTGCGCCGGCCGACGCTGTGGGGCTCGATGGCCACCGACCTGTCCGCAACGCTACTCGCCATGCCCCTCGCGCTCTTTCCCCTCGTCAACGAGATCCGCTTCGGCGGGAACCCGCAGACCCTCGGCCTGTTCCTCTCGGCCGTCGCGGTCGGCGGCTTCACAGCAGGCCTGCTCTCCGGCACGGTCACCCGTTGGCGCCGTGGCGGCCTGGTGCAGCTCTCCGCGGCTGCCGTCTGGGGCCTGGCACTCGCCTGTTTCGGCTTGGCGGAGCCGCTGTGGCCGGCACTCGCCTGCCTGGCCGTTGCGGGTGCTGCCGACACGGTGTCTGTCATCAGCCGCGGTGCCCTGATTCAGCTGGAGACCCCGGACGCGTACCGGGGGCGGGTCTCCTCGGTGGAACACGTCATCGGTGTCGCGGGCCCCGAACTCGGCAACTTCCGCGGCGGTCTGTTGGCCTCGGCCACCTCCGTCTCCTTCTCGCTCGTCCTCGGCGGACTGTCCGCGGTCCTCGCCATCGCCGCGGTCGCCGCGGCCAACGCGCCGCTGCGCGCCTACCGGACACCACCTCCTGCCGCGAAGCCGACTGCTCCTGAAGCCGCCGAAGCGGCACCGGCCTTCGGTGAGCGGTGCTGATCCCGCTTCGAGCACGGATGTCCGGTGAGGGGTCGTCAGTGGCGCAGGGCTCCGACGACCCCTCGGCGGGGTCAGTTCTCCTGCCGGGAGTCCGGCCCGTTCTCGCGCTCGGAGGTGATCTGGTAGGAGAGCAGTTTCTGGAACAGGCCGCCTTCACGCGCGGCGAGTTCCCCGTAGGTGCCCTCTTGTACGACGCGGCCCTCGTCGAGGACCACGATCCGGTCGGCGACGGCCACGTTGGTGATGCGGTGCGTCACCAGGAGCACCACCCGGTCCCGGGCGAGGTCCCGCAACCGCTGGAAGATCCGGTACTCCGCGCGCGGATCCAGGTTCGCGGTCGGCTCGTCCAGTACCAGAAGTCCCGCCTCGCGGAAGAACGCCCTGGCGAGCGCGATGCGCTGCCACTGGCCCCCGCTCAGCTCCTCCCCGTTCAGCCACTCGCGGGCAAGGAGCGTGTCCAGCCCGGCGCCGAGCCTCGCCACGACCTCGTCGGCGTCGGCGGCCTCGCATGCCGCACGCACCGCCGCGTCGCCTCGTGCCGAGGGCTGTCCCTGGGTGACGTTCTCGCGCACCGTCAGCGGCCAGTGCGCATAGTCCTGTGGAACCAGTGCCACCTGCTTCCACAGCGCGTGCGGGTCGGCATCGCCCGTGGGTACGCCGTCCCACAGCACCTGCCCCTCCGTAGGCAGATACAGACCGCTGACCAGCTTCGACAGGGTCGACTTGCCCGAACCGTTGAAGCCGACCAGCGCGGTCACCTCGCCCCGGCGCAGGGTGAGAGTGACCTCCGACAGCGCATCCTGGTTCTTTCCCGCGTAGCGGTGCGACAGCGACTCGATCCTGATCTCGTGGGGCGGCGCCGGACAGTGCTCGCCGCGGCGCATCCGGAACCGGCCTGCCTTGTCCAGGAAGTTGTTCCAGTCGTCCATGTAGAGCCCGGTGCGCACCGCTCGCGCGCCGACGGCCACCAGCCCGCGTACCGACTGCCCCACCATCTGCAGGGCGAAGACGGCCGTACCCGCGTGCCCGACGCTGATGCGGCCGGTGGCAAGCAGCCACACGAGCGCGGCCCACACCGTGGCCGAGCCCAGACCGCCGACCACCGCGCCCACCAGGGACATGCGGGCCCCGCTGTTGGCTGCGGCCCGGTCCTCGCGGTTGATGCGGGCCACCGTCTCCCGGTACCGGCCGGACAGGAAGCGGGTCATGGTGCCGGCGCGGATCTGGTCGGCAGCGTCCTTGGTGTAGATGTGCCACCGGAGCACGGCCAGCATCCGGTAGTCGCCGTTGCTGCGCAGGTTCGCCAGATAGCGCACCCGAGCGGCACTGACCTGGGCAAGAGCCTGCGGCAGGCTGGCCACGACCAGGAGCGGAAGCAGCACCCAGCTCACGCCGGCGAGGACGACCGCCCCGGCGAGGAAGGAGGTCGCAGAGGCGATCAGGTCCTGACCTTCGTTGATGAGATCTCCCGTGACCTGTGCGCCACGGTCCGCGGCCTCCCGGTCCCGGTTGAAGTCGGGTTCGTCGTACGCGGAAAGCTCCACTTCGACGCAGCCGGTGAGCAGCACCTGCTCCGCCTCACGCGACATCATGGGACCCAGTCGGGACGACAGCCAGCTGACCGTGATCCCCAGCACCGCGATGGCCCCGGCGGCGCCGATGAGCAGGGCCACGGACGGCCACGCCTCCAGGAGCCGCTGGAAGATGTCTCCGCTGGTCAGCACCGCGGACACGGTCCCGCTGACGGCAACGAGCCCCAGTGCCTGCATCACCCCGGTGGCGACCTGGCACAGCAGGAGCCCCACGGTCGCCCGCCGGTCGACCTGCCAGGCCAGGGCCAGGGACCTGCGCACCAGATGGGGCAGTCGCCGCGCCATGTCGTACATGCGGATCGACCGTCCGGCCGCTTCGCGGCTGCCGGTCACATCGACGTACCGCATCTGCGGGGCGGGGGAGGCCTGTTCCCCATCCGGGGCCGAGGCCGTCGCAGGAGATTCGACGGTCGGGACGGCGCGTGACTTATGGACGGCGCGTGGCTTCGGGACGGTCCCGGCGGCTTCATCGGTCGATTCGCTCACGCCGTCCCCTCCGTACCCGGAAGTGCGGAACAGCGGACGGCGTCAGTACGGCCGACTGTCACGGCGGCAGGCCGAGGTTCTGGTGGTGCGCTTCCGGAGGGCTTGCGTACGGGAGTCGGCGAGGGGCGCATCGTGTTCCTCCATGGGGGGCGAAGGTGCACTGGTTCCGGATTCACGGCCTTGCCGGGTGTGGGGCGGCCTCGCTCCTTCCAGGTGGCCGTGGTCGGCAGCACCGGGTTCAACGAGCCCGCCCGGATTTCGAACACGCGTCATTCGGCCGAGTGTCGAACCCCGGTTCCCCGCGGCTGCGGGATCGTGCGGGGTACACCGGCCCTTGGGGGACAAGAGCCCTGCTCCATAACGCTGTTGGCCGAATCGCCGATGGTCGGAGCGCGCGCGGACGCGTAGTCCGGGATCCCGGACAGGGGCGGCCTCCTGCCGCACATCTGTTCGACCACCTACCCGGGGCGCCCCGCCGCGGACACGGACTTCGGCCTCTCGGACACGGGCCGGGGAGGGGCTCGGTGCGCACCGGAGCGAGGATCACGCCGTGATCGCCGGAAGGCCCCGATGGGCTGCCGGGTGCGGATAGGGTGCTCCGAAGTCTGCGGCGAGGAGGCCGAGTTGGAACGCCGAAAGGTGATCGGGATCGGACTGGGACTGGCTGTCCTCCCTGGCTGGTGGGTCCTCAGCCGCAGCGATGACGGGGACGACCAGGACGAGGGGGACTGGCACACCGACACCGCACCCCTGGAACGGGCCTTTCCCGTGCTGGGGCCGCTCACCGACGCCAAGTGGGTGAGCAGCCGGGACGACGAACGGACCCTCCCGTCGCCGGAGCTGGTGATCTCGGGCTTCGCCCGGCTGGCACCGGGGAAGCTCGCCGAGCTCACCGCGGCCCACCCGTTCGTCTCCGAGGGGCCGGCCGACGGCTTCACCTCTTGGTTCGAAGAGCCGCTCCAGGACGCGGGGCCGGAAGATCCGCAGTGGACCCGGTCGCACGCACTCGACCGCGACGAAAGCGGCTCCTTTACCTTCCTGTGGTTCGACCGCCGCAGCGACACCGTCCGCTTCCGGGCCCGAAACCCGTACGGCTAGGGGCTTTCCTCCGGCTCACCGCCCGGGTCACCAGCGCGCCTCCAGCCTGTCGGCCTGGCCTGCCCCAAGCCTTCTCGGTACGCGGCGGCGCCAGGGGCCCGGTGTGCCGCCTCGGCGTACGCCGACGGTCTGTCCGCGGCAGGTAGCCACCGCGAGGTCACCGGGTGCCGGTGGAGCGAGAACCCCCTCCACCGGGTGCCGGTTGAGCGAGAACCCGCATGCGCCGCCGAGGTGCCGCAGTCAGAGCCGTTGAGCCGACGCCGTCCGGAATCCGGAATACCGGTGCGGGCCTTCGCTCACGTGTGTGAGACTCCGCCCATGCTGGGTGTAACCGATCTCCCGACCTACCTGGTAGGTCTCGTTCTCATCGTGCTGCTGCCGGGACCCAATTCCCTGTACGTACTGTCCGTCGCCGCCCGTCGGGGTGTCCGCTCCGGATACAAGGCGGCAGCCGGTGTCTGGTGTGGCGATGCCGTGCTGATGGTGTTGTCGGCGGCGGGTGTCGCCTCGCTTCTCCAGGCCAACCCGCTGCTGTTCGGGATCGTGAAGTACGCAGGCGCGGGTTATCTGACCTGGCTGGCGATCGGCATGATGCGGGCGGCCTGGTCGATGTGGCGTACGCGGCGTGAGGTGCGGTCCGCCCGGTCCGACGGGGCGGATTCCGCTCCGGCCGCCACCGCGGAACGTCCGTACCGCCGTGCCCTGGTGATCAGCCTGCTCAATCCCAAGGCGATCCTGTTCTTCATCTCCTTCTTCGTACAGTTCGTCGACCCGGCCTACGCCTACCCCGCCCTCTCCTTCGTCCTCCTCGGCGCCTTCGCACAGCTGGCGAGCTTCCTGTACCTCACGGCTCTGATCTTCAGCGGCACCCGGCTCGCCGCCGTGTTCCACCGCCGCAAGCGGCTGTCGGCGGGGGCGACATCGGCGGCCGGGGTGCTCTTCCTCGGATTCGCGGCGAAGCTGACGCTTGCCAGTGCGTGAAGATCCAGCAGCCCGCGCCCAACGGAAACCGGCCTGCGGCATCCACTGCCGCAGGCCGGACCGGGTGACGTGGACGGTCGGCCGCGGCTGCGAGGCCGGGGTGGATCCGTCCGGGAACTTGTCCGCTGCCGCGGTCCCGTGAGGCGGCAGCGGTGGCGCGGCTCAGACTCCGGCGACGGACCGGATCCAGGAGCGGTACGCGGTGACGTTCGTGTACGCGGTGGTGGTCTGGCGGTCGCTGGTGGAGGCGACGCCCACCTGGACTCCGCCCGCCATCATGGGGCCGCCCGAGTCGCCGCCCGCGGTGATGCCGTTGCCCCGGCGCGCGCAGATGGCCGAGCCGCCGTACGCGTCACTGCAGCCGCCCGTGACGGTCACGTTGGCGACCTTCAGGTAGCGGGACTGGCAGGTCGCCTCGGAGCCGCACTGCGAGGTGGCTCCCCAGCCGTAGACCTGCACGCTCTGTCCGACGCGCACCGTACCGGGCTGCCCGAGCGGCGAGTAGGAGCCCTGGACGGACCGGTCGAGGCGGACCAGCGCCAAGTCGGAGCTGTGGGTGTACGTCTGGACGCCGTTCGCCACCGTGCCCCCGCTGTGCTGGTCGAGGCTGCCGATGCGGAACGACAGGCCGCCCCCGCTCACGCAGTGCCTCGCGGTGAGGATCCAGGTCGGCGCGACGATGGTCGCTGAGCAGGTCTCTCGTCCGTTGGAGAAGAGGCGTGCGGCCCAGGGGGCGTTCTGTGCGTAGCCGCCGCCGATGATCGGCTGGGTGGCGGGGGGCGTGGGCGGCGGGGTGGCCGCGGCGGCCGAGGGCGAGAGAAGGGCGATGACGGAGGCGGCGGCGGCGAAGGCGGCGGGAACCAATCTGGCTATGCGCATGGGTCCTCATTTCAGCAACACGCTGGGGCGCGTGTTCGTGGGGGGTGGACGGCCCCAGGGTGTCGAAAATTGGTGCGGCCGGGTACTAACGGCTGGCCATAACACGGCGATGTGCCCCCACGCGACAACGGCGCTGCCGGGGCGGGCCGGACACGCCGCCGGTCTGTCTTCGTCGTTGAGCCGATGAACCGCGCTTCAGGAATCGAGTCGCTGTCCGTCACGTCACAGCCCGGACTGAGCCGGTGGAAACCCGCTGCCCGTGCCCGTGTCGTGGTCATCTCGTCCTCGACGCTGAGGAAGGGTGACCCGCGTCGTACGCCCACTGCCCCACTGCCCCTCTGCTCTGGGGGACGGCCCGGAGCAGCTCCGCCGGCTGTTCACGCGGGCCGGCCTCAGGAGCCGGGAACGGTCGAGTGGACCTGGCGCAGGAACGCGGCGTTGTCGGGGGTGTTCCGCAGTTTGGTCAGGACGGCTTCCAGGCCGGCCTGCCCTTCGCGTGACTGGAGAGCCCGGCGCAGTCCTCGTACGACGGCCAACTCAGCGGGAGGCAGGAGGAGTTCCTCGCGGCGGGTGCCCGAAGGGGTGATGTCGACCGCGGGGAAGACGCGCCTGTCCGCGAGCGTGCGGTCCAGGCGCAGTTCCATGTTGCCGGTGCTCTTCAGCTCCTCGAAGTAGTAGTCGTCGGCGCGTGAACCCATCTCGACGAGAGCGGTGGCCAGGATCGTCAGGGAACCCGCCTCCTCGGTGAGCCTGGCCGCGCCGAACAGCCGTTTCGGCCCCTGCAACGCGGACGCGTCGACGCCACCGCTGAGCGTCCGGCCGCCGGAGGAGGCCGCGTTGTTGTGCGCGCGGCACAGCCGGGTCAGCGAGTCGAGCAGGATCACCACGTCGCGCCCCTCCTCAACCAGGCGCTTGGCACGCTCGACGGCCAGTTCGGCGAGCGCGATGTGTGTCTTGGCGGGCCGGTCGAACGTCGACGCGTACACCTCGCCCCGCACACTGCGGCGCATGTCGGTGACCTCCTCGGGCCGTTCGTCGAGCAGCACCACCATGAGGTGGACCTCGGGGTGGTTGGCGGCGATCGAGGCGGCGAGCTGCTGCAGCAGTACGGTCTTGCCGGTTTTCGGCGGAGCCACGATCAGCCCGCGCTGCCCCTTGCCGACGGGGGCAACGAGATCCACCACGCGCGGACCGAGGCCACCGCCGAGCTGCTCCAGGTGCAGCCGCTCTCGCGGGTGCAGCGGTGTGAGGTCACGGAAATGGGGCCGGCGTCGCGTGGCGTGCGCCGCAAGCCCGTTGACGAGGTCGGCCTGGGTCAGCAGCTGCGGTTTGCCGCAGACCCCGTTGACCAAGTCGCCCTTGCGCAGGCCGAGTCGGTGAATGAGCGAGGCGGGCACCTGCACGTCGTGCGACGTGGGTACCAAGGCCGGACCACGGAGGAATCCATGGCCCGCCCCGGCGAGATCGAGAATGCCCATGGCCTGGACCGTCGGGTCGGCGGGGGAGGTGTTGCGGGGGTCTTCGAGTGTGGTGGTGGTCATGGTGGACCGGTCCTTTCGGGGACGTCTGGGTGAGAAGAGGTACGGGGGGAGGGGTGACGGGCGCGCCGGCCTCGCGGGGCAGGGGGCTACAGAGAGGTGAACCGCTGCGGGCGAGGGGCGGAAGAGCCAGGATCCGGAAGCTGTTCCGGAAGCGAGTCCGGACCGCGAAGGCCCGAAAGCCCTGAGAGAGGCCCGGGACAGCACTGAGATCGGACGTGCCGGGAGCTCCGGATGCGCCGATACGTCGGACGTGCCGGTGTACCGGATGCGTCGGACGGGCCGGGCAGGCTGGACAGCGGGAGCTGTGTGATCGCAGACGATCAGGAAGTGATCGTGAGGGTGATACGTCTCCGGTAAGAGATCCGGAGGGGAGAGGAGATCGGCACCGGCGCCACGGAAGGGGCGTACACAAGTGCTGCCAGCAATGTAGCACAGGTTCCGGGATGCCCGGTCCGGTGTGCGCCGCCGCCTATGCTGGGCGCGATGTTCACACCCGAGGGCCCCACCTTCAGAGAACTCGCCGTCCAGGCGATGTCCTCCGTCGAGCACGGTTACGACCTGCTCGCCCCGAAGTTCGACCACACCCCCTTCCGAACCCCCGACGCGGTCCTTGCGCCCGCGGCACGCCTGCTACGCCGTCTCGGGCCCTTCGGTACGGGACTTGACCTGTGCTGCGGCACCGGCGCGGGCGCGGCGGTGCTCCAGCAGGTGTGCCGCGAACGGGTGGCGGGGGTGGACATCAGCGCCGGGATGCTGGGAGTCGCCCGCCGCCGCGAGCAGCCGACGCTGCCCGCACACTGGGTACGCGGTGACGCACTCGCCCTGCCTTTCGGCCCGGTCTTCGACCTCGTGGTGAGCTTCGGCGCCTTCGGACACTTCCTGCCCGCCCAGCGGCCCACGCTCTTCGCGCAGGTCGGTGCGGTGCTCCGCCCCGGCGGCCGATTCGCGTTCCCCCTGCCGGCACCGCCCCGGCCCGGCTCGTACGGTCACCTCGCCATGCTCGGCTTCGATGCGGTGATGCGGGTGCGCAACGCGCTCTGGCGGCCCCCGTTCGTCATGTACTACCGCGGCTTCCGGCTCGGCGACGTCACTGCCGAACTGTCCACCGCGGGCTTCGACGTCGAGCTATACGCCCTGGACGAACTGGGCCGGCGTCCGGACGGCACGCCACGCTGCCGGATGCTGGTGGGGACCCGCCGCTGAGGCGCGGGCCGGTCCGCGCAGCGGCATCAGCGCTCCGGCCGCGGGGGCCGCGGCGCCGTCGGCCGGAGCGAATCCTGGAGGGCGGTGCGTAACGCGAAGAGCGCGTCCAGGTCGGCGTCCTGGAGGAAGACCTCGATCAGTGCGTTCAGATGCTCGACGTCGTCGGAGGCGACAGCTTCGACGATGGCGAGGATCTGGTTCTGAATCCCGGTGGAGAAACGTTTCATCCCCTGACGCTGCAACTCCGTGGAGAGCCTGTCACCCGGCTGCCCCTCTCGGCCTTCGAGTACGCCACCCGTGTGCGGGTGACCCGGGCGCAGTCGTTCGCTCACCTGTGCGCCGATCGGCCGCTTTTGCCCGCAGGAGGGACCGCTCCTGCCCGTAGGGCGGAGGGGGAGTTCCGGTAGGGACCCCCGCGATTGCCCTCCGCCCACGCGTCCGCCCGCGCACTTCTCAGGATCGGAGGAAGGCCCGGACTCCGGCGGAGACCGTGTCGTCGCCGAGAAGTTCATTGTGGTCGAGGCAGCCGGCACCGTTGTTCACCGCGCCCGTGAGAGGGACGCTGCTGTCCGGGTTGATCACCTCGTCACAGCGGGACCACCAGGTGCCGTACAGGACGGTGCCCGGCGTCTCGTCGTGTGCGGCGAGGCCCTTCTGGACGTACGAGCCGGGAGTCATGTCGCGACAGGCCTGGTCCCACAGGGCGCAGGCCCACGCGGTGCTGGTCCCGTGGTTGGGGCCGGCGAGGGAGACCCAGTGGGCGACGGATGCCTGGCCGCCTGCGGCGAACTTCACGTACCAGCGGGTGACCAGGCTGCCGAACGAATGGGCGACGAGATCGACCTGGTTCGCGCCGGTCTGTTGCTTGACCTTCTCGACGTATGCGGCGAGTTCGCCGGACAGAACCTCGTTGACGGACTGATGGGTGTCGTAGCCGAAGGAGAAGAGTTCGGCATCGGTGTAACCCTCGGCCTTGAAGTCGTCGCGCAGACCGCCCCACACGCCGGGGCCGGCGTTGTAGCCGTGGACGAAGACGACCGGAAGGCGGGCGGACGCACTCCCGGAGGGCGTGGTCTGCGCATACACGGTTGAAGCGGGCAGCTGGGACGCCACGACGGCGGACAACGAGAGGGCGATCCCACCAAGAAGTTTGGACCAACGCTTCAACACGCTTCCTCCTACCACCAGTTACGCACGAGTAGTGAGAAGCATGGTGAGGCCCGTAGGGATGGATGAACAGACCCGTACGCAGCTTCGTCGGCCTGCCGGGCGATCCCGGCGCTCCCGGCACGTGGGTGAGGGTCCACGCGGGGACTGCGAAGGACAATGAACCAGAGAATTGGATCGGCGGGCACGCCCTATCTGCGGGCTTCCTCCAGCAGCCCTGCCGCATGTGCGGTCCGCTGGTACAACACGTAGCGCCCGTCCCTGACCTTGGTGACGAGGCGCGCGCGGTGCAGTGCGCCGAGGTGGTAGGAGACGGTGGCCGGGGTTCATCCGATCCGGGCGGCGAGTTCGGCGGTGGACCGGGCGGTCTCCAGGTCCGCCAGCAGGGCCGCGCGGGTGTTGGCGGCGGGGCGAGCCGCTTCGTGAAGCTGGTGAGGTGGTCCAGGAACGCGCCGGCAACGGCAGGTGGGGGCTTGGGGGTGTCAGGCGCGTTCCGCCTCCACGATCCACACGGGCAGGGCCACGTGACCGTCGGAGTCGACGACGGGGTCGAGGCCGAGGGCGGTAGCCATGAGGCCGGCCGCCGGTGTCCCGAAGTACTGGCCGGGGCGCAGGCCGGTGACGGTCCAGCCCGTGGCCCCGAGGGTGTCGCGCAGGTTGGTTTCGGAGACGCCCACGGTCGGCCGGGCGGGGGCGGGCAGATCGTCTCGGACACACATGATGGTGAGGAGAGCGCGGGGTGTGGTGGCGCGGTGGAGTGCGGCGGTGTAAGCGAGCCGCTGCTCGTCGTCGAGACAGTGATACAGAGCACTGTCGAGAACGGTGTCGAATCGACCCTCGTAGCCGGTGAGGTCGGTGGCATCGGCGACGCCGAAGGTGACACGCACGCCTTGCGCCGTTGCCCTGGCCCGAGCGTTCTCGATGGCGATGGGGGAGCCGTCCAGAGCCGTGACGTGGTGTCCTTGCACGGCCAGGAAGATCGCGTTGTCGCCGAAGCCACAGCCGATGTCCAGGATTTCACCGCGGAGGCGGCCGTCGGCCTCCATTTCCCGCACCGCCGGCTGGGCTTTCCCGATGTCCCAGGGGAGGCGGTCGAAGCTCACGCCTTCGCTCGATGGCCGGCCTTGATAGATGGCATCGAAGTCGATGTCGTGAAGCGAAACGGGTTCTTCGGGCTGGGAGTTACTCATGGAGTCCTCGCTGCGATGGGGATGTTTCCTTGGATCGGACCGGCGCCATGCGACGGCGCCGTCCGACGGCGCCGTCCGACGGTGCCTACGACTGCGGCCCAATTTCACGGATGAAGAAGAAATGCGGAAGGGGGCGTGTTGTCCGCGCACCCGGCTGCCGTCCTCGCGGACAGCTGTCCGGTCCCCGGGGGCCTGTGCTGCTTGCAGAAGGGGGTGTGGCCGTGTTGGCGTGACTTACCTCAGAGGTAATCGCCCCGGCAGGCCTGCGCAGGCAGGATCGGTGATCTCCCCGCGTCACAGGACGCGGGCCCGGATGGAGAGGCCGGTCATGTCGCCAGCCATGTCTACGAATACACGTGCCGTCGTTGAGGAGCTCCTGCGCAGAATCGGCAAGGGCAACCCCGAGCACATCGCGGAGCTGTACGCCGAACAGGGCGATTGGAAGGTCGACTGGCCGGCAGCCGAGCACGGCCGTGCTGCCACGCCGTGGATCCGTCACCGGTCCACCCGGGCCGACGCGGCGGCCCACTATCGGGAGCTTGCCGCGTACCACGTGCCCGAAGAGGTGGCGACTGTGGTCGAGCGCCTTCTCATCGACGGAAACGACGCCGTGGTGCTGGGCGAGATCCGCCAGACAGCTCGTCCCACAGGACGTGCGTACCGCGCGCGATTCGCCCTGCATCTGACCGTCGAGGACGGCCTCGTCACCCGGCACCATGTGTACGAGGACAGCCTGGCCGTCGCCCAGGCATTCGAGACGAGGGAGCGGTGAGGCGGAGGCGTAGCAGCGCGAAGTCGACGGAGCGCCGGCTTTCCCCCGGCCGCGGCTTCCACTGCCGGGGCCGGTTCGCCGTGCTGGGCGAGGCACAGGTCGAGGTGGTCCAGGCGGTGCAGGGGTTCCTCGGCCCCCAGCTGATTGCCTGGGCGGAGCGAGGCGGCGCCTCCACGTACTGCGCGAACACCGCAGCGCCTGCACCCTGTTGGCGGTGCGCTTGAGCGGCCTCAGCGTCCGGGGGGCCATGGTCGTCCACCCGGGCGTCGGACAGGCGAGTCACTACGGCTGGCCCGACCCGCCCCCGGTGCCGCACCCCCTGGCCCCCCGACGGCAGCGGGCAGAACACCTCACCGACGAGTTGCAGCCGCCGCTCTACACGGCGCTGACCGGGCCGCCAACGCGCCGGGTTCGCCCAGCTTGTCGACGGGCTGACCGCAGGGCTCATTCAGATGATCAATTCCAAGGGGTCAGTGCCGCATCCTTCCTCACGCCGGCCTCACACGGGAAGCCAACCCGGCCACCACGGCGGAACGTTGTCGGGTGCACAGAAGCTGACCGGATATCCGTCAGGCGCGTGCCAGAACGCCATGAGGGGCCACAGCAGGGGGGCGGCTGCGGCCACGGTCATGAGCAGGGGAGGCAGCAACCGGCGACGGCCGGTGACCTTGCGCATGAGCCCCCACAGCAACGTGGAGGCTGCGGCCATGGAGGTCGATGCCAGGACGAGGGCCCCGAGATTGGCCGAGGCGTTGATACCGATGTCGCAGTCGTGCCAGGCGTTGCTCAGCAGCACGGAGGCCGCAAAGCCGGATCCCAGGAAAATGACCCAGCCAACGGCCCAGGCTCCGGCGCTGTACGGCGGACTCTCGCTGTCGATCACGGACTTCCTCACCTGGACACTCCTCGCGACAGCGATCAATCTATGCGGAGGCCGACGAACTGCTCAACGAGCGGCCGGAGTTGGCTGGGATGTGGCTCCGGCGCGCATCCTTGCGCCGACCGCCGAGATCCGGCACAACGACCGCACCGACGTGCCATCCTCCGCTCGCTCACTCGTACGATCACTGACCCCCTGGGATTTGGTCATCTAGGGCCGCATCCCGAAGAGGAACCGCGTTGTCCGAGTGCGGCGGACGAGCAGCTCGTACGCGCTGAGGGTGACGACGAGTGAGAGCGTCACCAGTACGGCGTACTCCACCACAATCGGCGCCGACCAGCCGGTGACGAAGTACGCGACGACGACCACGATCGGCTGATGCAGGACGTACAACGGCAGGACCGCGGCGGCGAGATGGCCGTACAGTCGCCGCCGCATCGTCACGGCCCGGCTCCGCGGCCGGCTCTGGGCCTCGTACGGTTCGTGAGGCGCTGCCGAACGCGACTGCCGGGCCTGCCTGCGGTCGAGGAGGCCCGGGATGGCCACCACCAGGCACCACCCGGCCGCACCGAACAGCGCCCTTGAGGCGGTGGCCAGGGGTGTCGTCGCAGTGAAGGGTTCCTCTGCCAGGGCGAAACCGGGGCCGGCCGCCCCGAACAGGAGGACGCCGAGCAGGGCCGCCGCCGGGGCCGCACGCCGCAGCACGATGCGGAAGCGGTCGTCGGCGGCGAGCACGAAACCGGCGACGAAGAAGAGCAGGTACGACCAGCGGTGCCAGCCCGCGTAGTCCTCCTCCAGCCCCGCGAAGGCACAGAGGGCCGCGAGGCCGACAGCCGGCAGGAACACCAGGGTTCGTCGGCGCAGTGCCGCCTCCGCCACTCGCCCGCCGAGGCGGCGGACGCGCTCGTGGGGCAGCCAGCGGTGCAGCGGAATCAGCAGGAGCGAGTACGTCAGGAGGAGCACCACGAACCAGAGGTGACCGGTCTCGAAGTACTCGCCCTGCACGACGAAGGGGAACTCCGCGGGCTCCATGTGCACGTCGTAGAAGCGTGGCAGGAAACGCCAGTAGGACTCGTGCTGGTGGTCACCGCCACTTGAACGCTGCCGTAGCCACTGCGGCAGCGGGTTCAGTACGAGGGTCGCGAAAAGCAGCGGCACACCGAGCCGCAGCAACCTCTCCTTGGCGAAGCCGCCCGCGCCGCGGTGCCGCAGCGAATACCGGGCACCGAGGCCGGAGATCAGGAAGAGCACGGGCATGGCCCAGACGACTCCGAATCCGGCGATGATCATGACGGCTTCGGTGGTCTCGGCGTTCTTCACGTAATAGTCGTCGTCGGTGGCGAAGACGAGCGCCGAGTGGAAGAAGACCAGCCCCACGACGACCAGCATCCGGATCGCGTCCAACTCCGGCCGCCGCTCCGGCAGCGGCCCTCGCATCGGCTCCGTGCGCGTAGTCGTCATCTGGGCCCCCGTCGCCCGTACGCCACCAGTTGTGAGCGGGTCGTCCGTCGGACGCCGGCCCCGCAACGGACTCCACCCAGCCTGCTCTCCATGCCCTGCGACGGCAACCCACGATGGAGGGGGCAGCGTGTGACAGCCTGCATGAGGAGCGGTCCTCAGCCCGCAGGAGAAGCGTTGCTCAGCCTGCAGCAGGAGCCGTGCTCTGCTCGCAGGAGAAGCGTTGCTGCTCAGCCGTGCCGCGTCCCGTGCCGCACCATGCCGCCGGGTCGCGCAGCCCCGAACCCAGCCGCAGTCCTCGCGCACTCCCACGTGCGCCCCCGCCGCACGCCATGGAGCAGGCGCCAACGAGCCCACACCCTCCACCGGGACCTGCTGGCACGTTTCTGCGGTGAAACCCTGCGGTCGTACGGGTGAACGTCCCGGGCGGGCACGGTCGTTCGCACCGTGCGCGCGCTAGACATCCCCGGTGATCAGAAACCTGTCGCGGAGCGTGTGCGCGCTCCTCCTTGCGTTCGTATCCCTCCTTCCCGTGCCCGCGGCCGCGACCGGTGTCCGGTCCACGGCCGCCCGCCCCGACCCGGTCGTCTTCGTCCACGGCTGGAACTCCGACGGCTCCACCTGGCAGACCATGGCCGGACGCTTCAGGAGCGACGGCTGGCCGTCCGGCCGCCTCGACCAGTGGACCTACGACACCACCCAGTCCAACGCCACGACCGCCGCCCAGCTGGCCGAACAGATCCAGCGCGTCCTGGACCGCACGGGCGCCACCAAGGTCGACGTCGTCGCCCACTCCATGGGAAGCCTCTCTTCCCGCTACTACCTCAAGAACCTCAAGGGCGCCTCGAAGGTGGACGCCTGGGTCTCTCTCGCCGGACCCAACCACGGGACCGCGACCGCTCACTGGTGCGGCGGCGCCTCCTGCGTGGAGATGCGACCGGGATCCGGCTTCCTGCGCGCCCTCAACTCCGGCGACGAGACCCCGGGTTCGACCCGATACGCCACGTGGGCCTCCCCGTGCGACAACGTCATCAACCCGCGCGACAGCGTCGTCCTGACCGGGGCCGTCAACCACACCACGGCCTGCCTGGGCCACAGCGACCTGCACGGTGACCAGAGGGTCTACGAAGAGGTCAAGGCACACCTCCGCTAGGGCGTCCCCTCCCGGATTCCCACCGCTGCCGCGTACCCCCCGGACGACTACCGCCTACCGCCTACCGCTCCAGGAACTCCTCGAGAACACCCGGTCGCGTGGCCAGGGCAAGCGTGACCGCCGTACCGGACGCCAAGTCCCGCACGTGGTACGCGTGGGAGCCCGCCGCGACGGCGGCCGTGAGGGTGACCAGGCCGGATCGTCTGGTGAAGGGCGAGGTGGTGAACGTCCACGCGGCGACCCCCGCCCGCTCGAGCGCGACGGTGTCACGGCTGAAGGTGCCCGACCTGACCACCAGGTGATCGCCCCGCAGGCCGTGGCCGAGGCTGCGGTACGCGTCACGGGCCAGCAGCCAGGTCACCGCTGTCGCGAGCAGCGCGTACGCCCAGGCCACGTGCAGCAGGACAGGGGTCAGGAGCGCCCCCAGGACGAGGAGCGCCACTGTCCCCGGCAGAACGGCGCACAGCAGTCCGCGCATCCTCCGGCGGCGCAGTGCTGCCAGGGGGTGCGGGGTCAGCTCGCCGGCGAAGGGGTGCCGGGCCAGTCCGAGCGCCCCCGCGACCACGCGCAGGGCCTCCGCGCGCGGCGCCGGCGGGAGCAGCACGCCCCGGGCCTGTGCCTCTTCCCGGCTCCCCAGCCCGCCCGCGACCGCGGTGACCCCGGCCCCTCCCGCAGCTCGCAGGAGCAGGGGCTCGCGAAGCATCGCGCCGCGCAGCCGGTCGCGGGTGAGGGCGGACGAGCGGGTGGTCAGCAGTCCACGCCGTACGGTCAGGGTGTGCGCGTCGGTCCACGTGGCGCTGTAGCCCCACCAGTTCTCGACGTACATCACCACTGCCCCGAGTGAACCGGCGGCGAGTACGGCGAGCAGCACGGCGGGCACGGTCAGCCACAGCATGCTGTGGCCGAATGCGGAGAACGCGTCCTGGACGAACCCCACCCGCCACAGTTCGATGCCGAGGGCGTCGAAGATCCGGTAGACCGTGCCCGCGACGATGCCCACGCCACCGATCACCCAGAAGGTCAGCGGGGCGTAGCGCAGCCAGCGCCAGTCGATGCGGCTGAGTTCGGGGCTCGTGACGAGTGTGTCCGCGGTCTGCCTGTGCGCGAGCAGTGCCGTGCGCAGTCGGTGCGCCTCGCGGACCGTGACCGCGTTGAGGGTGATCTCGCCGCGTCCGCCGCCCGTGCCCGACCCGGTGGAGCCGGCCCGTACGACGACGAGACGTAGCAGCCGGTGCAGCGGGGGCGCGGTGGTGTCGACGCTGCGTACGCGGTGCAGCGGCACGGTGCGCAGGCGCCGGTTGAGTACCCCGCCGCGCAGCTCGAACGCCTCGGCCGTGACCCGGTAGCGAGTACGGGTCCAGCTGATCAGGCCGACAGCGGTGACGACGGCGAACGAGGCGGCGAGGGCGGTCAGCGTGAGGAGCGCGCCCGGGGGGAGACGGCCGCCGGTGGCGAGCAGGGTGAGGAGGAGGGAGCCGAGCGGCGGGGCGAGCCACCCGCAGTGCACAAGGAGCGTGCGGGCGGCGGGCCGCTGCCAGGTGTCGGTGTGCTCGTCGGCGTTCGGGGGTGCACTGGTGTGGGGGTACGAGGTCTGCTGGTGCGGGATCCGGCTCATGTGGCATCTCCGGGTACCGCCTCGGCGGCGCGGCCGATGAGCCGGGACAGCTCGTCGGCGTCCGCGTCGGACAGCCCGCTGATCCTGATGTCGCCCGCGGTGGAGGCCGTGGTGACGGTCAGTGTCGTCAGTCCGTACCTCTGCTGGAGCGGGCCCCGTACGGTGTCGACGGTCTGCACCCGGGAGAGCGGGGCGATCCGGCGTTTGTGCCACAGCCAGCCGCTGACCGCATACACGGACTGCGAGCCGAGCTCCCAGGCGTGCACGGCGTACCGCAGTCGCGGCATGAGCAGCAGATAGGCGAGCGCGGGCAGCACGAGGGCGACCAGTAGCAGCGGTCCGAGCCACGGGAGCGCGCCCGGGAAGAAGAGCCAGGAGGCGACGGCGAGCGTGAGCGCCGTGAGGAGCGTCGGCCCGCTCACCGTCAGAAACGCCTGCAGGGTCCACCAGTTGCGGGCCAGAGGAGACACCCGGTGGCAGGGTCGTCTCAAGCGGGGGGCGGTGGAGTGGGGTGGGGGTGGGGGACGTAAAGACACTGCGGGCCCTTTCCAAGTCAACTGTACTGGATAGCGATACGGTACAACGGTACAAGTGACTTGCGAAAGCGCGGGTTCCGGGGCGAGGGCATAAGTCCCGGCAGTTCTGATCGCCCCGAGAGTTGCGAGACTCTGATCGATCCGAGAGTTGCGAGACGAGGAGACGGGAGCACCCGTGCCGAAGAAGGTGGACCACGAGGCGAGGCGCCAGGAGATCGCCCAGGCTCTGTGGCGCATCGCGAGCACCCGCGGTCTCGACGGCGTGAGCCTGCGCGACGTGGCCGCCGAGGCAGACATCTCGCTGGGCAGGCTCCAGCACTACTTCCGCACGAAGGACGAGATGCTGCTCTTTGCCCTCCGGCACATCAACTCCCTTGCGGAGCAGCGCATCAGCGAAAGGATCGGCGCGGTCGCGGCCTCCCTGCAACGGGAGCCTTCACCGCGGACGATGGTGCGGGAATGCCTGATGGGGATGCTGCCGCTGGACGACAGGAGCCGGGTGGGGACCTTGGTGGGAGCGGCCTACTTCGCGCGCGCGATTCACGACGAGCGGATGCGGGGCGAGGCGCAGGAGGGGATTCCCAAGCTGGCGGAATTCCTCGCGGACGTGCTGCGCCGGGCGCGGGACAGGGGGGAGCTGGCGCAGGGGCGGGACATCGAACCGTACGACGAGGCAATGCTGCTGATCAGCCTGGTGGACGGGCTCACCGCCTACACGCTGCTCGGGGTGCACACGGAGGAATCCGTACGCAGGCTGCTGGACGCGCACTTGGGGGCGGTGTTCGCGGGCGGGGGAGAGAAGTAGGGCGGGAGGGATCCGGCCATGGTGCTAGTGTGCCCGCCGCGGTGAGCTGCTTCCAATAAGCCTATGTGTAAGGGGAGTTGGAGGTCTGTCACGCGGGCGCCGGTAAAGGGGGGTGTGTTTATCGGCCAAGATCATTCAGAATGAGCCGTATGACGACGACGAGAGTGATTGTGCAAAGAACCATCGGCGCCTCCGACGTGCTGGAAGTGGCCGAAGTGCCCGTTCCCGCCCCGGGCCCCGGCGAGGTCCTGGTACGAGTGCTGGCCACGGGCATGAACCCGGCGGACTGGAAGGTCCGCATGGGCAAGGTGGACTTCTTCGGCCCGCCGCCGCTCGTCCTGGGCCACGAGTTCAGCGGCACGGTCGAGCGCATGGGCGAAGGGGTGACCCGGTGCGAGGTGGGCGACGAGGTGTACGGGTGGACCACGCCGCCGCACGGCAGCCACGCGGACCACGTCGTGGTGGGCGAGGACCGCCTCGCAGCCAAGCCCCGCACCCTGGACCACGTCGGCGCCGCGGCCCTGCCCATCTCCGGGTTCACCGCATACCAGGCGCTGATCACCCACGCCGACGTGCAGCCGGGCCAGCGAGTGCTGGTGCACGGCGCGGCGGGCGGGGTCGGTCATCTCGGCGTGCAGATAGCCAAGGCCCGCGGGGCGTACGTCATCGGTACCGCCAGCGCGGCGAAGCACGACTATCTGCGCGGCCTCGGCGCGGACGAGTTGGTCGACTACACGGTCGAGGACTTCTCGGCGCTGCGCGACATCGACGTGGTACTGGACACGATCAGCAACGACTACGGCCCCCGCTCGCTCGCCACCCTCAAGCCGGGCGGCATCCTCGTGGACGTCGTGGGTGTCGGAGTGGACCGCACCGAGGTCACCGCGCGTGCCGCGGAGCTCGGCGTGCGGTTCGTGGAGTTCTTCCTCGATCCCTCGCCCGCGGTACTGACCGCCTTCGCCGAACTGGTCGACCACCACGGAGTGCGTCCCACGATCGCCGAGACCCTCCCTCTCGACCAGGCGGCGAAGGCGCACGACCTGAGCGCGACCGGCCGGGTGCGCGGCAAGATCGTCCTCGTTCCGTAGGGCCATCGGCGAAGCTTCTCGCGGGAAGGGGCGCCCGGAAGCGACATCCCGCAGTCCCCTCCCGTGGGGCGGACCCCGGGGCCCGCCGCGCGGCAAGTACGCCGCCGCGTAGCCCACGCAGCCCCCAGAAGCCTCCCGGGCGTACAGCGCCGGGAGGTTCAGCCCGTCACCGCCGCAGGTCAACGGCCGCCCCAGCAGGATCAGAGGTGACGGAACACCGGGGCACGGCCCCAACGGAGCACGCGCGCCGAGGCAGTACACAATGATCGGCATGGACGCGATATCCACGGCATCCCGGCTGGTCACGGCGGCAGCCCGCGAGGCACTCGGACCGCTCGGCCTCCAGCGGCACGGACGGTCGCGCACCTGGATCGACGACCACGGATGGTGGCTCGGCATCGTCGAGTTCCAGCCCAGCCGGAACGCAGGCAGCTACCTGAACGTCGGAGTGATGTGGCTGTGGCAGGCCAGGGATCACCTGGCATACGACGTCGGCGGCCGCGAACCCGGGTTCGAGCGGTTCGTGAACCCCACCCAGTTCGCCCACGACGCGCAGACCCTCGCGCGGCGAGCCGCCGACCTCGCGCGGGAGAACCGGGCCAGGTTCGCCGACCTGCCGTCCACCGCGGACTTCCTGACTCTGCGAAAGCCTCGCCCCGGCTACTTCTGGGACACCTACCACGCCGGGGTCCTCGCCGGACTGACCGGAGACACCTCCACCGCGCGGCGGCGCTTCGGCCAGGTCCTGGCCGAGGACGCCTACGCGTCATGGATGGTCCAGGCACAGGAGTCCGCCCGGCGCCTGCAGGCCTTGGCCGAATCCTCCCAAGCTTCCCAAGCCTCCGAAGCAGCCGAAGCCTCCGAAGCCCGCGTCGCCCCCGCGGCACGCGAAGCCTTTCGGGAGTGGGCGACGGAAGCCATCGACTCCTGCAGGCAGCAGCTCAAGCTCCCCACATGGGCGCAGAGAGCGGCCGGCGGCAGCTACTGGAGTTGACCGGCGGCAGCTACTGGAACTGAACCGTGCCCGCGGAAGCTTGCGGGGCTGCCCGGGTGGGGAGCAGCAGAAGCAGCGGCCCCCGGCTGCACGCCGGGCGTGGTTGTCGGCGCCTGACGGATCAGCTCGTCCAGGTCTTGAGACGAGCGGCGACCTCCCGCACCGGAAGCCCGTCCCGGGCCTCGCGGGCCAGGGGGAGAACAGTGTCCAGACCTGGGCTCACCGGGAGGCCGCAGGCCGCCATGTAGGCCGCCGTCACCGTGGCCGCGAAGAGCAGGTTCCTCGATTCCAGGCTGGGGTTCCGCGCCAGCTCGCACAGGAGCGCCGCGGCCTTGTGGTGGGGCTCGGGATAGACCTCGTGGTCCAGCACCTCCGCCCTGTGTCGTGCTTCGGCCGCGACCGGAACCCCGTAGTCGACGACCTGGGGATCTCCCGGGATCTGCTGTGCCACTGCCAGGATCCAGGCGAGATCGATGCGCAGATTCACGCGGCGTTCCTCGGCGCGCTCTCCGCCGGACCCTCCGGAAGGCCGGGGTACCGATCCTCACCGACCTCCGCCTCGAAGGCGTCCGCGTACCCGGCCAGGAACGTCGCGGCACCGGCCATGAAGGCGGCACGTGACTGGTTCACATCGGCCTCGATCAAGTCGGCCACATAGCCCTGCAGGCTCAGCCCGCGGCGCTTGGCCCGGTCCTCGGCGGCAGCCTTGACGGCGTCGTCCAGCCGGATGTTCGTCTGCTTGCCCATGCCACCACCATAGCTAGGTACTGGTACCGGCGGCTAGCAGACGGTTTCCCGGCAGACGGTCGCTTGGCCCAGGAGGAGGGGATTCTGTACGGAGGTGCTCGGTGCGGGGCCACCGGCCGGAAGGACCGTGCCGAGGGCGGCACCGGGACCGCGCGAGCGGCAGGCCGGTCGGAGCCGGGGGCGGCGCAGGGAGGGGGCGTTGTCAGTGGCGGCTGGGAGGCTGGTCCCATGAACGCCGATGACGAACAGCTGCTGCGCGGCCGGGTGTACGGCCAGGACCACGACACCCCTCACTCCGGTCCGCTGCCCCACCACAGGTACGCCGTTCTGGTCGGCGGGCCGCTGGACGGCCTGCTCCTCGACATCACGGACCGGCGGCCGCAGGACATCGAGGACGGTGTCGCCCTGCCCACCGAGCTCTCGCGGTGGCCCGGCGGCCGCGCACTGTACGACCCGCGCCCCGGCGAGCCGCGCCCGCCGGGCGGCCCGGGCGTGGTGTGCCGCCTCCACTACGCAGGCGACACACCGTGAGACGCGGGGGACGGGCCACTTGAGGGTTGCCCCCGGCCGGAGGGCGGGGGCGGGAAGCCGCCCGGCGTGGCTCGTTGGACGACCTCGCTGGGCGCCGTCGACGAGGCACGCGCACCACCGGCGGTGGCCGCCGACGGGCCCGCACCCGGGCGGGGCATCACCCGCCCCGCTCGATAGGATCGCGACCGCACACGACGGAAGGCGATCATGTCGGACAGCCCCCCACGGCCGAGCTCGCTGATCAGTACGGTCTACGGAGCGTTCCTGCGCCGTACCGGCGGGTGGGTCTCCATCGCCGATCTGATCACCCTGATGTCCGAGCTGGGTGTGGACAGTCCCGCGGTCCGCTCCGCGATCTCCCGGCTCAAGAAGAAGGGCGTTCTGGAGCCCGAACGGCAGGGAGCCACCGGCTACCGGCTGAGCCCGGCCGTCCTGGACACCTTCGACGAGGGCGACCGGCGCATCTTCGCCAGCCTCGCACCCGCGGATCTCCACGACGGCTGGGTGATGGCCGTCTTCTCCGTGCCGGAATCCGAGCGCGCGCACCGCCACCAGCTGCGCACCCGGCTGACCTGGATGGGGTTCGGGAACATCGCCCCCGGTGTCTGGCTGGCGCCGGGCCGGCTGCTCGACGACGCGCGCCGTACGCTCGTACGCCTGGAACTCAGCGACTACGTGCACCTCTTCGCCGCCGACTACGCGGCCTTCACCGATCTGCGCACCAACGTGAGCAGCTGGTGGGACTTCCCGGCGATCCAGACGCAGTACGCGGAGTTCACCGACGCCTACGCCGATGTCGCCGCGCGGCAGGCGCGGCGTCGCAGTGCCCTCGACACCGCCGAGGCGTTCCGGCTCTACGTGCCGATGCTCACCCAGTGGCGCCGCCTGCCCTACCTCGACCCGGGGCTGCCCGCCGAGCTGCTGCCCGCCGACTGGAACGCGGTCGCGGCGCGCAAGGTCTTCCAGCAACTGCACGGCGTGCTCGCCGAGCCGAGCATGCGGCACGTCCAGAAGGTCACCGGCAGTCAGCTGTAGCCCCCGGCCCCCACCCAGGTCCCGGGATGCGCGGGGAGGGCCGCAGGGGGTGCTCTACAGGGCGCGCAGGACGGCGGTGACCTTGCCGAGGATGACCGCTTCGCCGCCCCAGAGGGGGGCGAAGTCCTCGTTCTCGGGCAGGAGCCAGATGCCGGTGCCGTCGCGCTTGAGGCGCTTCACGGTGGCTTCGCCGTCCAGCATGGCGGCCACGATGTCGCCGTTGTTCGCGTCGGGCTGGCTGCGCACGACCACCTGGTCGCCGTCCAGGATCTGCGCGTTGATCATGGACCGGCCGCACACGGTGAGGACGAACAGCTCACCCTCGCCGACCAGTTGCCGGGGGAGCGGCAGTACGTCCTCGACGGCCTGCTCGGCCAGGACGGGGGCGCCCGCGGCGATACGGCCCACGAGCGGGACGTACGCGGGGGCCGGGGAGCCCGGGCCCTCGGATGCCGACGCGGTGTGCCGGCCGGCGCGGATGCGGTAGGCGCGGGGACGGAACGGGTCGCGTTCCAGGATTTCCTTGCGCTCCAGCACGGCCAGCTGGTGGGACACGGAGGACGTGGAGGCCAGGCCGACCATGTTCCCTATCTCGCGCATCGACGGCGGATAACCGCGCTCGGCGACGTGCCTGCGGATCGCGGAGACGATCGCGGACTGGCGGTCGGTGAGCCCGTCGGCACGGGTGCGGATGCCGGCGGGCCTTCCAGGCCCCGCGGTGGTCGTCGTGCGCATGAATCTCCCCGTTGGTGATCTCCCGGTATGCCGACCGTACCCCGTACCGGTCCGGCAGAGGAACGCGCATTCTCTTTTGCGGCCTCACCGGTGGTCAGGGGTCCACACCGCTTCGGTCGGATGGGAGGGGAGGCAGGCCCGGCTCAGCAGCGCAGGCCGATGATGCCCCAGCCGCGGAGGGCGGCCTGGGTTACCACGTCTCCCCACTCGGAGACGAATTCCGCGAAGGAGTCGAAGTCGGGGAACCAACCGCTGGGAACCACGGCGTACCGGTCGAAGGCCGCGCGCAGGCAGGGGAGGCCGCGCTCGACCTGTACCCAGGAGCGGTGGATGACGGCCACGTCCTCGGGAGGGCACCACAGCATGGCCTCGCGGCCCCACCTCTCCTCCCGTACGGGCACGGAAGGAGTGAAGGGCGGTTGGGTGTCCGCCCAGTTGTACTCGCCCCAGAACAGGGAAGAGCTGAACTCGTCCATCGCGTTCCGCGGTCCGGGCTCGACGGCGGGGCGCATCTTCTCCCACCGCTCACCCGCCCAGAAGTGCGCTTTGTACGAGGTGAGCGTGCCGCGGAACTCGTACCGGGCGTACCAGTGGGCGTCTTCGGGCCAGGTCCACCCTTCGGAGAAGACGGTGTCGAAGTCGTCCGGTGCACCGAAGGCGGCCAGCTCGAGCAGGTCCTCCCGCTGGTCGGCCGGCACTGCCCGGAGGTGGCCGAAGTCGGCGATCAGGACCTCCATGCTCACGCCCATGACGCGACTCCTGGTCTCCTGGGGCGGTGGGACCCGGTGGCTCCCGCGCACCGCACCCCCCTTGGCGCGCCCACCCTCCGGCCACAGCCTGTCAGACCTCACCCCTGGGCCGTACCGAATATTCGATCAAGGAGCAGGGCAGTGCGGAGAGAGCGTCGTGTCCGCTCACCAGCGGACGGCGGAGAAGTCCACCGGCCGGGGCTCCAGCAGTCGTGTGCGCTCTGCCAGCGCCTCCAACCGCCGGGACATCTCGTCCGCCGGCAGTTGGCGGCGGTCGCCGTGCCCCGGCAGGACCCAGGAGAACCGGAGGCGTCCGGCCGTCCGGGCGAGAGAGGCGGCCAGCTCCGTGATGGAGTACCAGGTGACGCTCTCCGTGACTTCCAGGTCCCCTGTGGTGCGCGACCAGTAGAAGCTGTCCCCGCTGAAGCAGTACCGGTCGTCCGCGAGGTAGAGCACGCTGCCGGGAGTGTGGCCGGGCAGCGGGTGCGCGGTGACCTCCGGGCCGATGTCGGCGGGTTCAAGTCCTCGGATCACCCGGTCCGCGTCCGGAGCCGCGTCGAGGTCGCCCTCGTGGATCCACAGCCGGGCGCCGAAGTGGTCCGCGTAGCGGCGGCCGTGTGCGGCGTGGTCGCGGTGGGTGAGCAGCACATCGGTGACCCGGCCCCATGCCGCGTACCGCGTGGCGAGTGCACGGCTCCAGCGCGGTGTGTCGACCATCATGACCGTGCGGGAGGGCCGCAGGAGCAGGTAGGAGTTGGCCCCTGCGGTGCGAGGTGAATTGTGGCCGCACAGCAGTACGTCGCTGTCCAGAGCCATCGGGAAGGGATCGAGGCGCTGGTCAGGCCGGCCGGAGCCGGGGCGGATCGAGCGGGTGGGGCAGGAGAAGGCGGCCGCGTGCAGACGGCGCGTCTCCGCTTCGTCGCGCGGCGGGCGCAGGATGTGGGACTTTCCCCCGGCCTCGCCGATCAGATCGGGCGCGAGCTGTCGGGCGACGTCGCAGTTGAAGCACCGGTCGTCCACGTACCAGCCGTCCACGGCAGGTTCCCTTCGTGGGGAAACGGCTCCGGTCGGGGCCGCGCTTCAGGAATATCCCGTCCGCGGCCGGAACCGGAAGCCCCTGCCGATCTTGTACTTTCGGCCCCCGTGCCATCTGCGTGGCCGGGCCGGTACCGCGACCGCCGACGTGTCAGCGGCTGTCCCGCTCACAGGTCGGGGCGTGGCAGGAGCGGGTCGGCCGCCCGTCCTCGGCGGACCCCCCGAGCCGGCTCTTTCCGCGCCAAGCTGTCGGCCGTCGGTCAACGGCCGGCAGGCTCACGCCTCCTGTCCCGGCCGCTCGCCCTGCGCCTGGTCCCCCTGCGCCTGGTCTCCCTGCGTCTGGTCCCTCTGAGCCTGGTCGGCCTGTTGCGCCGCCCGCGCGGCCTCGTACCGGCGTACACGCTCGGCCAGGGGCGGCACGGTCGCGTCCGGGCCGGTGACGGGCCCGCCGGCCATCCGGGCACACACGCCCCGGCAGGCCAGCACGGAGGCCTCACCGCCGTGGGAGACCGCGACGGTCTCCGCGGCCGGCGCCGTGCGGTAGTCGGTGCCGCAGATGACGCAGGTCAGTCCGTGGAGCGCCTCTTCGGTGGGCGCCGAACGGCTGCTGCGGTGGCTGGAGATGGAGGATTGCGAATACATCGGTCCTACGTCCTCGGGGGCGGTCGGGCCCCCGGGTTTGCCGTTCTCCGAGAGCGATGACGAACGTGTCGGCATGCGGGGTACACCCGGCCCTGCCACCGTACTCCGGTCTGCGGCAGGTGAAGCGCAGATGATCCGTTCCTGCGGCGGCGAGGGTGTGGAGCGGCCGGCCGCACCGGTGGGAGGCTACCGGGGCAGGGTCTGGGGGTCGTGGGTCCTTCGCCAGGTGTCGCTGTCCCGGTCGTGCGTGACGAGGCCTCGGTCGGCGAACTCCCGCAGCCACCCTTCCATGGGCCACACGCCCCAACGTCTTTTGAACAGGGCGCCGTTGCTGAGGATGTCGTCGAGGTGCTCGACCGGTGGGCGGCTCACCGGGTGGTGCTGGTGGTACGCGGGTGCGCCGCCGATCCACCAGAGGTCGATGCCGCGTCCCGCTGCCTGGAGGGCGAAGTCGGTGTCCTCACCGCCGTATCCGGTGTAGTCCTCGCAGAAACCGCCGATGTCCTGCCAGGTGCGGGTGGTCAGGGCGAAGGACAGGGACCAGAAGAGGCGGTGTTCGCCGTGGCGCAGCACAGTTGAGTCCGAGGGCGCCGGCCGCCCGGGGTGCGGCGGGGCGAGGCCGGGGAGCGTGGCGAGGCGGTATCCCTCCGGTGGCGGCGGGGGCAGATAGCTGACCGTGCCGCAGAGCAGGGCGCCGTCCGCCGCCGTCTGTGCGTAGCGCGCGAGCAGCGTCTCGCCCGGGACGCAGTCCACGTCGAGGAAGACCAGCAGGTCGGCACCGTCCGCGACGGCTCGCCGGGCACCGGCGTTGCGGGCGGCCGCGAGCGGCATCCGCCCGTCTGCGTCGAGGGCGAGGGCGACGGTCTCCGCTGCGGGCCGCCGCCCGGCGAGCGCGAGCGGGGCAGCGTTGTCGCCCATGGTGACGACCACGTAGTGGTCGGGCGGGCGCGTGCCGGCTGCCAGACCGGACTGTTGCAGCCGTAGGTGCCGATGGCGGCCCGCCACCAGGGTGATCACCGCGACTCTCATGCCACCCGCCGTCCCTGCGGGGCGTCCGCCAGCCGGTCGAGCGCGTCCGCCGCCCGCCGTGCCCCGTCGCCGGGGGCCCACCCGGCCCACCGGTCCGGCGACCGGTGCCGCATCGTACGGTCCAGCAGCCCCGCCCACTCCTCGGGCGCGGGCCAGGAGGCGCACACGGTCGCCAGGCCGCCGGTGCGCAGTGCCTCGGCGGTCGCCCGCTGTTCGCCGTGCGGTCTGTCCTGCGGGACGACGAGGGTGGGCACGCGGGCCGCCGCGCATTCCGCGACGGCGTTCTGACCGCCGTGGGTCACGACCACGTCCGCACGGCACAGGACCGGCCACGGGTCGTCGATCCACGGCCCGCCCGGCCCGCCCAGGAAGGTCCAGGACCAGCCGGGAGTCCGTGCCTGCGCCCGGCGGAAGCCGTCGTCGTCGACACCCGCGCCGCCGGCGCCCAGCATGACGACGACCTCGCGGGTGCCGTCGGTGGAGGCTGCCCGCACGCGGGGGCGGCCGTCGTAGCGGGAGAAGGCTCCCGTGTGCACTGTCTTGTCCCGCCACGCGCGTGGCCAGCCGGGCTCCGGCAGGGACGCCGGCCAGGGCGCGAGCAGGGCGTCGGCCACGTCGTAGCCCAGCTGGTGTGCCGGGTCGGAGCGGTCGCCGCGCATCGCCGCGGCCACGACGGGGACGCCCATGAGCCGTACCAGGAGGGTCATTTCGACGGAGACGTCGCTGACGAACAGTGAGGGGCCCCGCCGGGTGACCCAGTCGGCGACGGCGCCCATCCGGTCCCTGAGGCCGGGGTGGTGGCGTGGAACCCAGTGCAGTCGCCCGCGCGCCGTCGGGTCCGCAGGCTGGACCGCGTCCGGGCCCCGATGGCCGGAGCCGACGTCAAGGGGCAGCCGGACCCACTCCCCCGTCCAGTCGTCGGGCCGGGGGAGCGAGGAGAAACCGGTGACGGGGGCGCGCAGGTGCCGGGCGACGCAGACGGCGCGATGCAGGTGCCCGCGCCCCTGGTGGTGCACGTAGTAGCCGATCATGCGGCGAGCTCCTGGTACAGAGAGGTGTAGCCGTCGGCCATGACGTCCAGGGTGCAGAACCGTTCGGCGCGCTCCCGTGCCGCGCGGCGGTCGAGCCGCGTCGTGTCGTCGATGAGCCCGGCCAGGGCGTCGACGTCGTCGGGCGGCGCCAGCAGACCGCACTCCGGGGTGAGGATCTCGCCGAGGGCGCCCCGGTCGAAAGCGCACACGGGTGTGCCGCAGGACAACGCCTCCGCGACGACCAGCCCGTACGGCTCGTCCCAGCGCGGTGTCACCAGGGCCGCCGCCGACGTTCCCACCAGGGCGGCCAGCGCGCGGCGGTCCAGGTGGCCGACGTAACCGATGTCCTCTCCCAGCAGCGGCGCCAGGCGACTGTCGAAGTAGTCCCGGTCTCCGACGGGGCCCGCCAGGCGCAGGGAACGGCCGGCTCTGCGGGCGGCTTCGACGGCCAGGTGGGGGGCCTTCTCCGGCACGATGCGTCCGAACCAGACCAGGTGCGGCCCGCCGGGACCGGCGGGCCAGAGCGCGGTGTCGACACCGTTGCGGATCACCCGGGCCCTGGACACCAGGGGCTGCCACGCGGCAGCCGTGTGCTCGCTGACGGCGGTGAACGTCACGACGCTGGGGGTGTAGGTCTGGATGGCCGACTCCAGCCACGGCGTGGGCGGGGTGTGCAGGGTCGTCACCACAGGGGCCCGCACGGCCGGTGCCATCGCGACCGGCAGGTAGTGGAGGCTGTTGTTGTGGACCACGTCGAAACCCCGCCCGCCGCCTCCGGCGAGGTCCAGCATCAGCGTGAGGTAGGCGTGGTGTTCCTCCATCCACCTGGCGTCCGGCATGCTGACGTCGGACCGGGCCGCCGTGCTCAGCGAGGGCCGGTGCACGGGTATTTCCGTGACGTCCAGATCGGGGTCGGAGTCCGGAGCCGCGAACAGTTCCACCTGGTGGCCCCGCGCCCTCAGGGCGCGCGCGAGCGTCCAGGTGTGTGCTTCCAGCCCTCCCGCGAACGGTTCCCTGATGGGAAAGCGGGCGGACGCGATCAACGCGATGCGCAGGGGTGCACTCATACCAGGAGCTCGGCGTAGATCGTGCGGTGCGCAGCGGCCACCGAGGCCCGTTCGGCGGCCCGCTGCGGCGCCGTGGCACGCCACTGCGGACGTGTCCGGTACGCCTCGCGCACGGCGGCGTCCAGGGACGCCTCGTTCAGACCGCCCCGCTCCGTGTTGTCGAAGGAGAGGCACGGCCGCTGTTCGGCGTAGTACCCACAGGTGGGGGCGGCCACGGCCGTACCGAGGTCATGACACGCTTCGAGCCAGCCGGAGTGGGTGCCGAACACATAGGGCAGCACGGACAGGTCCAACGACGACAGATAGTCCCAGAGTTGGCCGTCGTCGAAGTAGTCGTGCACCTGGAGGCGAAGCCGCCCTGCGTCGGCCAGGTCATGGAGCTCCTTCAGCACGCCGGGCGCGTAGGCGTGCGCGTCCGGGTCGCCCACCTCGCGGTGGATGTCGACCTGGAGCTCCGCGTCGGGCAGCTCGCCGAGGCTGTTCACGAGGGCATGGACGACCGGCAGCAGGGTCATGTTCGGGCGCAGACTCTTGGCATGCACACCCACCCTGAAGCGGTCGCGGGAGGGGCGGGGCCGGGTGAGACGGGGCTCCTCCACGACGTGCGGGTGCGGCAGGACCGTCGCCGTACGGTGCCAGCGACGCGCGATCTCGGCGGCCGCCCCGGAGGTCAGCGTGATCAGGTGGTCGGCCGCCGGAACGAGGACGTCCAGGGCGGCGTCGTGCGCCGCGGGATCGGGCTGATGGGGATTGCGCAGGTCGTGCACCGTGTACACCAGTGGCTTCCCGTGCTGCCGCAGGGCCCGCACCAGGTCGCTCAACTGCTGCGGTGACTGTGCGTCGAACCCGAAGTGCAGATGGAACACATCGAAATCGGCCTGGTGCGCGTGCACCCACTCCGGGTCGAGCATGACCGGAGGCCACCAGCGCTGGGAGGTGCTGGGCGCCCCGTTGGGTCGCGGATCGCGAAGCCGGACGACCCCGTCGGACCCACGCGGGTCCGAGCAGTGCCGTACGTACACGTGCCCGGCGGGTACCGAGGCGACTCTGATGGCAGCGGAGACCGCGGTGCCGGTTCCGGGCCCGTACGTGGCGGCCGGGGTGTGGTGGTTCATCGTCGCTCTGCTCCTGACTCGCACAGCGGTGGGGGATGCCGTCTCCGACAGCCCGTATTGCTGATCCGCTCGGACCTTATGCCGCTTTTGTCCCATTGCTCTCGCGCTGAGTACCCCCAGGAACGAACTCCAAGCACAGCACTTCAGGATTGCCGCGCGGTGACCCCCATGCTTCCGGGTCCCGCCCCATCGCGCGATCGGTGCGCACCCGGTCGGAGGATCCCCGGAGGTGCGGACTGCGCGTCTCCGCCCGAGGATGGCAACACCCGTGCAGGCCGTGCTTCGGACCGCTGGGGCCCCGGGGTCCAGAGCAGAGGGTGATGATGACGACGATCGGTGTGGAAGAAGAATATGTACTGATCGACACCGACAGGGGTCTCCCGGTGGCACTGGCGGAGAAGGTGCGCCAGGCGATGGGCGTGGAGAGTCTCGCCACCGACCGCGAGGTACAGCCGGAGCTCTTGCAGGCGCAGGTCGAAGTGGCGACCCCCGTGTGCGGCACGCTGGAGGAGGTCGGGGGACATCTGATGCGTCTGCGGCACGCCGTGGGGACGGCCGCGGAGGCACACGGGTGCCGGTTCGTGGCCTGCGCGACGCCGCCGCTGCGCGACGTGCACCCGGTGGCCGTCACCGATGTCGCCCGCTACCGGAGCATGCGCGCGCGGGCGCCGCAGCTGGTGTCCGAGCAGTTGATCAACGGCATGCATGTGCACGTCGCCGTTCCCAGCCGCGAAGCGGGTGTGCAGGTTCTCAACCGCATCCGGGCCTGGCTGCCGACCCTGACAGCCATGTCGGCGAACTCACCGCTGTGGGACGGCCACGACACCGGCTTCGCCAGCTGGCGGACCGTGATTTTCGGCCGCTGGCCGGTGACCGGCGTACCGCCGCACTTTCTCGGCGTGGCCGACTACGACCGGCGTGTGCGGCACCTGCTGGAGAGCGACGTGATCTCGGACTGCGGCCAGCTGTACTGGCAGGCCCGTCTGTCCGAGCGGTACCCCACTGTCGAAGTGCGGTGCATGGACGTCCAGTTGAGGGTGGACGACGCGGTCATGCTCGCCGGGATCACCCGCGCGCTCGTGGAGACCGCTCTGACCGAAGCCCATACTGACGCTGCCGCGCCGGACTGCGCACCGGAGATGCTCCAGGCTGCCATGTGGCACGCGTCCCGGCACGGCCTCGGCAGTGCCCTGATCGATCCGCACGGCAGACGCCGCAGTAGCGGCGACGTGCTGAATCAGCTGCTGGGCCACGTGGCTCCCGCGCTCGAGGCCTCCGGCGACATGCGGCAGGTGACCGGCCTGGTCCACCGTCTTCTGCGGGAGGGCACCGGAGCGGACCGGCAGCGGACCGCCTTCGCGCAGGGCGGCACGGAAGCGGTCATCGAATTGATCGCAGGCGAGAGTGCCATGTCCTGACAGGCGAGAGTGCCATGTCCTGACGCGTTGGCGCGGGGAAGAGAGCCGCGGGGGCGATCGGCAGGTGTGAAACCGCGGTCCGTGGGACACATGGAGTGCCAGGGATGCAGTTTTACGTATGAACCGGAGCAAACCGCACCACAGGAGGAATCGCACCGATGGGTAACACCCCCCAGGGCCCGCAGACTCCCCAGGACCCGAACGCCCCGCAGGACCCGAGGACGAAGCACCCGCAGCCCCCCTTCCCTCAGCAGGACCAGGAGCCCCCGGGCGCCACCGCAGCCATGGACCCGGCGCCCGACCACGGCGAGGAGTCCTACCGGGGGAGCGGCCTCCTGCTCGACCGGGCGGCGGTCGTGACCGGCGGCGACTCCGGCATCGGCAGGGCCGTCGCGCTCGCCTACGCCCGCGAGGGGGCGGACGTTCTCTTCACCCACCTGCCCGAGGAGGCCGAGGACGCCCGGGAGACGGCGCGCCTGGTCGAGGAGGCCGGCCGCCGGGCGGTGGCCGTACCGTGCGACATCCGGGAGGAGGAACAGTGCCGCGCGCTCGTCGAGCGGGCCGTGGCGGAGTTCGGACGGATCGACGTGCTGGTCAACAACGCGGCGTACCAGATGTCCCAGCCCGGAGGCATCCAGGACATCAGTACCGAGCAGTTCGACCGGGTGATGCGCACCAACCTGTACGGCATGTTCTGGCTGTGCAGGATGGCCGTGCCGCACATCCCCGCGGGCGGGTCGATCATCAACACCACCTCGGTGCAGGCCTACCAGCCGAGCCCGCACCTGCTCGACTACGCCATGACGAAGGGCGCCATCGTCACGTTCACGCAGGGGCTCGCGCAGATGCTGATCGACAAGGGCATCCGGGTCAACGCCGTCGCCCCGGGGCCGGTGTGGACGCCGCTCATCCCGGCCACGCTGCCGGACACCGAGGAGTTCGGTGCGCAGGCCCCGATGGGACGGGCGGCCCAGCCCGCGGAGATGGCACCCTCGTACGTCTTCCTCGCCTCGGAGCACGCGAGCTTCATCACCGCGGAGATCATGAACGCGACCGGTGGTACGCCGCTGCCGTAAGCGACCGCCGCGGGGCGCCTGCGCGCGTAGTGGTCAGGGGCGCCGGGGCTCGTCACCGCGCGAGAGACCAGGGGCGCCGGGGCTCGTCACCGCGCGAGAGACCAGGAGCGCCGGGGTTCGCCACTGCGCGTGAGTGTCGGGGGGCCGGGGCTCGCCGGCGCGCGAGAGAGTCGTGACTTCCGGGGTTCGTCGTCGCGCGTGAGCCTCTGGGGCCCCGGCGTCGCATGCCTCGGCGAGCAGGGGGGCGGCTGGTTCGTCATTGGCCAACAGGCTTGTATTCGCCGTGCCTTGACATTGCGAGCCCGACCGGCCAAGTTCCTGACGCGCCGTCAACTCGGTCCCGTCACCCCTGGGAGTCGCCGTGCACGATGTCTCTTCGCCCTCGCGTCGTGCCGTGCTCGGCGCCACCGGACTCGCGCTCGGTGCGGGTCTGCTGGGATCCGGCGCGAGATCGTACGCGGCGGACGTTCCGGTCGTCGGGGAGTACGACGTCGTCGTGGTGGGGTCAGGAGCGGCCGGGCTCACCGCCGCGCTCGCCGCGGCCGCCCGCGGACTGAGCTGTGTGGTCGTCGAGAAGGCGCCGACCTTCGGCGGCTCCGCCGCCCGCTCGGGGGCGGGCATCTGGATCCCCAACAACTCCGTGATCCTGGCCCGCGGCGTTCCCGACACCCCGGACAAGGCGGCCCGCTATCTGGCGTCGGTCGCCGGGGACGAGGTTCCCGCGGAGCGGCAGCAGGCCTTTCTGTCGGGCGGCCCGAAGATGATCGACTTCGTCATGCGCAACAGCCCGCTGCGGTTCCGCTGGATGGAGGGGTACAGCGACTACTACCCCGAGCGGCCCGGCGGTCTGGCGATGGGGCGCTCCATCGAGCCGGACGCCTTCGACGGCAGGCTGCTGGGTCCGGAACTGGCCCGCCTCAACCCGTCGTACCTGCCCGTTCCCGCCGGTCTGGTGATCTTCAGCCAGGACTACCGCTGGCTGAACCTGACCGCGGTCAGCGCCAAGGGCGCGGCGGTCGCGGCCGAGGCGCTGGCGCGCGGCACCGCGGCCGCACTGCGCGGCGAGAAGCCGCTGACGATGGGTCAGGCGCTGGCGGGAGCACTGCGCAAGGGCCTGCTGGACGCGGGCGTTCCGGTGTGGCTGAACACTCCGCTGGTGGACCTGCACACCGAAGGCGGCCGGGTCGGCGGAGTGCTGGTGGACCGGGCGGGCACACCGGGCCTGGTCCGGGCCAGGCACGGCGTGATCGTGGGCTCGGGCGGTTTCGAGCACGACGCGCAGATGCGCCGGGAGTACCAGCGCGCGCCCATCGGCACCGAGTGGACCATGGGTGCGAAGGAGAACACGGGGGACGGCATCCGGGCCGGACAGCGCGCGGGGGCGGCACTCGCGCTGATGGACGACGCCTGGTGGGGGCCGACGGTCCCGCTGCCCGAAGGGCCGTACTTCTGCCTCGCCGAACGCACCCTGCCCGGCGGCCTGTTCGTGGACGCGGCGGGCCGGCGGTTCGTCAACGAGGCAGCGCCGTACTCCGACGTCGTCCACCGCATGTACGACCGCCATCCCACGGACCCGTGCATACCGTGCTGGCTGGTGGTCGACCAGAACTACCGCAACCGCTACCTCTTCCGCACGGTGGCGCCCACCCTGCCGTTCCCCTCCTCCTGGTACTCCTCCGGCGCGGTGCGCTCCGCGCTGACCCTGGACGCTCTGGCCCGCGCGATCGGCGTGCCCCAGGGCGCGCTGCGCGCCACCGTGGACCGGTTCAACGGCCAGGCCCGTACCGGCAAGGACACCGACCAGGGGCGGGGGAACAGTGCGTACGACCACTACTTCGCCGACCCCGCGGTCGGGCCCAACTCCACACTGGCGCCCCTGTGGTTGCCGCCCTTCCACGCCCTGAAGATCGTCCCCGGAGACCTGGGGACCAAGGGCGGCATGGTCACCGACGCCGCCGCGCGGGCGCTGCGGGAGGACGGCTCGGTCATTCCCGGCCTGTACGCGGCGGGGAACGCGAGCGCCGCGGTGATGGGACACAGCTACGCGGGCGCGGGTTCGACGATCGGCCCCGCCATGACCTTCGGATACCTGGCCGCCCAGGACATCGCCGACCGGGCCGCGCGCTGACGTGGCCTTCGCGCGCCGACGTGCTCCCTCACGGGCTGACGCTGTCCCTCCTGACGCGCTCAGGGCAGTGGCGCGCCCCTGGCGGTGGTCCACAGCTCGTACCACTCCTCGTGGGTGAGCTCCGGTTCGCGCCGCACGGCGTCGCGGCACGCGAGGA
This sequence comes from Streptomyces sp. NPDC058663, assembly GCF_042716745.1. Lineage (NCBI taxonomy): Bacteria > Bacillati > Actinomycetota > Actinomycetes > Kitasatosporales > Streptomycetaceae > Streptomyces > Streptomyces sp. NPDC058663. The sequence continues at coordinate 103,103 of NZ_JBHXRV010000032.1, forward strand.
TGCGCCCGGGCCTGCTGGAGCCGATGACCGGGGCGATGCGGGCGGGGTGGCGCCGGAGCCACCACAGGAGGATCGTCTCCGGTGTCGTGCCCTTGCGGGTGGCGAGGCCGGAGACGAGCCGCGCGGCCGGTGAGGGGTGCCGGCCGGTGTAGCGGCCCTGGGCGAGGGCGCCCCAGGCCTGGAGCTGGATCCCGTGGGCCTGGCAGTACTCGACCGTGCCGTGCGGGAATCCGTTGTCGGCCGCCGCCTTGGTGTTCAGCAGGACTCCGGCCTCGACCCAGTCCCTGGCGGCCAGGCTCATCTCCAGCTGACTGGTCGCCAGCGGTACGTCGAGGTGCGACTGCAGGAGCGCGATCTGCGCGGCGCTCATGTTCGACACGCCGAAACGCCGCACCAGTCCCTGCGCGTGCAGGGAGGTGAGCGCCTCCGCGATCTCCGCCGGGCCCGTCAGAGGGTCGGGCCGGTGCAGGAGCAGCACGTCGATCACGTCGGTGCGGAGCCGGACGAGGCTCTCCTCGACCCGCCGTACGATGCTCGGCCCGCGCAGGTCGTACCGGCCGCCGTGCTCGCCGTCGGCCAGCCGGATACCGCACTTCGTCTGCAGGACGATGCGGTCGCGCAGCCCGGCGTCCCTGGCGAGCAGTTCGCCGAAGACCGCTTCGGACTTGCCGTGCCGGTAGATGTCGGCGTGGTCGAACACGGTGATGCCGATGGACAGCGCGGCCTGGACGGCCGCCTCCGCCTCGGCGATGTCCGCGGCGGTGTACGGCTCCGTGTCCCAGGTGCCGCCGAGGCCCATGCACCCGTAGAGCGGTTGGCCGGCGAGGCCGGCGGACGGTGCGGTCATCGGCCCTGCTCCTGTTCTTCTCCGGTGGGCCCGCCTTCTCCGGTCGGCCGCCCGCCCCGGGGGAGCCGGTCCTCACCGGCGGGACCGCGCGCCGGCACACCGTCGACGCGGACGCCGAGTCTGTCTGCCACGTCGGTGAGCACCTGCCCGAGCGGCAGCGCCACCCTGGCCAGCGCCTCGCGGTCGCCGCGCGTCGCGTCCCGGTTGACGATCAGCACGGGCTTGTCCTCCTTGGCCGCCTGCCGGACGAACCGGAGCCCGGACATCACGGTCAGCGAGGACCCGAGAACCAGCAGGGAGGCCGCCTCCCGGACCAGCGCACGGCACTGCTCGACCCGCTGCGGCGGGACGGCCTCTCCGAAGAACACCACGTCCGGTTTGAGTACACCCCCGCAGACCGTGCAGGGCACCACCCGGAAGTTCCCCACCTGCGCGTCGCTGAGGTCCGCGTCGCCGTCCGGATTGATCCCGGCGGACACCGGCGCGAAATGCGGGTTGGCCTCGGTCAGACGGACGGCGAGTTCACGGCGGGTCCCGAGCGTGCCGCAGGTCAGACAGCGGACGCGGTCCAGACTTCCGTGCAGTTCCACGACGCCCCCGCTGCCCGCGGCCTGGTGCAGCCCGTCGACGTTCTGCGTGATCAGACCCGAGAGCAGGCCGTGCCGCGCGAAGGCCGCCACGGCCAGGTGCCCGGCGTTCGGCCGGGCCCGGCCGAAGACCCGCCAGCCCAGATGGCTGCGCGCCCAGTAGCGGCGCCGGGCCTGCGGGTCGGAGAGGAACTCCTGGTAGGTCATGGGGGTGTGCCGGCTCAGGCTTCCGCCTTCACCCCGGTAGTCGGGAATTCCCGACTCCGTGGAGATTCCCGCTCCGGTGAGCACCAGCACGCCGCCGCGGCCCAGCGCCGCGGCGACGGGCTCCGGATCGGAGGTGCCGGGGGGCAGGTCCCCGTCGGGGACCCAGTTCAAGGTGGGGCGCATACGCATGCTGCCAGCGTACGAAAGCCGGTCGGCCGGCGTACGAAAGCCCGTCGGCCGACGTACGAATGCCGCGGTCGGCCGCCGTACGGAAGGCCGCCCGGGGCGGCTGCCCCGGGCGAGGCCCGCGGACGTGCGGGCGGTCCCGTTGTCCGGAGGTGGCGTGCCGGCCCACCGCGCAGGGCGGTGGGCCGGCGCAGAATG
>NZ_JBHXRV010000033.1:0-38335 GCF_042716745.1 Streptomyces sp. NPDC058663
GCGCCCCTGAGTACTCAGGGGCGCGGGGAACTGCGCGAACAGCCACGTACCAGCCGTACATGACCTCCGGCCGTGGCCGGGCCCGCCACCCGAGGTCTGGGGCGGAGCCCCAGTTTCGGGAAGGAGCGGCGAGGGGCACAGCCACGGCGGCACGCCGGACCGGCACAGCCCGCCGCAGGCGCGAAGGGGCCCCGCCCGGGGACCCCCGCCCCACCACTCAGGAGTGGCCCAGGTCCTCCGAGGACGGGTCCACCGTGTCCGGTACCGATCCGCCCTCCGGATCCGGCCTCAGCGGAAACGCGTCCACCGCCATCGAATCCAGCACAGGGCCCGCCGGCTTCGGCGTCTTCGGCATGACGGCGGCCTCCGAGTGGCCTCCGCAGCCGTACGACAGGGAGACGACGTGGCCGTCCGCCGGGCCGAACTCGTTCGCGCAGATGCCGAAGGCCTGGCCGAGCGAGCCTGCCACCGGGATCAGGAAGGCGCAGGACACGCACGTGGCCGGGGCCGCCTGGGCCATCGGGGTCTTCGCGCCGTACTCCTCGTCCCAGCGGTCCGCCGCCAGGTGCAGCCCGTAGCGGGACAGCACGCGGGCCCGGCGCATGCCGAGCTCCTCCGCGACCGACGCGATCGAGCCACGTACCGGAACCTTCGCAACCGGAGCGGCCAGCTCCGCGTCCTCGGTGTCCGCGACCTCCGCCAGCGCACGGGACTCCCGCGCCTGGGCGGCCAGCTCCTGGGCCTCCATCTCCTCGGAGAGGAGGGAGTTCGGCGGCGGCGCGTCCTCGCCCGTCCAGCCGGGCTCCAGGCGCAGGTCCTCTGCCTCGGTGGGCAGCAGGTCGCCGGGGCCCATGTCGCCGGGGCGCAGCCGCTCGCTCCACGGCACCCATTCGGGCGCCGCGAGGGAGTCGGGTCCGGGCAGCAGCACCGTTTCGTCCAGCGTGACGTTCTTCGCGCGGGAGGCGCGCGCGACCGTCACCGCCCAGCGCCAGCCCCGGTAGCCCGGCTCCTTCGCCTCGAAGAGGTGGGTGACCACCCGGTCGCCCTCGGCGAAGAGGGTGACGTGCTCGCCGACCACTCCCGGGAAGGCTGCCTCCTCGGCCGCCTCGCGTGCGAGGTCTACCGCCTCGGCGCACAGACGGTCGGGGGTACGGCTTCTCGTCGTCGCAGCACTCACAGGTCTCGCTTCTCTCCTACGCCGTATCACGGGTGCGCCTGCCGATGACGATGTAGATGTACGAGCTGCGGGCGGAGCGGACCAGGGGGCCGCGTCGACGTCCGCGCCCGACTACCTGCCTCGGGCACACCTTCCGCCATCCATTCTGCGGGATCGCTGAGAGGCGCGCGGCCGAGTACAACCGCCGGTGGCGCGCTACGCACGCTACCCCCTCAGCCGCCCCCATCCCACCTGCGCGTCCGAATCCTGGTGCGGGTCGGTAGTGCGCGCGCGCCGTTGGGGCACTATTGCGGGGTGGCTACCGCACGGTCGTCGTCTCGGTCGTACGTCCCAACTGGGCCGCTGCGCAAGGCGGGTCGGGCGGTCGGTCATGCCCTCCACCTGCCGTTCACCGGTACGGCCAAAGGGATCCGGCGGGCCACGCATGCCCACGGGGCCGGTGAGTCGGGCCTCGGAAAGCTCATCGAACTGCACGCCGTCAACGGCGCGGGCGACGTATTGATCACAATCGCACTCGCCTCGACGGTGTTCTTCTCCGTGCCCACGGACGAGGCCCGGGGCCGGGTGGCGCTCTATCTGGCGATCACCATGGCGCCCTTCACCCTTCTCGCGCCTGTCATCGGGCCGCTGCTGGACCGGCTGCCGCACGGGCGGCGGGCCGCCATGGCGGGGGCGATGCTCGCCCGGGCCCTGCTGGCGGTGGCGATGTCCGGGGCGGTGGCAACCGGCGGCATCGAGCTGTACCCGGCGGCGCTGGGCGTACTGGTGGCTTCCAAGGCGTACGGGGTGGTCCGCAGCGCGGTGGTGCCCAGACTGCTCCCGCCCGCGTTCTCGCTGGTCAAGGCGAATTCGCGGGTCACGCTCGCCGGACTCCTCGCCACGGGTGCGGCGGCCCCGATCGGGGCCGGACTCCAGCGCCTCGGCCCCGCCTGGCCGCTGTACGGCGCGTGCGTCGTCTTCCTCGCGGGCACCTTCCTGGCCTTCACCCTGCCGGGAAAGGTGGACTCCGCCAAGGGTGAAAAGCGTGCGCATCTGGCCTCCGACCATCCGGGCGAAGAGCAGGCCCCCGAGCGGCCGGGGCGCGGGCTGCGCGACGTGGGGCCCTCCGTGGTGCACGCCCTCCAGGCGAACGCCGCCCTGCGCGCCCTCTCCGGCTTCCTGATCTTCTTCCTGGCCTTTCTGCTGAGGCAGCACCCGCTGGACGGACGGAGCGCGGCCGTCTCGCTCGGCATCGTCGGGGTCGCGGCCGGGCTCGGCAACGCGGTCGGTACGGCGGTCGGGGCGTGGCTGAAGTCCCGGGCGCCGGAGCTGATCATCGCGACGGTGCTGGTGGTGGCCCTCGGGGTGGCGATCCTGACGGCCGTCTTCTTCAGCGGCCTGCTGGTGGCGGTGCTGGGCGCCACGGCGGGCCTGTGCCAGGCCCTCGGCAAGCTGTCGCTGGACGCGCTGATCCAGCGCGACGTGCCCGAGGCGGTACGCAACTCCGCCTTCGCCCGCTCGGAGACGCTCCTCCAGGTGGCGTGGGTGGCGGGCGGGGCGATCGGCATCGCGCTGCCGCTGGTGGCGAGCCTGGGGATGGGGGTGGGGGCGGCCCTGGTCGCCCTGGGTGTGCTGGTGGCGGGGAGGGGGCTGCTGTCGGCGGCGGGGAGGGGGAGTTCGGGGGGACGGGTGTTGCGGTGAGGTGAGGTGGGGTGGGGGTGGGTGGGTTTGGCGGGCCCTGGGCGGGCGGGGCCAGGGGTTTGACTCCGCCCGGGGGCCGTGGTGGGGCGGGGGTTTGGCTCCGCCCGGGGGCCGTGGTGGGGCGGGGCCCAGGTGTGCGGCTCCGTCCCGGAGGGGCCGAGGTGGGGCGGGGGTGCGGTGTTCGGCTCCGCCGGGGGCCGCCCCCTTGCCCGCCCGTTCCGCCCCCGGGGCGGCCCCGCCGCCCAAGGGGGCCCGGGGGGTAAGGGGTGTGGGCTGCTCCGGCGCCCAAGGGGGCTGGGGGTAAGGGGTAGGGGTTGGGGCGGCCCCGGTGCCAAGGGGGCGGGGGTAATCGGGCGTCCCGACGCCGAAGGCGTGGGGGAAGGGGGCCGTGGGGACACCCCGGGGAGTACCCCGGCGCGGTGGTGGGTGGTTCGGGCGATAGCCTTCGCGCATGACCGTTGCGCTGTTCTCGGGCAAGGCCCGCCGTACCACTGCCGCCCTGGCTGTCGCCTCCGCAGGGCTTCTCGTACTCTCCGCCTGCGACAAGCCGACGCCGCTCGCGACCGTGACAGTGGGTTCGGACTCGGTGCACGCCGAGGCCGCCTGCTACGAGGACGGCAAGGGCCTCGGCGAGAAGGCCTTCACCTCCTGCATGACCAAGAAGGCCGAGAAGACGATCGAGGCCTCGTCCGGCGACACGATCCGCGTCGGCGTGGACCCCAAGGTCGCCGAGAGCGGCTGGGTGCTGTTCGTCAACGGCCGTCCGATCGACGCCGAGACCTCGAAGAAGACGTACCGCACGGTGAAGGCCGACGAGATCCTCGTGCAGGAGGGCCAGCCCAACCAGATGGGCCAGGCCCAGAAGATGCCGCTCAAGGAAGCACAGTTCACCATCGGCCAGATCAACGGCAAGGAACTGGCAGGCGTGTGGCACTTCAAGGTGAAGCGCTCCTCCTGACCGGCCGGAAGCCGCCGCGGGCGGCTGCCCCGGACCGGATGCCGACCCCGCCGGAAACGGAATCCGAATCCCCATGAACATCCTCGTCGTGACCGCGGTCCCCGCTGAGCGGGACGCGGTCACGCGTGCGTGGGGGCCCGACGACACCTCTGTCACCGTCCTCGCGGGCGGCGTCGGCCCCGCCGCGGCGGCCGCTTCGACCGCCCGCGCCCTGGCCACGGGCACGTACGGTCTCGTCGTCTCGGCCGGTATCGGCGGCGGCTTCGCGGACGTCGCGCCACTGGCGTCCGTCGTCGTCGCGGACGCGATCGTCGCCGCCGACCTGGGCGCGGAGACCGCCGAAGGGTACGTGCCGGTCACCGGGCTCGGCTTCGGAACAGTCGAGCACCGCCCGCCCGCCACCCTCGTACGGGCCTTCGCCGAAGCCAGCGGTGCGACGGCCGGCACCGTCCTCACCGTCTCCACGGTCACCGGCACCGCCGCCCGCGCCGAGGAACTGCGCGCCCGGCATCCGCGGGCCGCCGTCGAGGCGATGGAGGGGTTCGGGGTGGCCGAGGCCGCCGCACTGTTCGGGCTGCCGGTGCTCGAAATCCGCGCCGTCTCCAACGCCGTCGGGCCGCGTGACCGCGACGCCTGGCGGATCGGGGACGCGCTCGCCGCCCTGAGCGGCGCCTTCGGGAAGCTCAGGGCCGTCACGGAGGGTTGGACACCACATGACCACCACAGCTGATCCCCTGCGGATAGCTTTCTCGCCCTGCCCCAACGACACCTTCGTCTTCGACGCCTGGGCGCACGGCCGCGTCCCCGGCGCCCCCGAACCCGACGTCACCTTCGCCGACATCGACGTCACCAACGGCATGGCCGAGCGCGGCGAACTCGATGTGCTCAAGGTGTCCTACGCGGTCCTTCCGTGGGTTCTCGACCAGTACGCGCTGCTGCCCTGCGGCGGGGCGCTCGGGCGGGGCTGCGGGCCGCTCGTCCTGACCAGGGACGCGGACGTGGACCTGACTGGGAAGACGGTCGCCGTGCCGAGCGAACGCTCGACGGCGTACCTGCTGTTCCGGCTGTGGGCGGCGGACGTGGTGGCGGGGAAGGTCGGCGACATCGTCGTCATGCCGTTCGACCGGATCATGCCGGCGGTGCGCGACGGCCTCGTGGACGCCGGACTCGTCATCCACGAGGCCCGCTTCACCTACCAGAACTACGGCCTGCACAAGCTCGCCGACATGGGCGAGCACTGGGAGGCCGCCACCGGGCTGCCCATCCCGCTCGGCGCGATCATCGCCAAGCGGTCACTGGGCGAGCGGAAGCTGCGCGCGCTCGCAGAGACCATCCGGACCTCGGTCCGGATGGCCTGGGACGACCCTCAGGCGTCGCGCCCGTACGTGGCCGCGCACGCCCAGGAGATGGACCCGGCGGTCGCCGACCAGCACATCGGGCTGTACGTGAACGAGTTCACGGCGGACCTGGGCGAGGACGGCTACGCGGCGGTGCGCGGACTGCTGGAACGGGCGGCGGCCGAGGGGCTGGTTCCGCCGCTCGGCCGCGATGCGCTGAGTTTCCCGTAGGGGGGCGGGGCGGGGCCGGTGGGCCTGGGCCGGTGGACGCCTGGCCCGCCCCGGGCCGGTGGGTGCCTGGCCGGCTGCGCGGTCCGGGGAGCGCTTGGCCCGCCTGGGCCAGTGGGTGCCCGGCCGCCGGGTGCCTGGCGGCTGCGCGGCCCGGGGGGCGCTGGGCCCGCCTGGGCCAGTGGGTGCCCGGCCGCGGGGTCCGGGGGCCCGGCCGCGCGGATCCGTAGGGGGCCCGGCCGCGCGGAGCCGCTAGACGTCGAGCTGGTCGGCCACCGCGCGCAGCAGGCCCGCGATCTTCGCACCGGCGGCCTTGTCGGGGTAGCGGCCGCGCTCCAGCTGCGGGGTGATGTTCTCCAGCAGCGTCGTCAGGTCCTGGACGATCGAGGCGAGTTCGTCGGGCTTGCGGCGCTGGGCCGCGGCGACCGAGGGGGTCGGGTCGAGCACCGTCACCGAAAGCGCCTGGTCACCGCGCTGACCCGCGACCACACCGAATTCCACGCGCTGGCCCGGCTTGAGGCTCTCGACACCGGCCGGGAGCACGGAGGAGTGGACGAAGACGTCGCCGCCGTCGTCGCGCGAGAGGAAGCCGAAGCCCTTTTCGCCGTTGAACCACTTGACCTTGCCGGTAGGCACCGTCTGTCCTCGTCCTCGTACTCGTCGGGTCCGGAAAGCCGCGAAAACGGCTCCGGATAGCACTACAGCGGGTCTTCACCGACCCGCCACTCACCAGGCTAATGGTCCTCACGCTGCTGACAAGAGCCTCCGGAGCCCTGCCCTGCCCCGCCGGAGTCCCTCCTGCCCGGCCGGTGAACAGGTCCCCCGGGCCGGTGAACAGGTCCCCCGGGGCCGCTGGACCGTCCCCGGAGCCGGGGAACCGGTCCTCGGGGCAGGGAACTACCCTTGCCGGGTGAGCAATGAAACCAAGAAGGGCAAGGCCGAGGCCGACGAGGCCGGGGATCGGCTGGTTCGCATCGGCGGGATCGTCTTCTTCATCGGGGCGATCGCGACGCTGGTGACGTTCATGCCGATGTTCCTGGGGACCGAGCCCTTCCCCTCCGTGGCATACGCGGTGTGCATGCTGATGGGCGTGGGGTTCGTGATCGCCGCGGCCGGTGTGCTGCGTTCGATCGCGGTGCAGCGGCGGCAGGCCCGCGGCATGTGAATCGGGCCCGGGCCACGGGGGTGCGCCGGAGCGCCGGCACGGCACTGACCGAAATTCAACCCCCGCCGGGCGGGCGTCAGGCACCGTTCTGCTGCCGTCAGGGGCCGCCCCGGTGCTGACCGGCGCCGCCTTGGGCGCGACCGTCACCGCCCCGGTCCTGACCGGCCCCGCCCCGCCCGCGTCAGGCCGCGGCCGTCCGGTGGTTCTCCAGCCACTCCGGGAACTCCGTCAGGTCCGCCATGACCACGTCCGCGCCCGCCTCGCGGAGCGCCTGCGCCCCGTAGGGGCCCGTGGTCACCGCGACCGCGAGGGCATCCGCCGCCCGGGCCCCGCGCACGTCGCCGAGGTGGTCGCCGACGTAGACCGTCGCCCCGTGCTCGCGCAGTGCCAGGGCCTTGCCCTCGGCCCATACGTTGCCGATGACCGCGTCCACCTCGAAGCCCAGGTGCTCCAGGTGCAGCACCGCGTTCGGCTGCCACTTGCCGGTGACGACCACCACCCGGCCGCCCGCCTCCCGTACCGCCGCGACCGCCTCCCTGGCTCCCGGCAAGGCCGTCGCCGGGGTGATCGCGCAGGCGGGGTAGAGCGCCCGGTAGCGGTTGGCGATCTCCTCCACCCGCTCGGCCGGGAACCAGTTGGCGATCTCCTGTTCCAGCGGCGGGCCGAGCCGCGAGACGACCAGGTCCGCGTCGATCGGCACCCCGGTCTCGGCGGTGAGCCGCTGGTAGGCGGCCTTGATGCCGGGCCGCGAGTCGATCAGGGTCATGTCGAGGTCGAACCCGACGACCGGGCCTGCCGCCGCACCCGCGGGACCCGAGGGGCCTGTGGGGTCCGTCAGGCCCGCGGCCGGCTGCGTGTGGCGTGCGTGCGTACTCATGTCCGCCATTGTGCCGGGGGTCCGCTCGCGAAACCCCGGCCGTACACTTAGGGCCGCCTAAGTTGCCTGCTCAGCCGTGCCACCCTGCCCCCGTGCCGACCCGGCGTATCCCCCGCGCGCATCCAGCGTGCGAAACCGCCCTGTTCAGCCTCCGAAATGGGACCGATGCCGACCGCTGCCCCTCCCGTGTCCGGGTCATCCCCGCCACTGCCGCCGCCGCGCCCCGCCCCACCCGCGCCCCGGCCCCGCCGGGCGACCGTGACGCGTCGTCTCTGCTGGACGGCCGCGGCCGTCGTGGCGCTCGCCGTTGCCGTGCTGCTCAGCCTCGCGGTGGGCGCGCGCGGCATCGCGCCGTCGACCGTGTTCGACGCGCTGCTGCACGGGGGCGACAGCCCGGACGCCGAGGTCGTACGGCAGATGCGCGTGCCCAGGACGGTTCTCGGGGTCATGGTGGGCGCCGCGCTCGCGCTCGCCGGGACCGCCCTCCAGGGCATCACCCGCAACCCCATCGCCGACCCGGGCATCCTGGGCATCAGCCAGGGCGCCGCGGTCGGCGTGGTGCTGGCGATCGCGTTCGCCGGGGTGCACACGCTGGCGGGGTACGTGTGGTTCGCCTTCGCGGGCGCCGCGGTCGCCTCCGTCGCCGTGTACGCGATCGCGTCCGGCGGGCGCGGCGGGGCGACGCCGGTGAAGCTGGCGCTGGGCGGTGCCGCGATCAACGCGCTGCTGGTGTCCGTGACGATGGCGGTGCTCACGACCAAGGCCGCCGCACTGGACGAGTTCCGGTTCTGGAACGTGGGCGCGCTGGCCGGGCGCGGTCTGGACATCGTCGGGCAGGTGTGGCCGTTCCTGGTGGTCGGCGTGGTGCTGGTGCTGGGCGTGGCGCGCGGACTCGACGCGCTCGCGCTCGGCGAGGACGTGGCGAAGGGACTGGGCCAGAACGTGGCCGCGGTACGGATCGTGGGCGGGCTCGGTGCGACCGTGCTGACCGGCGTGGCGGTGGCCGCCGCCGGGCCGATCGCGTTCATCGGGCTCGCGGTGCCGCACATCGCCCGCGCGATCGTCGGCAGCGACCACCGGTGGATGCTGCCGATGGCCGCCCTCGTCGGACCCGTGATGTTGCTGGTCGCCGACGTGGTGGGCCGGGTGGTCTTCCCGCCCAGCGAAGTGCCCGCGGGCGTGATGACGGCGCTGATCGGCGTGCCGTTCCTGGTCACGCTGGTGCGCCGCAAGGCGGTGCCGGCATGACGGCCACCACCCTCACCGGGGCCGCGCCGCGCGTCCGCCCCGCCGGGTACGCGCTCGTCCGGGCCGGCCGGGCGTCCTTCCTGCTGCACCGGCGGGCCGCCCTCGTCGCGACGGGCCTCGCGGTGCTGCTCGCCGCGGTCTGTGTCGCGTACCTGTGCGTCGGCGAACGGTTCGTGGCGCCCGGGGAGGTGCTGCGGGTGCTCCTCGGGATGGAGTCGTCCAGCGAACTCGTCGTAGGCACGCTGCGGCTGCCCCGGATGGTCGTCGGGCTGCTCGTCGGGCTGGCCTTCGGGGTGGCGGGCGCGCTGATCCAGACCGTCGCGCGCAATCCGCTGGCCAGCCCGGACATCATCGGGATCAGCCAGGGGGCCAGTGCGCTGACCGTCGGCGCGATGATCTTCGGGGTCACGTCGGCCGGGGTGCTGCCGTACCTGTCGGTCACCGGCGGCATACTCGCCGCCGCCCTGGTGTACGTGTTCGCCTGGCGCGGCGGGCTGCACGCGGGGCGGTTCGTCCTGATCGGGATCGGCTTCGCCATCGCGCTGAAGTCGGTGACCCAGCTCTTCCTGACCAAGGGCGACTACCTGGTCGCCCAGCAGGCGCAGATCTGGATGACCGGCTCGCTCAACGGGCGCGGCTGGGGCGAGGCCACCGTGCTGGGATGGGTGCTGCTGGCGCTGCTGCCGGGGGTGGCGTGGGCCGCGCGTGCGCAGCGTACGGCCGCCATGGACGACGACACCGCGGTGGCGCTCGGCGTACGGCTGGGGCGGGTGCGGCTGGGTCTCGTCGCGCTCGGGGTGGTGCTGGCGTCGGTGGCCACCGGGGCAGCGGGGCCTGTCGACTTCGTGGCGCTGCTCGCCCCGCAGATCGCCCGCCGGATGACGCGGACCGCGCAGATTCCGCTGGTCTGCTCGGCGTTGCTGGGTGCCGTGATCGTCGTGTTCGGCGATCTGCTGGCGCGCCGCCTGTTCTCGCCCACCGAGCTGCCGGTGGGCGTGCTGACCGCCGCGGTCGGGGCTCCGTATCTGATCTGGCTCATCGTGCGCGGGCACCGTGGGCCCAATGGAGGCAAGGCATGAGTTCCGAGACGCGACGAGGTACGGACGCGGGGGCGGAGGCTGCGGACGGGCGAGCGGCTTCCGGTGCCGCACCGGTGCGGTCGGCGGCGGACGGCGGGGCGGTCTCCGACGTACGGCCGTCCTCCCCCGCGGCGCAGTCGCGGCTGCGGGCGGCCTCGTTGACCCTCGGGTACGAGGACCGCACCGTCGTCCACGAGCTGGACCTGGCCGTGCCGAACGGGCAGGTCACCGTCATCGTCGGGCCCAACGCCTGCGGCAAGTCGACCACCCTGCGGGCCCTGGGGCGGCTCCTGAAGCCGCAGGGCGGCGCGGTACTGCTCGACGGCGAGCAGCTCGCCCGCATCCCGACCAAGCAGATCGCCCGCTCCATCGGGCTGCTGCCGCAGACCCCGGTGGCCCCCGAGGCGATCACCGTCGCCGACCTCGTCTCGCGCGGCCGCCAGCCGCACCAGGCGTGGTGGAAGCAGTGGTCCGACGAGGACGAGCGGGCCGTCACGAACGCCATGGACCGCACCGACGTGACGGAGCTGGCCGAACGCCCCGTGGACGCGCTCTCCGGCGGCCAGCGCCAGCGCGTGTGGATCGCGATGGCGCTCGCCCAGGAGACCGATCTGCTGCTGCTCGACGAGCCGACCACGTACCTGGACATCGCCCACCAGGTGGAGGTGCTCGACCTGGTACGACAGCTCAACCGCGAGCAGGGCCGCACGGTCGTGGTCGTCCTGCACGACCTCAACCAGGCAGCCAGGTACGCCGATCACCTCGTGGCGATGAAGGCGGGCGTGATCGTGGCCGAGGGGCCGCCCGCGGAGGTCGTCACGGCGGATCTCGTACGGGAGGTCTTCGGGCTCGAATCGGTCGTCGTGCCGGACCCGGTGACCGGCTCGCCCCTGGTCGTGCCCGGGGCGCCGTGGGACGGGACCACGCCCGGGGCGACGACGGGCCCGACCTCCGACTCCGTACCTCCCACCCTCCGAAAGGCAACCACCTCATGAAGCGGATGAAGCCGATGCAGCCCATGAAGTCTCCTCGTACCCGCACCCGTTCCCTGACGGCCGTGTCCCTGTCCCTCACCGCCGCGGCCGTGCTCGCGCTGTCCGGGTGCAGCGGGGACTCCTCGGACGGCAAGAAGGACGCCGGCTCCGGCGCCGAGGGCAAGAAGCGCACGGTGAAGACGGCCATGGGCGACGTCCAGGTCCCCGAGGCGCCGAAGCGCGTCGTGGTTCTGGACACCGCCGAGCTGGACTCCGCGACGACGCTGGGCGTGAAGCCGGTCGGCGCCACGCACGCCGATGTCGCGTCCGGTTTCCTGAACTACCTGCCCAAGGACAAGGTCGCCGGCATCAAGGACGTCGGCGAGATGATGACCCCCAACCTGGAGGCCATCGCCGCACTGGACCCCGACCTGATCCTCACCAGCAAGGTCCGCCACGAGGACAAGTACGACGAGCTCAAGGCCATCGCCCCGACCGTCATGACCGAGGGCACCGGCTTCCCCTGGAAGGAGAACTTCCAGCTGCACGCCGAGGCGCTCGGCAAGCAGGCAGAGGCCAAGCGGGTGGTCGACGCGTACACCGCGCACGCGGCGAAGGTGACCGAGGCGGTCGGCGGCAAGGAGAAGGCCGCCGCGACCAAGGTCAACATGGTCCGCTTCGTGGAGGGCGCGGACATCCGCATCTACGGCAAGAAGAACTACATCGCGACCGTCCTCGCCGACGTCGGCCTGGGCCGGCCGCCGATCGCCGACAAGGCGGAGGACGGCTTCTCGTACGACGTGAGCCCGGAGAAGATCGACCTCGCGGGCCAGGACGCGAACGTCATCTTCCACTCCACGTACGGCGACCCGGCCAAGGCCAAGCAGACCCAGACGATGAACTCGGCCCTGTGGAAGTCGATGCCCGCGGTCAAGTCGGGCAAGGTATTCCGCGTCGACGACCAGCTGTGGATCCAGGGAATCGGCTACACGGCGGCGGAGAAGATCCTGACGGAGCTGGAGCAGAACCTGACGAAGTAGAAGTAGGGGTACGTGGGCTCAAGGGTGCGGCTCCGTCGGGGGCCGCACCCTTGCCTGCCCTACCGCCGCCCCCGTCGGGAAGCCCGGCAGTGGCCGGAGCACGTGTTCCAAGGGGAACAGCCGGAAGCCCCGGCCGCCTCCCTGAGGGGGGAGAGGCAACCGGGGCCGTCCTGCTCAGTGCTTGCGTGGCCGCACCGGGGCCCGCGTGGGCTTCTCGCGCTGCCACTCCGGCCCCCGGCACCCGGGCTCGACCAGTCCGAAGAACTCCCCGCACGCCGGACACCACGGCAACCCGTTCTCCGGGTCGGTCGGGCACTCCGCCTCACAGCGGGGACACTTGGCCACGGCTGCACCCCTCCTACGCGGTGAACTCCCCAGCCGATACCGCTGCCGTCAGGTCCACCCACTCTTCGCGGGAGAACTCCACAACCACGTTCGGCCGCAGGGTGGAGCGTACGGCCACGACGTCCGGCCGGTTGGTTGCCACCTCGGCGCAGTTGTCCACCTTCGCGTCCCGACATGCCTGTGTTTTGACGAACGCGAACTCGGGCAGTGCAGTCATCTTGCCCATCCTTTCGGCGTACGTGCGGAGAGTCGGTCCCCGCGCCGTCGTGCGTGGTGCAGTCCGCCCCGGTGCACTCGACCAAAAGATCACCGAGGCGGACATCTTGCCCGGCCCCGCCCGGACCGGCCCCGCTGAAAGAGGCTCGGACGGGGGCCGGGGGTCTACGGGGTGCGTGCCATGACCGCAGCAACACCGACGGCTGCCCACAGCAGCACCCACAGGGTCACGGCCGCGAACCTCACTGGCCCGCCCGTTCGTGCCGTTCCTCGGCCGCCTGCCTTCCTCTGGGGACCGGTCCCGCCAGACGCGAGGATTCGGGCAAGGGGACGTGTACCGGTACGGCGGACAGTTCATAGAGGGTGGTGTCATCGCGCGCCATGAAGCGGACACCGTGCCCCTGTCCGAGCCGGACCACTGCGGCCCCTTGCCGCGGGACGTCCCTGCACCAGTCCCGTAGGACGGTGGGAGCGTCCGGGACGCCATCAGGAACTTCGTGAAGTGCCGCAGCGAGTACGGGAGTGTGCTCGGGGTCGGGGTCCAGCCGATCAGCCATCCACCGGGCCCGCTCCCGGAGCCACTGGCAGGCGAGCACCGGAGAGGGCGCCCGATGCCTGGCGAGGGTGATCTCCACCAGCTGTCCATTCACCGAGCCGTGTGCCGTGACGGTGCACAGGAAGTCGCCGGGCCGTACGAGCAAGCGGGCGCGCGTCATCATGACGTACCGCCCGATCTCGTCGGGACGATGGTGCACGACGAGCCGTCGACCGGGGCCAGGACGACGTACCGCGCCAACTCGTTGCGAAAGCGGGAGTGCCCGGTCTGCCTGGCGTGGTCGACCTGCCACGCCCCCAAGTCGCCCACTTCGGTACAACGGGGCGAGACGGCCCCACAGTCGGAGTCCTGACCCGTCACGCACACGGATTGGCACTCGGGCTCAGCGCTCTCGTCCTGCTGGAGCTTGTACGTCACGTACCGCATGACGCTGCGGGTGCCCATCAGCGGCCCCCGAACATGCGCCGGCGCTTGTTGTAAGCGGCAACGCGCGTGCCCAACTCGTCCAGGGAGCCCGCCGGCTCGTCGGCCTGGTCGTCGGCCTCGGGGGTGACGCTGTTGACCGGCACCGATTCGATGTACAGCACCCCGTCCAAACCGTGCTCTGCCATGAGCGCCGCGAATCTTGCCCGTGCTGTGCTTCCCACTGCTGATGTCCCCTCGCTGCGTTGCGCGGTGAACTTCCAGCGTTCTCTGTGGGGAGTCACCCGGCTAGGGGCATGGGTAGGGGCAAGTACGCCTGACTGCAGCGGAGTTACCTCGCCGGGGGCAGACGCAGGGGCAAGATGGCGGCATGGGCATTGGGGAGCTGATCAGGGACCTGCGCCAAGCGCGCGGGTGGTCACAGGGTCGGCTGGCGTCACAGATCAACCACGTGTTCGGGACCAACCTCGATCGGGAGTACGTCAGCCGGTGGGAGCGTTCCAAGGTGGTGCCCGGCAGGTTCTACCTTCGGGCGTTGTCGGCGGTGCTGGACGTCCCTCTAGCTGTCCTGGAGAACGCATTGAACCGGCGTACCTTCCTCACCGATGTTGCTGGGGCCGCCATAGCTCCCGTGGTGGCTTCCGACCTGCTGTCCCAGGGGTTCGCCGCTCGCTTGGCCGGTGGGCCGTCCGTGGACGCGTGGGAGGAAAAGCTGGCCACGTACGGGACCGACTACATGTCGATGGGGGCTGCCGACATTCAGCGACGCGTATCGGGTGAGCTGGTGGTCGTCCAGCAACAGTTGGACCAACCGCAGTTGTGGTCTGTCGCGTCTCGACTGATGACCTTGTACGCGAAGACTTTTCCGGGGTCGGACGGGTCGAAAGCCGCTCACTGGTACCGCATGGCTGCAAAGGCCGCTGACGCATCGGGGGACGACTCTGCCCGAGTGTGGGTACGGGGTCGAGCTGCTGTCGCGCTCGGTTACGAGGGTGCGTCGCTGGGGCTCGCCGACGTGTTCGCTGATCAGGCCATGGCCATCACGGAGCGTCCGTCCCTGGGACTCCTCAATGCGATCTACGGCAAAGCCCACGCGGCTGCGCTCCGGGGCGACACGGCTACAGCGGTGCTGCTCGCAGAGCAGGGGCAGCGTGTTTTTGACGCTGCTGGGTCGTACGAACAGACCAGCGACTACGCCGTGCCCTGGTGGCGGCTCAACGTGTTCAGGTCGCTGCTGCTGGCACGGCTGGGCGACGAGAGGGGTGCGACTGCCGCGCAGGATGCGGCGCGGGCAGAGCTACCGGCGTCGCTGCCCAGATTCGCCACCCACCTTGAGATGCACCGGGGGCTGATGTTGGCGCGGTCCGGCGACTCTGCCGGGGGCGCAGCCTACGCCCAGGCGGCATTGGACGCGCTGCCGCCCGAGAAGCACTCACTGACGTTGCGCATGCTCATGGCAGAGATTCGCGCCTGAACGGCAGCGCCAAGTCCTTGGACACCTCGCCCCGGGACCCCGGCGCCCGAACGTACGGACGTCACGCGCACCAAGGTGCCCCGCCGCCCGAGAGTGCGGGGCAGTCAGTCAGGGTGGTCCCATCGGTCAAGGCGGTCCGTCGGCCACGGCGGCGGGAGCAGGGGTCAGGGGCTCAGCCTTCGGGCTCGCCAGAGGAGGTAGAGGGCCGTCAGTACCGCCGCCGTGCGCAGCAGTACCGGCCACAGACCCGTCAGGGCGTCTCCCATCGCCCCCTCCACCTCCAGCGACAGCGGTGCCCCCCAGCGGCCCTGGGTGCGGCCCCAGAGCCACACCGCGCCGCCCGCCGCTGCCAGGCCCGGCAGGCCCAGGACCGCCCACTTGGCCTGCGTACGGGTCAGCCTGCGTGAGACGTACGCGAGGAACCAGCCGCCCGCCAGCACCAGCAGGTTCCCCAGTACGGCTCCCGTGACCAGCAGCACCGCGGCCAGCAGCAGGAACGGGCTGCCCCGTGGCACCAGCGGCGCCCGCAGCGGGACGCCCTCGTCCTCGGCCTCGCCCTCGGTCTCCTCCTCCGGTGCCGCTCGCCGCAGAAGCCGGCGTTTCAGGAGCTCACGGCGCAGGAGACGTCGCCGTGCCGCGGCCTCCTCGTCGGTCTCCTCCTCCTCGTCTTCGTCCTCGTCCTCCGGAGGCGGCTTGAGTATCTCGGGGATCTCCACGCCGCCGGTGAAGCCCGGCACCGCGGTGCCCAGGCCGCCGAAGGGGCCAGGTTCCGCCCGCCACCACTCGTCGGGCCCCTCGCCCGGCGGGCCGAGTTCGTCGGCGCCCGCCAGGTGCGGGCCCGGGGGGAAGCCCGTGGGGAAGGGGACCGTCGGCCGCGTCGCTTCCTTCTCGAAGCCGACCGGTTCCTCGCTCTTCCCAGCGTGACCGTCGCGGCCGTCGCGGCCGTCCCGGGCGTCCCCGCTGCCCCGTAGCCCGCTCCCTGCCGCTCCCCTGCGCTGCCGGGGCAGCACCCGGCGCGACGTACGGGCGGAGAGCGCCGCCTCGACTCCGCTCCCGCCTGCCGCCTCGACGATCTCGGCCGGGGTGCCGAGCCTGCCGAGGATGCGCTGCACGGCGGCGGCGCTGTCCGGGCCGCCGATGGCCTTCGCACGCTGCCGGTCGATCTCGCCGCGCAGCGTGGACACCAGGCGCATCCGGTCGCCGGAGGTCAGCTGTTGCTGCTGGGCCAGGTCGCCGACCCGGCTCAGATAGTCAAAGACCAGCTGGTCGCTCTCGATGCCCACGACGTCGTCCGTCCCCTGTTCCCGCCGCCCGTGCCCTGACCTGCCGTTCGGGCGTTTCCGGCTGATTGCGGTCGTTCCGGTCCTGGTACCCCGCAAGTGCCCGCCGGTCACCCGCAGTTGCCTGGCGGCCCTGGTCCGACGTTAGCGCCTGCCGCGCTGGGCCGGGGCGCGCAGACGCTACCGTGGGGCGGATGGGGACCAGCGAGCTCGACCGGGAGGCGCACGTGCCCGAAGGATCCACCGTCGGCGGCACGGCCGCCGGCCCGCCGACCAGCACGTCAGGCGGTACGCCGGGCACGTCCGGCAGCACGTTCGGCACGCCCCGCCCGACGCCGGGCACTCCGGGCACGCCCGACACGCCCTACGGCGCGCCGGGCACCTCCAGCGCGCCCCGCACCCTCGCCGAAGCCCTGCGGACCCGGGACGACGCGTCGCTCGCCGCGCTGCTGCGGGCCCGGCCCGACCTGCTGTCCCCCGTGCCCGGCGACCTCGGTCTGCTGGCCACCCGGGCGGGCACCCGGGCCTCGGTCGTGCGTGCGCTGGAGCGGCTCGACCGGTTCGCGCTGCAAACTGCCGAGGCGCTCGCGGTGGCGCCCGATCCGGCGCCGTACGACACGCTCAAGGCACTGATGTGCGGCGGCGAGGGCGACCCGGCCGTGGAAGCCGCGCTGCCCGGCGCCGTACGGACGCTGCGCGAACAGGCGCTCCTGTGGGGCGGCGACGACCGGCTCCGGCTCGTACGGACCGCGCGCGAGCTGCTCGCGCCGTCGGCCGCCCACCCGTCCCCGACCGGGCTCGGCCCGAGCGTCGCGGAGGCCACCGCCGGCATGTCGCCGACCAGGCTCCAGGGCATCCTGGCCGCCATCGGGCTGCCCACCACGCACGACCCGGTGTCCGCCGTGCACGCGCTGACCTCGCTGTTCACCGACCGCTCCCGGATGGACGCGCTGCTCGACACCGCCCCTTCGGAGGCGCTGACCGTGCTCGACCGGCTCGTCTGGGGGCCGCCGTACGGCGAGGTGAGCTCGGACCCCACGCCGCCGGTGCGCTGGCTGCGCGACCACGGGCTGCTGCTGCCGACCAGCGCGCGCACCGTCGTCCTGCCCCGCGAGGCGGCGCTGCACCTACGGGTGGGCCGTGCCCACCGCCACCCGGAACCAGCCCCTCCGGAGCTCGTGGCGGCGTCCGCGCACTCGGTGAAGATGGTCGATCTGACGGCGGCGGGGCAGGCGTTCGGCGCCCTGACGACGGTCGAGGACCTGCTCAAGGACTGGGACAGGGGCGGGCCCCCGGTGCTGCGGTCCGGCGGCCTCAGCGTCCGTGACCTCAAGCGGACCGCCGCGGCCATGGACCTGCCGGAGCCGACGGCCGCCTTCTGGCTCGAACTCGCCTACGCGGCCGGGCTGCTGGCCTCCGACGGCGAGGCCGACGAGCGGTACGCCCCCACCCCCGCGTACGACGCCTGGCTCGACCTGCCGCCGCAGGAACGGTGGTCCCGCCTCGCCGCCGCCTGGCTGCGCGCCACCCGCACGGCGGGCCTGGTCGGCGGCCAGGACACCAAGGGGCGCACCCTGTCCGCGCTCGGCCCCGACCTGGACCGCTCGTCGGCCCCGGAGGTACGCCGCCGGGTCCTCGCGCTCCTCGCCCGCTCCGGACTGCCCGAGGGCACCGCCCCCGACCCGGAGTCCGTCCTGGCCCGGCTCCGCTGGGAACGCCCGCAGCGCGGCACCACCGGCGACCTCCGCACCCGCCTCGCCCTGTGGACCCTCACGGAGGCGGAACTGCTGGGCGTGACGGGCCGCGGTGCGCTGTCGACGCACGGCAGGGCCCTGGCGGGCCTCGACCGGGAGACGGGGACGGCCAGGTCCGGCCCCGACCGGGAAGCCGAGACGGCCAGGTCCGGCCCCGACCGGGAAGCGGAGACTGCCAGGTCCGGCCCCGACCGGGAGGCGGGAACGGCCAGGTCCGCTGCTCCCCGGTCCCCCGCCCCCGGTGGCGACCCCCTCCCCTCCGAGGGCGAGTCCGCCGCCCACGCCCTGCGCGCGTCCGCGCTGCTCGCCCCGCTGATTCCCGAGCCCCTGGACCACGTACTCCTCCAGGCCGACCTGACCGCCGTCGCACCGGGCCCCTTGCAGCGGCCGCTCGCCGAGACGCTGGCCGTACTGGCGGACGTGGAGAGCCGGGGCGGGGCGACCGTGTACCGGTTCACGCCGGGATCCGTGCGCCGGGCGCTGGATTCCGGTCAGGCGGCGTCGGACCTGCACGCCTTTCTGACGGAGCACAGCCGTACCCCCGTACCGCAGCCGCTCAGCTACCTCATCGACGATGTGGCACGTCGGCACGGGCACCTGCGCGTGGGTTCCGCTTCGTCGTACGTACGGTGCGACGACGACGCCGTGCTGGGCGAGATCCTCGCCGACAAGCGGTCCGCGGGCCTCGGCCTGCGCCGGCTCGGCCCGACCGTGCTTGCCTCGCAGGCCGAACCGGTCGCGCTGCTGGACGGGCTGCGCGCGATCGGCTTCGCGCCGGCCGCCGAGTCCGCGGCGGGCGATGTACTGATCACCAGGGCGGACGCCCGCCGCACCCCGCCGCGGACGGCCCCCGTCCCGGTGCCCGAGGGCCCTCCCGTACCGGACGAGACCCTCCTGGGCGCGGCGCTGCACGCGATCCGTGCGGGCGACATGGCGGCCCACGCGGTCCGCAAGCAGACCGCCGAACCCGCCACATCCACGGACTCGCTCCCCCGCACCTCCTCCGCCGAGACCCTCGCCACCGTCCAGGCCGCCGCCATGACCGGCTCGGCCCTGTGGATCGGCTACGTCAACGCGGACGGCGCGGCCAGCCAGCGGGTGATCGCCCCGGTACGGGTGGAGGGCGGCTTCGTCACGGCGTACGACCACACGGCGGACGAGGTCAAGACGTACCCGCTGCACCGCATCACGGGAGTCGCCGAACTCGCGGACGACCCGGTATGACCTCGGTACGCTGAGGGTGAGTCCGGCACCAGGAGCACCAGCACAGGAGAGCCCACGCATGCCTCACCAGGACGTCTACGAGGTGCTGTACACGGAGGCCGCCGCCCGCTCCCGGGACCAGCTGGCGCCCGCCCGCCGGGCGTCGTTCGAGAAGGCCGTCGAGATCCTGGCCCGCGATCCGTACACGGAGCACTCCAGGCCCATAGGGCCCGGCGACCAGGACCGTGAGATCCGGTTGACCTCGCAGGTCGTGGCCGAGTACATGGTCTCGCGGGGCCGACTGCTCCTCGTCGTGCTGCGCATCTTCGACGACGCGGACATCCTGCTGCCGGAGGACTGACCTTCCGCGCTCACTTCTCCTCGGGGGCGACGACCGCGCGGTCCTTCCCCGGCCGCTCTTCCTCCGGCTGCTCCTCCTCCGACTGCTCCTCCCGGAACCGCTTCCGGTGCACCACGCGCCCCAGTCGCCGCCCCAGCACCAGGTAGCCGAGCAGCGCACCGGTCGTATTCATGATCACGTCGTCCACGTCGAAGGCCCGTCCTGTGACGATCGCGCCCTGTGCCAGCTCCACCAGCACGATGACGGCGACGGTCGCCAGCAGCATCCGCAGGAACCGCCACCGGCGCGTCCCGAGGACCGGCAGCAGCACACCGAACGGCACGCCGAGGAGCACGTTCCCGCCCACCTGCTTGCACGCGGCGAGGAACGAGTAGTCCTGCGCGTACTGCCGGAGCGAGGCCCCCGGCCTGAGGTTGCTGTGCACGAGCCCCTCGGACGCGGGCGACGGCACGAGGGTCAGTTTGGCCAGGACGACGGAGAAGGCGACCAGCACGAGAAAGGCCAGCAGGATCAGGACCGTCCGTAGGAGCACCCAGGTCCACAGGGGCCGCGGTTCCACTTCGGCGGCGGGCGTGCGTTCGGCAGTCATGGCGTCACCCTTACCCCCGGGATCGCGGCCCTCACCCGGGTGGCGCAAACCCCTCGCCGGCGGGCGCCGCCGAGGCGGTCCCCGCGTGCCCGTCCGCGCATGCGGCACACTGGAGGTTTGGCCTATCGGAAGGGCACTCGCGTGAACGGACCGCTCATCGTCCATGCGATCAGGTCCGATGCACATACTTAGCACAACGGCGCGGACGCCGTGAAGCCCTGAACACCCGTCCGGCCGAACAGGGATGAGCGACAGTCAGGGCCCTTTCCCGTTCTGGAAAGGCGTACCTCTTGACCTTGATCGTGGGGCGTCGAAGCATCGAAGACACCCGACTGGAACTGTTCCAGTCGGGTCCCGAGCGAGGGGGACGTCGATGCTACGGAAGCTGTCCGGTGACCCGGAGTGCAAGAACGGCACATGCCCGACCCTGTTCGTCACCGAGGACGAGAGGAGTTACGTCGTACAGGGCTACGTGATCACCGACCCCGAGCGGCTGGCCCAGCTACAGCTACCCGAAGGAGAAACGGCGGTCCTGGTCCCTCGCGCTGTGCTTGAGGAGTACTTCGCCCATGCTGACCGGTGAGGCTTTCGGGGCCCTCTTCGAGACCTTCGAGCGGACGGCCTTCCGGCTGGAGACGCTGGACGAGTACGACGTCGAAGAGGAGCGCGAGGAGATTGCGCGGTTCCTGGCCGGTGAGGAGATGGGGCCCGACTGGGACGACAACCCGTGGGTGCGTTCCCTGACCGACCGGGGCAAGCAGGTGGGGCGCGTGCACGTCCTCCGATCCCCGCTCACGGACTACCTGCGGTACGAACTGGCGGCCTATCCCGGCAACATCAAGGCCGGTGAGAGCATCGGGATCGTTGATCTCGCAGACCAGGACGTGACCGGTCTCCCGGACCATGACTTCTGGCTCTTCGACGACCGGGACGTGTTCCGGATGCACTACAGCCCAGAAGGGGCGTTCATCGGCGGGGAACACCTTCCGCCGCACCGGCTCAGCGAGTACCGGGCCTACCGTGACCGGGCCCTTGCAGTGGCCGTTCCGTTCGCTGACTACTGGGAGCGGCACCGCTGATAGCCGACAGTCTTGGGGCAGCCCTGCGGACGCTACGAGAAGCATCGGGACTCACCGGTGACGTGGTCGCCCGTAGGGCCTCCATGTCTGCGGGGAAGTTGTCCAAGCTCGAAACGGGCAAGGTCCGGCCGACGGTGCAGGACGTCGACCTGATCATGACCGCGCTGGGCGTCTCCGATGCGGTGAAGGACGAGTTCCTGGCGACCGCTCGCGCGGAGGCCACAGAAGCCACGGCATGGCGTCTGCTGCGCCGTATGGGGCCGTGGAAGCACCAGCGGACCATCAAGGCGATCGAGTCCAGTACAGCCACGCTCAGGCTGTTTCAGGGGCAACTCATTCCGGGTCTGTTGCAGACGCCGGAGTACATGACCGCCGTGTTCTCTCTGCCCCCGGCGCTCCCTGATGAGAGCAGAGCCAAGACCGTTGCCGCCCGCATGGAGCGACAGGCTGTTCTGTATGACGGCCGGCGTTCGTTCCATTTCGTTATCTGTGAACACGTGCTCCGGTGGCTGGTCAGTGACCCGGTGGTCATGGCTCTTCAGCTCGACAGGCTGGTTTCCCTCTCGCGGCTCCCCAATGTCACCGTGGGAGTTGTCCCGCTGCACGGCCGGATGCCTGACTTTCCGATGACGTGCTTCAGCCTCCATGACGACCGCCTGGTCATCGTGGAAACCTTTCACTCGGAGGTCACCACCCGAGACCCCAAAGACGTTCAGACGTACGTCGACACATTCGAGCGGTTCGCCTCGGTGGCCCTCTACGGGGACGACATGAGAACCCTGGTGGAATCCATCCGAGACGGATTCTTGCCCCAACAGGAAAGGCCCTGGAACGCCTGATAACCAGGGCGAACCATGGATGTCATCCGACAGACGACAACCGGCGGGGCATCCATGTTGAGTGACTACGAAGCAAGAAGGCCGACCACGTACCTGCTCAAGGAACCCCGGCTCGAACCCACGCCGATTCCAGGTTGCGGCGGGTGCCTGAGCATCTGCGTCCGAAGAGAGAACCGCCGATCCGTCGGGGACTTCTCCGGGGTGTCTGACTGCAACGTCGAGCTGCGGGATCACCAGGACGCCAGGCGCTGCACATGACTAGCAAGAGGGTGCAGAAGAAGCCGGACTTCACGCTTCTGACCATCCGGGTGTCCCGAGATTCAGGGAAGACATGGGAGCCCAAACGCGAGGTACGGAGCAGCGAGAAGCTGGCACCGCTCCCTACTGGTGCGTGGCCCATGTGCGAGTGCCCGCGCTGCCTCAAATAGGCCCCGGACACGAGGGGACGGCGGAGCGACACGGCCCCGCGATCCGGTGAAGGAAGCACCGTCAGGCTTCCTGCGTGGCCCCGTCGGTGTCGGTCGCCGGCGGGGCTTCTCCGTGCCAGCCCGGCCACCTCGAAACCCGTACGGAATCCGGCTTGCTATACCTCTGCGGTGGCACAACACGGTGTTAAAGACCCCCTCCCCACCCCTTAACAGGGCCTATCCTGCCCGTAGTTATTGGCCTTACCGCAGGTCAGAGCCACGCGGGGGGTGGGAAACGGCATCACACCCAGCGTGAGCGTTCCGAGTTTGGGCCGGGATCGGCAGACGGCATGTCGGCCGAACTTTCGCAGCACCCCGCCCGCCCCGCTCCCGGACAGCAGAAAGACCGCCCACCCCAACGGGCAGACGGTCTCTCGGGTCGGATCGGGTCGGTTACTCGTCGTCGGCAAGCGCCCGGTACAGCGTCGCGCGGGACACCTTCAGAGCCTTGGCAATCGCCGTGACGCTCTCCCCCGCAGCCTTACGAGCACGGGCCGCAGCGAGCTTGTCAGCGTCCATCACGGCCGGACGTCCACCGGTACGCCCCTGAGCCTTGGCAGCGTCCAGACCGGCCCGAGTGCGCTCCACGATCATGTCCCGCTCCAGTTCGGCGAACGCCACCATCATCGTAAAAAAGAACTTTCCCTCACCTTTCGGGGAGTAGCTGCCGGCGAGCGTCCCCGTCAGGATGCGCAGGCTGATCCCACAGGCGTGCAAGTCCTCAGCGATCGTCAGCACATCCTTGGTGGAGCGCCCCAACCGGTCCAGCTTCCACACGCAGAGGGTGTCTCCCTCGCGCATGTAGTCGAGAGCGGCTATCAGCCCCGCACGGTCGGCGTTCTTGCCGCTCGCCTTGTCCTCAAAGACCCGGGAGCAACCCGCCTCTGACAGTGCGTCTGCCTGCAGCTGCGCATCCTGCGCGTTGGTGCTGACTCGCTTGTAACCGACCAGGGTTCCCGTGTTCGTCGTCATGTCGAGATCGTCTCAAAACTCATCTCAGAACACCAGGGGTTTCGGGCATGTTGTGAGACGGGTTTTGCAACAGGGTTTCGGGGGTCTGGAGTGGTCGGCAGAGTCGTCTCACAAACCATCGTTTGATAAACGCTCCACCGGCCGTCACGCAGCGCAACGCCCCGCACAAATGTCCCTAGTTGCCACGCGAGAGTTTTCCCTCCCTGCCGCGAGGATCTGGGGGCCCGGGGGGTCACCCCCTGGGGGGCACTCGGCAGGAAACGGCATGGGCTTCCACTCATCCATGAGCTGATCCTTCTTCGAGCCGTTGCAGAGAACGCACACCACGCGCATGTTCGCCACTGTCGTGACCGGTCCCGGCGTCCCCCGACTGTAGGTGCGCGGACTGACACCCTCCACCGGATTCCCTGAGGCCCCAGGAACGCCGAACGGCCCGCCACCGGGGAATCCCAGCAACGGGCCGCGAACGGCGCTCAGTCAGCCTCCGTACAACTCCACCTCCCGGGCCACGGCACGCTGTATGACCGCTTCGACGTCCTTGCCGTCAGCGTCCGCACGGCGGATCTCGCCGTCCTCCCCGAAGTGGACCGTGAGGCGGGACGTGTCGAGCTTCGGTCCACCCTTGCGGGACATGCCGACTTCCACGTACGTCCCGGCGTCCAGCAGCAAGTCCCGCTTGCCCGCCGTATCGGCGTCCTTCCAGTACTGCCCGTGGGTGCGGCCCGTCGGGAGTGCCTCAACGCCCGCAGGCTTGGCAGTGCGCTGCTTCTCGTTCAGCGAGGCCAACCGCTCTTCCAACTTGGCGTACTGCGCCGCATATCGCGCCGCGCCGTCCTCCCCCTTGAAGAGCCCACGGTCGTAGCGGTCCTTCTCAAGGTCGTCCAGCGCTTCCCTGGCCTGCCGGATCTGTGGACGGAAGTCCTCTCCCGCGTGCTCCACCATGCGCACCACGGGAAGCGCGCCGAAGCTCGTGAGGAAGCGGTCCGTGACGTACTGCTCCATGCCTTCACCAGCGATGCTCACGCCGTAACAGGTGCTCTCCGTGCCAGCTTGGAGCGCCTTCAACCGGCCGATGCAGCGATAGCGGGTCCGTCCCTTGGCGACGTACGTATACATCCGCGTCTTGCACACCGCGCAGTACACGACCCCCCGGAGCAGCGACGTACCTTCCCTCCGACGGTCACCGGGGTTGGCCCGCCGGCCCAACTCGTCCTGCAACTCCTGCCACGTCTCCGTACTGAGGATCGGCGTGCGGCTGACCATCGGCAACCCGTCCGTCATCAGGATCGGCTTTCCGTCCTCGATGACCTGGCCCAGCAACTGGGGGTTGGTCAGCAGGCTGCGCAGTGTGGACGTGTACCACTGCTTCGAGTCGCTGCGCTTGCCCGTGGTCTGCCGGGACGAGTGGCCGGGCGACGGTTTATCCGACGCGGTGAGGTCCGTTGCGATCTTGAGGAGTGAGTCCTTGTTCAGGACCCGCTTCACGATCCCGTGGATGGTCTCCGCTTCCTCCGGGTGGATCTCCAGGACTTTCCCGGCACCGTCGGGGTTCGGGACCACACGGTATCCGTACGGCACTCTGCCACCCGTGTAGCGCCCTTCCCGGCGCAGGTGCTCGTGAGCACTGGAGACACGCATGCCGATGGTGTCCGACTCCAGCTCGGCGAAGACCGCGATCACCTTCGCCATGGCGCGCCCCATGGACGACGTGAGGTCCAGCGGCTCACTGGCCGACGCCAGCGCCGCACTCGCGCTCTGCGTCACCTTCATGATCTCGGCGAAGTCCACCGTGGACCTGGCCAAGCGGTCGATCTTGAAGAACACGATCACGTCGAACTCGGCGAGCCGGGACAGCACGCGTTGCAGCCCCGGACGATCGAGCCCACGGGAATAGCCGGACACGTCGATGTCTTCTTCTACTGCGACGACGTTCCAGCCCCTGGCCTTGCACAACGCTTCACACGCAGAGCGCTGACGCTCGGGCGAGGTAGACTCTTCCGTTTCGCGTGAAAGTCGTACGTAGATGGCGGCGCGCATTCCCGGCGCACTCGCCGAGACGCCTTTGGAGCGACGAGCACGGGGTAAAGCCCGAGCCATCGCGGGTGTGTTGTCTGTCACGGGACGATCCTACTTCCGGAGGTATGTGTGTCCTGCCTAATCGTCCAGAGCGACAAGACGCTGCTGCTGGAGATCGACCACGACCAGGCGGACGCCTGCCGCCGTGCCATCGCCCCGTTCGCGGAGCTGGAGCGCGCGCCGGAGCACATCCACACCTACCGGCTCACGCCGCTGGGGCTGTGGAACGCGCGGGCCGCCGGGCACGACGCCGAGCAGGTCGTCGACGCCCTGGTGGAGTTCTCGCGGTACCCCGTGCCGCACGCGCTGCTGGTGGACGTCGCCGAGACGATGGCGCGGTACGGGCGGCTGACGCTCTCCAAGCACCCGGTGCACGGCCTCGTGCTGACCTCCACCGACCGGCCGGTGCTGGAGGAGATCCTGCGGTCGAAGAAGGTGCAGCCGCTGGTCGGGGCGCGGCTCGACCCGGACACCGTGGCCGTGCATCCCTCCGAGCGCGGGCAGATCAAGCAGACGCTGCTGAAGCTGGGCTGGCCGGCCGAGGACCTGGCCGGTTACGTGGACGGCGAGGCGCACCCGATCGAGCTGGCCGAGGACGGGTGGGCGTTGCGCCCGTACCAGAAGCAGGCCGTGGAGGGCTTCTGGCACGGCGGGTCCGGTGTCGTCGTACTCCCCTGCGGTGCGGGAAAGACGCTGGTCGGGGCCGGTGCGATGGCCGAGGCGAAGGCGACGACGCTGATCCTGGTCACCAATACGGTCTCCGCCCGCCAGTGGAAGCACGAGCTGGTGAAGCGGACCTCGCTGACCGAGGACGAGATCGGCGAGTACAGCGGGACGAGGAAGGAGATCCGGCCGGTCACCATCGCCACGTACCAGGTGCTGACGACGCGGCGGAAGGGCGTCTACCCGCACCTGGAGCTGTTCGACTCGCGCGACTGGGGTCTGGTGATCTACGACGAGGTGCATCTGCTGCCCGCGCCCGTCTTCAAGTTCACCGCCGACCTCCAGGCGCGGCGCCGGCTGGGGCTCACGGCGACGCTCGTGCGCGAGGACGGCCGGGAGTCGGACGTCTTCTCGCTGATCGGACCCAAGCGGTTCGACGCCCCGTGGAAGGAGATCGAGGCGCAGGGTTACATCGCGCCCGCCGACTGCGTGGAGGTACGGGTCAATCTGACCGACTCCGAGCGGCTCGCCTACGCGACCGCCGAGCCGGAGGAGAAGTACCGCTTCTGTGCGACCACGGCGACCAAGCGGAAGGTGACGGAGGCGCTGGTCGCCAAGCACAAGGGCGAGCAGACGCTGGTCATCGGCCAGTACATCGACCAGCTCGACGAGCTGGGCGAGCACCTGGGCGCTCCCGTCATCAAGGGCGAGACGCCGAACTCGCAGCGCGAGAAGCTCTTCGACGCCTTCCGCACCGGCGAGCTGAGCGTCCTGGTCGTCTCCAAGGTCGCGAACTTCTCGATCGACCTGCCGGAGGCGACGGTCGCGATCCAGGTGTCGGGCACGTTCGGGTCACGGCAGGAGGAGGCGCAGCGGCTGGGCCGCGTGCTGCGTCCGAAGGCGGACGGGCACGAGGCACGCTTCTACTCGGTCGTCGCCCGCGACACCATCGACCAGGACTTCGCCGCGCACCGGCAGCGGTTCCTGGCCGAGCAGGGGTACGCCTACCGGATCGTCGACGCGGACGACCTGCTGGCCCCCGACGACGGAACGGCGCCTTCGGCCTGACGGTCGCCTCGTCGGAGCCCCGCCCCGGTGTTCGCACGGGGGCGGGGCCGCCCTGCGTATGGGGGCGGGATCCGGCCAACTCCCCACCTGGGAGCCTCAGAGCGAGGCCAGCGCGGCCAGGGAGGTCAGGGCCGCCGTCGCGGCCCCCGCCACCAGCCAGTTCCTGGCCGCTCTGCGCCGCCGCCGCGAGGGCAGGCACAGCGACACGACAAGGAGCACCGCCGCCGCGAGCAGCGCCAGGGTCGCGACCGTGATCAGGCCGTGCAGCTGCCCGTAGCAGGGCTCCGACGGGGCGCAGTGGTCCAGCGCCATGGGCGAGAGGCCCAGGAACATGAGGTCCGCGAGCATCAGCGGCACCAGCAGCGCCACCGCCCCGAACCGGACCCACTTGGCCGCCGGGTCGTAATCGGGCGACAGCTGGAGCGCGCCGAGCGGGAACCGCGGGTCCCAGGTGGCCAGGCCGCGGCCGGTGCCCGGACCGGGGCCCGGACCGGGGCCGGGGTCGAACTCGGGGGTGCCGGAGTTGCGTCGCGTCATGCGTCCAAGTGGACCTCGTCGGGCCGCACGGGCGCCTCTGGCCACGTACTCAGGGGCGCTGGTGGTACGTACTCACTTTGCCGGGGCGCACTCGGGCCCCGGCGTGCTCAGTCCCTGGCGCGGGAGCGCGAGACGGTGGAGCCGGCCGGCTCCGGGCCCGCCGACTTCTGCAGCGGCAGGGAGCCGCTCCCGAATACCACGCCGTCGTCACCGCCGCCGCCTCCTCCGCCGTGGCGCATCCGCCACGCCAGCCACCCCAGCAGCGCCAGTCCCGCCATCGGGTACGGCGACAGGCCCGGTTGCTGCCACCACGGCGCCTGTACGTCCAGGTCGCCCCGGTGGGGGATCGCCCAGAAGCTGCGGCAGGTGAACAGGACCGCGAGCACGGCGGCGGTACGGAAATGGCGTTCGCCCGCCAGCAGGGCGAGCAGCGGCAGGCACCACACCCAGTGGTGGGACCAGCTGATCGGCGAGACCAGCACCATCGTGAGCGCGACGACGACGATGCCCCACTGCTCCCGCCCGGTGCGCACGGCCCGGCGGGCCAGCCACAGGCCGGCCAGTCCGACGACGGCGGCACACGCGAACCACACCAGGCCCGGTTCCATGGAGTGCATGGCGCGCGCCAGCATGCCCTGGAGGGACTGGTTGTCGACGATCCAGACCTTGCCGACCCGGTCGGTCTCGAACATCCGCCGGGTCCAGAAGTCGAGGCTCGCGGACGGCAGGACGAGGATGCCGAAGAGGACCGTGGCGACGAACGAGGCGAGTGCGGTGAGGCCGTTCCTGATCCGTCCGGTGATCAGCAGGTACACGATGAAGATCGCCGGGGTGAGCTTGATCCCGGCGGCGATCCCGAGCCCGACCCCCTTGCCCAGGGCGCCCTTGGGCCGGGTCAGGTCCCACAGCACCAGGCAGGCGAGCGCGAGGTTGATCTGCCCGTACACGAACGTCTGGAAGACGGGCTCCAGCCAGAGCGCGAACGCGGTCGCGACGAGGATCAGCTCGGGCCGGTTCGGCAGTTTGGCGAACCGCCAGGAGAGGCGTACGAGGAGGGCGAGGAGACCGAGGTTGGCGACGAAGAAGCACACCTTCATGGCCATGACGGGAATCCACGTCGTCGGCACGAACAGGATGGCCGCGAACGGCGGGTACGTGGCCGGCAGCTTCCACTCGGTGGTGACGAAGTCGTACAGGCTCGTCCCGTCGACGACGGCCTGTCCCTCCGCCCGGTAGACGAGGGTGTCGCCCATGGGCACCCGGGTGGCCAGGAAGAGGCCCACGAGCGCGGCCACCGAGAGAACCAGCAGGACTCGCGCGCCGAGCAGGGCACGGCGGCTGGTGGCACGGGGACCGGCCACGGCGGGGCCGGGTGCCTGCGGGGCGGTCGCCTGTGGGGTCTCGGATCCGGACGCGCCGGATGCGGGCGCGCGGGGCTCGGGTGCACGGGGCGGCTGTGTGCGGGGCTCCGTCACACGGGAGCTCACGCGGTCGGTGGCGCGGGCGTTCTCGGTCCGGTCAGTCGTCACGCGGCAACCCTATGAGGCTTCTCCCGGCCCGGGCCACGGCATCCGGGGCCGAGCCCTCGTCCACGGCATCCGGGGCCGAGCCCTGTCATCCGGGCCTGCACCGGCCTGGCGGGCGGTCGGGTCCACCGGGGGCGCGCCGCTCCGCGTCGTCGGGCGGGCTCCGGACTGTGAGGCACTCCGCGCCTGCCGGGCGGCCGGGTCCGCCAGGGGCCGCTCCGTGCCTTCCGGGCGGGCTCCGTATCTGTGGGCGCGCTCCGTGCCTGCTGGGCGCGCTGCGTGTCCTGTGGGCGCGCTCCGTTCCCGCTGGGCGCACTCCGGGCCTACTGGGTGGGCTCCGCGCCTTATCGGAAGGGCTCCACGCCTACCGGAAGGGATCCGGGCCTACCGGGCGGGCTCCCGGCCTACGCGTGGCTTCCCTGGGACGGGACGGTGCCCGCGTGGCCGTCGGCCCATGCGTCTCGTTCGGTCCTCCAGTCGTCCGCGTAGTCGCCCAGCAGGACCACGCTGACCGCCGCGCCCGCGAAGATGCGGACGGCGCGGAAAGCGCGGGTGGCCAGGTGGGATTTGCCCGAGACCGCGGTGGCGCCGGAGTGCCGCTGGGACGCCGCCGGGCGGGGGCCTGTCATCGCTGCTGCTGTCGCTGTGCTCATGTATCCATGGTGCGCGCCCCGGTCCTCGCGGTCATCGGACCGTGGGTTGAACCGTTCCCCGCCGCCCCTCCACCCAGAGGCTGACCCCGCCCGCGCCCCTCACCCCGAGGTCTTACGGGCAGCCCCGCCCACCGGGGTGGGGCTGCCCCCCGGGCCATTCAGCGCACCGGGAAGCCGAACACGTACCCCTGCCCCTTGAGCTGCGGAATCAGCTGTCGCAGCGCCTGCACGGTCTGCGTGCGGTCGCCGCCCGCGTCGTGGAAGAGCACCGTGGGGCCGTTCCGCAGCTCGCGTGCGACGGTCGCGACGACGGCCCGGGTCCCCGGCCGCTCGAAGTCCTTGCTGTCCACGTTCCAGCCCAGCGGGCGCATGCCCCGGGACGCGGCGAGCTGGCGGCTGTACGGGGTGAAGGCGCCACCGGGCGCCCGGTAGTACATCGGCCGTACGCCACCGGACGCCTCGGTGATCATGCGTTCCGCGTCGAGGATCTGGCGCGACTGGTAGGCCTGGGTGTCCTTGTCCATGGCGGTGTCGTGCGACACCGAGTGGTCGCACAGCCGGTGCCCTCCGCGACCACCTTCTTCACGAGGCCGGGGTGGGCCTGCGCCTGCGTGCCGACCATGCAGAACGTGGCCTTCACCCCGTACTCGCGCAGCAGCTCGAGCACTTGGGGAGTCCATACGGGGTCGGGGCCGTCGTCGATGGTGAGGTTGATGCCGCGCGCTCCCGCCTCCGAGGCGTGCGCGATGGTCGCCGCGACCGGCTTGACCGCGCCACCGGGCCCGGCAGCACCGCTCGTCCCTGCCGCACCGCCCGGCGCGGAGGGCGCGGCCGCCTGCGGTGCCGGCGTGTCCGTGGCCCCGGCCTGCGCCGACCACACCGAGGCACCGGTGGCGAGCATCGTCACCCCGAGCGCCGCCCCGATCACCTTGCCGTACCAGCCCCGCCTGCTGCCGTGCCGTGCCATGTCCGTCTCGCTTCCCGCAGTCCCTCACGTGTGCCGGTCGCTCCGCGACCACTCGTCCTGACGAGACGGGATCCCGGGGCCGGGGGGATGCCTCCGTTACCGACCGGGGACAGATCCAGGAAGGAGCGCGGACACGGGACGGGGGGCCCTCGCCACCGGACGGACGGGACCGGTCACCACCGGAGGGACGGAGCCGACCCCCACCGGACGGACGGGACCGGTCGCCACCGGACGGGCGGGGCCGACCCCCATCGGACGGACGGGACCATCGCCGCCGGGCGGACGAGGCCGACCACCGCCGACGGGCCCCGGCCACGGGATATTCACTCGCCCGCCTCCCCCTCCCCCAGTACAATCACCCCCTCCCCCGCCTCCCTCCACGGAGCGCGCGCGCCGCCCGGCCGGAAACCGGGCGGCAGTCAGTACGTGACCCCCCGCCGAGCCGTGCCGCACACCCGGCCCGCCCCGGTCCCCGCCGGTCCGCCCTTCGCGGTCCGTCCGGCAGGACCCCGGCCCGCCGCAAGGAACCCGGCTGCCCGGCCCGCTCACCAGCCGGAGGCTTCACCGTGCCCGCGCACGAGTCCCACGCGACCCCGACCGCTCCCCCGACCGGCGCCACCACGACCACGACCGCGCCCCCGACCGGGGTTACCGCCACCACACCCGCGCCCCCGACCGGGGTTACCGCCACCACACCCGCACCCCCGTCCGGCGGCGCCACCGCCACCACACCCGCGCCCCCGGCCACCGCCGGGACCCCCGCCGGCCCCCTCTCCAACGAGCGCGCCCACCTCTCCGCGTCCCGTTCCGCGCTCCGTGCCATGCGCGAGGACGTCGAGAACCTCGACATCCGCGACGTCACCGCGAACTGGGTCAACTCGCTCGTCCTCACCGCCCAGATCGAGGACCGCATCAAGGCCCTCGCGGACCTCTCCCACACCCCCCTCTTCTTCGGCCGCCTCGACTATCTGCACACCGTCGGCGCCGACCGGGCCGAAGGCACCCCGGGCGAGAGCTTCTACATCGGGCGCCGGCACGTCCACGACGCCGCCGGGGAGCCGATGGTCGTCGACTGGCGCGCCCCCGTCTCGCAGCCCTTCTACCGGGCGTCGAGGAAGGACCCGCAGGACGTCGGCCTGCGCCGGCGTTTCGGTTACACCGCGGGCGAGCTGACGGCGTACGAGGACGAGCACCTCTCCGACCCCGCCGACGCCGACGACCCGCTGACCAGCAAGCTGCTCCAGGCGGAGATCGAGCGCCCGCGCGTCGGCCCGATGCGGGACATCGTCGCGACGATCCAGCCGGAGCAGGACGAGATCGTACGGTCGGGCCTCTCCGGTTCCGTCTGCGTGCAGGGAGGCCCGGGTACGGGCAAGACCGCCGTCGGTCTGCACCGGGTCGCCTACCTCCTCTACGCCCACCGCGAGCGCCTCGCCCGCACCGGCACCCTGGTCATCGGACCGAACCGGTCCTTCCTGCACTACATCGAGCAAGTCCTGCCCGCACTGGGCGAGTTGGAGGTGAAGCAGGCCACCGTCGACGACCTGGTGACCTCCGGCGGCGAGGGCGTACTGCTCGACATCCGCGGCACCGACGAGGCACCGGCCGCCGTCATCAAGGGCGATGCCCGGATGGCGGAGGTGCTGCGCCGGGCGCTCCGCTCGCACGTGACGATGCCGGCCGAGCCGGTGGTGGTGGTGCGCAGCTCGCGCCGCTGGCGGGTCGCCGCGTACGAACTGGAGGAGATCGTGGGCGAGTTGCTGGCCCGCGACATCCGTTACGGGGCGGCCCGCGAGGCCCTTCCGCGCCGTATCGCCCACCAGGTCCTGGTACGGATGGAGGAGGCCGGGGAGGCCCCCGACGACCGGGTGCAGGACGCCGTCGCCCGCAACCCCGCCGTCAAGCAGGCGGTCAAGGCGATTTGGCCGCCGGTCGACCCGGCGAAACTGGTGCTGCGTCTGCTCGCCGAGCCCGATTTCCTCGCCGCGCACGCGCACGGGCTCCTCACCGAGGACGAGCAGCGCACGATCCTGCACGCCAAGCCGGCCCGCAGCACCAGGTCGGCGAAGTGGTCGGCGGCGGACGCCGTACTCATCGACGAGGCCAGGGACCTGATCGAGCGCACCCACTCGCTCGGCCATGTCGTCCTCGACGAGGCCCAGGACCTCTCACCGATGCAGTACCGGGCGGTGGGACGGCGGTGCAGTACGGGATCGGCCACCGTTCTCGGCGACCTGGCGCAGGGCACCACCCCCTGGGCGACCGGCAGCTGGGCCGAGGCCCTCACCCACCTGGGCAAGCCGGACGCGGTGCTCGAAGAACTCACCGCGGGCTTCCGCGTCCCCCGCGACGTGATCGCGTACGCCTCCCGGCTGCTGCCGCACATGTCGCCGGGCCTGACGCCGGTCACCTCGGTACGGGAGAGTCCGGGCGCGATGTCCGTCCGGCGGGTTCCCGACCCGGCCGCTCTGGACTCCGCCGTCGTCGCCGCGTGCGAGGAGGCGCTGACCCACGAGGGCTCGATCGGCCTGATCGCGGCCGACGCGCGCATCCCGGCGCTCGCGAAGGCTCTGGAGGCGGCGGGCCACGCGCACCTCTCGCCGGGCGAGGAGACCACGGCCGCCTCCCGTCTGACCCTGGTCCCGGCGTCGCTGGCCAAGGGTCTGGAGTACGACTACGTGGTACTGGACGAACCCGCCGCGGTGGTCGCCGGCGAACCCGACGAGCGGACGGGCCTGCGCCGCCTGTACGTGGCCCTCACCCGAGCCGTCTCGGGCCTCACGGTCCGCCACGCCGAGCCCCTTCCGGCTGCGCTCGGCGGCTGACCTCCGGGCGGGACGGGGGCGGGGGCGGGGCGGCGCGACCCGGGGCCGACCGGGGCCCCGGCGTCGTACCGTGCCCCCGCGACGCCCGGGCCCCGGCGTCGTACCGCGCCCCGCAGCGGGGCCTACTTGCGCGCGAGGTCCTGCTGCGCCGCCTGCTCCAGCGGGCCCGCCGCGACCAGGCGGGACCTGCTGTCCGTGCGCTGCCAGCGCAGGGACAGTACGACGAGGGCGACCGCCACGACCGTCATCCCCGCTCCGGCCCACGCCGTGGCGGGGAAGCCCCATCCCGCGTCGATGACCGTGCCGCCGAGCCACGGGCCACCCGTGTTGCCCAGGTTGAAGGCGGCCGTGGTGGTGGCTCCGGCCAGGGTCGGGGCCGCGCCCGCCACGTTGAACATGCGGGCGTTCAGCGCCGGGGCCGTGAAGAAGGCCGAGAAGCCGAGCGCGAAGGCCAGCGTGACGGCCACCGCGGCGGAGGAACTGAAGAGGGCCAGGGCGACCAGCAGGATCGTGGACGCGCTGATGCCGCCGATCAGAACCCCGAAGGGGCGGGCGTCGGCGACCATGCCGCCCACCGTCGTACCGACCAGCGCGCCGGCGCCGAACAGGCCCAGCACCCACGGCACCCACGTCGAGTCGAGACCGGCCACATCCGTGAGGAGCGGCGAGAGGTAGCTGAAGGCGCAGAACACGCCGCCCGCCGCGAGCGCCGTGATCACGATGCCGATCAGGACCTGGCGGTCGCGGTAGATGGACAGCTCCTGCTTCAGCCGCGGGCGCTCGTCGGGCAGCGGGATGCGGGGGATCAGCGTGACCACGCCCACCAGTGCGACGGCCGAGGCCGCGCCCACCGCCCAGAACGCCGACCGCCAGCCCAGGCTCTCGCCGAGGAACGCACCGGCCGGCACACCGAGCACGTTGGCGATGCTCAGGCCGCCGATCATGACCGCCATCGCCCGCGCCCGCGAGGTCACCGGCACCATGGCGATGGCCACCGCCGCACCGACCGCCCAGAAGCCCGCGCACGCGAACGCGCTCACGACCCGGGAGGCGAAGAGCAGCTCGTACGAAGGGGCCAGCGCACCGGCCACCTGTCCCAGGCCGAAGACCGTGATCAGCGCAATCAGCGTGGTGCGCCGGGGCAGCCGCAGCGTCGCCACCGCCAGCAGCGGGGCCCCGATCACCATGCCGATGGCGAAGGCCGAAATGAGCAGTCCGGCCTGCGGGATCGACACGTCCAGGTCGGCGGCTATCGGGGGCAGCAGCCCCGACAGCATGAACTCACTCGTACCGAGCGCGAAGACGGCGAGGCCGAGCATGTAGACGGCGAGGGGCATACGGGCACGGGTGCGCGGCGGAGGCGTCTGATCGGAGGGAGGCACAGCAGTGTTCAACAAGTCGCCGAAGGGTGCCATTCCCGTACTCGTCGGTCACCTGAATCGTCCACTTGGCGAGGCTTTCGGTGCCGGTGATGCATAAGCACCATACGGACGGTAGATACATGGATCATGCCGACTACGGAACCCCACATCCGCGAAGCCGAAGAAACGATCCACGCATTGCGCACCGCCCTCGCGGGCATCGGGCTGCACCTGCCCTCCCTCACCCTGGACCCGGGCTCCTGCGCCCGCGAGGTGCCCGCGCCGCTCATCGACCTGGGCCGGTGCGACGTCCCGACCGCCCGGCTGCTGACGGACGCGCTGCTGGGTGCCGTGAGCCGCGCATAGGGGCGGGAGGCCGACCCCACTCGGGGCTGTGGCGGCGCTCAGGAGGCGCCGCGGGACTTCCTGCGGCGCAGCGCGACGGCGGTGCCGCCACCGGCCAGGAGCAGTGCCGAGGCCACCGCGACGAGCGCCGCGGCGTTGTCGTCCGCACCGGTTTCGGCGAGGTCGGCACCGTCCTTGCCGCTCGGGGCGTCCTTCGCGGGGCCGGCGGCGTTGGTGTCCTTGGCGGGTGCCGGGGCGGCGTTGGTGTCCTTGGCGGGTGCCGGGGCGGCGTTGGTGTCCTTGGCGGGTGCCGGGGCGGCGTTGGTGTCCTTGGCGGGTGCCGGGGCGCCGTTGTTCTTCATGGTCCTGTGGATCCAGTGCGCGTAGGCGGGCACGCTCGTGTAGAGCCCGGGGCCGCCGGAGCACGGCACGTTCGTGGCGCCGGGGCCCGAGGTGGCTCCGACGAGTTCCCACCGGCCGTCGCGGCCCTTCTGGAGCTGCGGGCCGCCCGAGTCCCCGGAGCACGCCATGGCCTTGGGCTTGGTGCTGAGGGTGCACAGCCGTGTCTTGTCCGCGAAGCCCGGTGCGCACGCGGACGGCGCGCCCAGGCGGGTCTCCAGTTCCTGGAGCCGCTCCGCGAACTTCATCTCGCCGTCGACGGTGCTGCCGAACCCGATGAGCCTGGTCGGCGTGCCGGGCCTGCCAGCCTTCTCCGCGAGCTCGACGGGCTTCTGGGTGACCGGGCGGTCGAGGCGCACCAGGGCGATGTCGTCCTTGTTGGCGACCTTGTTCTCGCCGTTGACGTAGCCGGGGTGGACGAAGGTCCGGTCGATCCTGCGGACGGTGCCGCCGGCCTTCCGCTGCACGTTGCCGACGCGGACGATGCCGTCCAGCTCGAGCCCGTCGCCCGTGACGCAGTGCGCGGCGGTCAGGACCCACTGCCGGTCGATCAGCGAGGCCCCGCAGTTGCCGTCGAGGATGCCGTACTTGGGGGCGGACTCGGGGATCGTCGCCATGAACGGGTAACTCTCGGTGGCGTCACCACCGTTGACGATCGCCCCCGCGCTGCCCGCCATGACGGTCGTGCAGGCGGCAGCGGCGAGAACACCGGCGGTGACGGTACGGACCGCACGTCGGCGGGACGACTTCAGGCTGAACACGGGGAGTTCCTTTTGCTGGATGAGCGGGCCGGCTGGATCAGCTGGACGAGCTCGATGAGCTCGATGAGCTGGAAGATCTGTACGTGTTCAGCCTGGTCGAGCAGGAGCGGCCGGACCACGGTGTCAGCACGCCGAAGCGTGGTCCGGGCAGCAGGTGGACGGGCGGTGGGGTTGTCCCCACCGCCCTCCCTCACCGGTGAGGGAAGTCACGGGGTGAGCAGCTTCAGTTCGGTGGAGAGGTTGTGGCGGGCCGCTTCCGCCCAGTTCCTGGTGCCGTACGGGGTGCGGAACAGCCGGGGCAGTGCCAGGAGCTGCGCCAGTACGGCGGCCCGGCCCGTGCGGAAGTCGGGGTCGGGGACGAAGGCGTACTCGGAGCGGACGGCGGCGGCGTAGGCCGCGTACGCCTCCGGGGGTGCGGCCAGGATCGCCAGGTCGGCGTCGCAGAGGGCCTCGCCGTTGGTGTCCTCGGGGTCCGGGTCGTGGGTGACGGTCAGCCGTACCAGCCGCGCCACCTCGGCGGTGACCTGGGCGGAGATCCCCAGCTCGGGCAGGGCGCGCTCGGCGAGCCTGGCGGACCGGTCCTCGTTGGTGTCGCGCTCGGGCAGGTAGACCGCGTCGTGGAACCAGGCGGCCAGCCGGACCGCGTCCGGGTCGGCCGCGTGGTCGGCGAGTGCGTCGAGGTGCCCGAGCACGGCGGCCAGGTGGGCGGTGGTGTGGTAGTGCCGCTGGGGCTCCGACCAGCGCGCGAGCAGGTTGCGGGCGTACGGGGCCGGGTCCGCGGCACCGCCCGCCGCGGCCCCCTCCCCGGCCGGGCGGAGGGCGTCGATGGTGGTCTTCCACTGGCGGAGCAGGGCTGCTTCGTCGTACGGCTTCGTCATGGGGCAAGTCTGCCGCGCGACCGGAATGCTCCGGCCGAACTGCGCGAGGGGAATGCTCCGGCCGACTGCGGACGGACACGCTCCGGCCCTAGCTTGGCCCGTATGACGACACACACGGAACTCCCGTCCCGCGGAGAGCGCGACGCCACGCTCCCCGAACGTCTGCTGCACTCCGAACTCAAGCCGTTCCTCGGCCTGTTGCGGTCGAGGGCGACCGACGAGGACTTCGCGATACGGACCTGTTGCCCGGGCTGGACGGTGCGGCACGTGGTCGCGCACTGTTCGGCGGCGTTGAACCGGGTGCTGGAGGAGCGCTACGAGAAGGGCGTCTTCTCGCCCGAGTCGAACGACCGCGACATCGCGGAGCGCGCCGAGTGGCCGCTGTCCCGGCTGCTCGACGAACTGGAGCAGGGCTACGAGCGGGCCGGTGCGGTGATGGGCTCCTGGGACGGCCGCCTGGACGGCATCGCGCTCGGGGAGTGGGTGCACACCGGGGACGTACGGGAAGCCTGGGGCGTGGCAGAGGCGTACGGCGGGGCCGGCGCACGGCACGCGGTGGAGCTGCTCGCCCACCTCTCGCACAAGCGCAAGCTGCCCGCACTGCGGGCGGAGCTGACCGACCTGGGAGAGACGTACCTGCTGGGCGCGGACGACACACCGGCCTCCTACGCCGGCGACCTCCCCACCCTGATACGCCTCTACGCCACCCGCCCCCTCACCGGCACCCGCTACCACCTCACCGGCCTCCCCGAAAAATCCCTCACCTTCTTCGACTGATCACCAGCCCCGCACCCCCGCCCCCTCGGGCGCCGGGCCCGCCCGCACCCCTACCCCCCCAGCCCCCTTAGGCGGCGGGGCCGCCCCCCGGGGGCGGGACGGGCGGGCAAGGGGGCGGCCCCCGGCGGAGCCGCACCCTGGGCCCCGCCCCACCGCGGCCCCGCCCACAACGCAACCC
>NZ_JBHXRV010000033.1:38345-104209 GCF_042716745.1 Streptomyces sp. NPDC058663
CCCCGGGGGGGGGGGGGGGGGGGGTGGGGGGCCGCCCCCGGGGGCCCCCCCCCCCGGGCCCGCCCCCCCCCCAGTCCCCCCAACACCCCCCCGGCCTCCCGCACAACATGCCCCCGGGGCCCCCGCCCCCGTACCCCCACCCCCGTACCCCCCACCTCACCTCACTCCGCCTTGAACCCCCGCAACCTCAGACTGTTCCCCACCACGAAGACCGACGAGAACGCCATCGCCGCCCCCGCGATCATCGGATTCAGCAGCCCCATCGCCGCCAGCGGCAACGCCCCCACGTTGTAGGCGAAGGCCCAGAAGAGGTTGGACCTGATGGTGCCGAGGGTCCTGCGGGAGAGCCGGATGGCATCTGCCGCCGCCCGCAGGTCCCCCCGTACCAGCGTCAGGTCCCCGGCTTCGATCGCGGCGTCCGTCCCGGTACCCATCGCCAGGCCCAGATCGGCCTGGGCGAGGGCGGCCGCGTCGTTGATGCCGTCACCGACCATGGCGACCGAGCGGCCCTCCGCCTGAAGGGACTTGACCACGCCGACCTTGTCCTCCGGCATGACCTCGGCGATCACCTGCTCGATGCCGACCTCGGCGGCCACGGACTCCGCGACGGCCCGGTTGTCGCCGGTGAGCAGGATCGGCGTCAGACCGAGCGCCTTGAAGCGCCGGATGGCCTCCGGGCTGGTCTCCTTGACCGCGTCGGCGACGGTGAGCACCGCCCGCGCCTCACCGTCCCAGGCGACGGCGATCGCGGTGCGGCCGGCCGCCTCGGCGTCCGCCTTGGCCCGCTCCAGCGCGACCGGCAGCTCCATGGCCCACTCGGCAAGCAGCTTCGAACGGCCGACGAGTACCGCGTGCCCCTCCACGATGCCCTGGACGCCGAGACCGGGTACGTTCGCGAAGTCCTCGGGGACGGGGAGCTTCGCACCGAGCCGCTCGGCCGCTCCGGTGGCGACGGCCTGGGCGATCGGGTGCTCCGAGGCGTTCTCCAGCGCACCGGCCAGCCGCAGGACGTCGGACTCGGTGGTGCCTTCGGCGAGGTGTACGTCGATGAGGGTCATGCGGCCCGTGGTGACGGTGCCGGTCTTGTCGAGGACGATCGTATCGACCTTGCGGGTGCTCTCCAGGACTTCCGGGCCCTTGATCAGGATGCCGAGCTGGGCACCGCGGCCGGTGCCGACCATGAGGGCGGTCGGGGTGGCCAGGCCGAGGGCGCAGGGGCAGGCGATGATCAGTACGGCCACCGCGGCGGTGAAGGCGGCGGTGAGGCCGGACCCGTTGCCGAGCCAGAAGCCGAGCGTGCCGAGGGCAAGGGCGATGACGACCGGGACGAAGACGGCGGAGATCCGGTCGGCGAGCCGCTGGGCCGCCGCCTTGCCGTTCTGCGCGTCCTCGACCAGCTTGGCCATCCGGGCGAGCTGGGTGTCCGCGCCGACCCGGGTGGCTTCGACGACGAGGCGGCCGCCCGCGTTGAGGGTCGCTCCTGTGACGCCGTCGCCGACGCCGACCTCCACCGGTACCGACTCACCGGTCAGCATCGACGCGTCGACGGCGGAGCTGCCCTCGACGACCGTGCCGTCCGTGGCGATCTTCTCGCCGGGCCGTACCAG
Source organism: Streptomyces sp. NPDC058663 (assembly GCF_042716745.1). NCBI lineage: Bacteria > Bacillati > Actinomycetota > Actinomycetes > Kitasatosporales > Streptomycetaceae > Streptomyces > Streptomyces sp. NPDC058663. Next base: position 39,953 of record NZ_JBHXRV010000033.1, read on the forward strand.
GAAGCGGTCGCCGGGCTGCAACGCGGAGGTGGGGACGGTGACTTCCTCGCCGTCGCGGAGCAGGGTGACGCTCTTCGCACCGAGCTGGAGGAGTGCCTTGAGCGCGGCGCCCGCCTTGCGCTTCGAGCGGGCCTCGAAGTAGCGGCCCGCCAGGATGAACGCGGTGACTCCGGCGGCGGCCTCCAGATAGATGTTCCCGGCCCCGTCGCTGCGGGCGATCGTCAGCTCGAAGGGGTGCGTCATGCCGGGCATGCCCGCCGTACCGAAGAACAGCGCCCAGAGCGACCAGATGAACGCCGCCGAGGTACCGACCGAGATCAGCGTGTCCATGGTGGCGGCACCGTGCCGGGCATTGGTCCAGGCGGCCCGGTGGAACGGCCAGGCGGCGTACGTGACGACCGGCGCGGCCAGCGTGAGCGAGAGCCACTGCCAGTACTCGAACTGGAGCGCCGGGATCATCGCCATCGCGACGACGGGTACGGCGAGAAGGACGGCGGTGACCAGCCGCTGCCGCAGGGAGACGAGAGCCGGATCACTCCCCTCCTCGCCCTCGGCCTCCTCCTCCGCCGCCCCCGGCTCGTGCGGGCCGCGTGACGCGGTGACGGGCGGCCGGGCGGGGGCGGGCTCCTTGGCGGAGTAGCCGGTCTTGACGACGGTGGCGATCAGGTCCGCGACCTCGGTGCTGCCGCCGTCGTACGCGATCTTCGCCTTCTCGGTGGCGTAGTTGACGGTGGCCTCGACGCCCTCCATGCGGTTGAGCTTCTTCTCGATGCGGGCGGCGCAGGAGGCGCAGGTCATGCCGCCGATGGCGAGTTCGACGTGGGCCGGCGCGGCCGGCGATGGTGCCGGAGCCGGTGTCTGGACGGTCATGGCCACTCTCCTGGTAGGGATCCGTATCGCTTCGACTGCTTCTCCTCCGCCGCCAATTACCCCCTGGGGGTATCGGCCGCCGAGTTCATGTATACCCCCCTGCCCTATGGGGCGCAAGTGTTGACTCAATACCCCCAGGGGGTATTGTCGAGCTCAGACATCACCCCACCGCCGCACACATACGGAAGAGGGATCGCCATGGGAACGGGACTCAAGGTCGCCGGGTACGCGCTCGTACTGGCCGCGACATTCGGGGGCGCGTACGGGATCGGGAGCGCGATCGACCCCGTCGTGGCCACCGAGGAACGGCCGGCGAAGGCCCCCGCGGAGAAGGCGCCGGCCGATCACGGTGTGCACGGGGGTGGTGCGCCGGGGCAGCATGGGAACTAGTCTTGATATTGGACTAGACCAACGGGACCGACGGCGAAGGAAGCAGAACCCCATGAGTGAGCGTGCAGTCCTGGAGGTGATCGCCCTCACTGCCGAGGACGCGGTCGCTGCCCAGTCCGGCGGTGCCGACCGGCTCGAACTGGTCACGGACATGGCCGCGGACGGGCTCACCCCGCCCCGCGAGACCTTCGCCGCGATCCGGGCCGCCGTGGACATCCCGCTGCGCGTGATGCTGCGGGCGGCCGACGGGTTCGCGGCGGGGTCGGCGCAGGACATGGAGGGGCTGGTCGAGGCCGCGCGGGGGCTGCGGGCGGAGGGTGCGGAGGAATTCGTACTCGGCTTCCTGGACCAGGACGGGAACGCCGACCTGGTCGCGGTCGAACGGCTGCTGGCGGAGCTGGAGGGGTGCCGGTGGACCTTCCACCGGGCCGTGGACAGGGCGGCCGACCGCGACGCGACCCGCAAGTCCCTGGCGGACCTGCCGGGTCTGGACACGTACCTGACGGCGGGCGCGGCGTCGGGCGTGGACGCCGGCCTGGCGACACTGCTCGCGGAGGCGGCCCGCTCGGGAGAGCCGGGCTACGCGCCGCAGCTCCTGGTGGGCGGCGGCCTCCGCCTGGACCACCTGCCGGTGCTGCGGGAGGCGGGCATCAACGCGTTCCACATCGGCGGTGCGGCGAGGCCGGAAGGCTGGACGTCCCCGGTCTCGGCAGCAGCCGTCAACACCTGGCGCCACACCTTGGAAGCGTAACGGGGCGAGCCGCCCCCTGAGGGGGCGAGGCTCTCCTCCCGGGGGCGGGGCGCCCTGCCCGCAACGCCCCGCCCCCTCCCCGGCGGAGCCGCACCCCCTGCCCCACCGCGCCCCCCTTCCCGGCGGAGCTGCACCCGTCTGCCCCACCGCACCCCCCTTCCCGGCGGAGCGGCACCCGTCTGCCCCACCGTGCCCCCCTTCCCGGCGGAGCCGCACCCGTCTGCCCCGCCGCACCCCCCTGCCCGGCGGAGCGGCACCCGTCTGCCCCACCGCACCCATGGGACGCCGCCGCGCCCACGGGACACCGCCGCACCCGTCGGACACCCCCTCCCGCGGGCGGGCGCCGACGGGAACCGGCCCCCGCCACCCTCGCCGACGCGACGACGTCACCCCGGCCAAGCACTCACGCAGTGCGAAGATCGGCCGAATGGCGGAGCGGGCGCCACGTTCGCCGACCCGTCCGGCCCGGTGTCCGCGTGTTCTCCCCGGTGTTCGCGCCCCGCCCCTGGAGCATTCCGGGTGCATGGCCCTGCCGCCGCGCGGCAGCACCGACCTCACGTACACGCCGATCCCCAGGAGAAGTCGTGGGCCCAGGGCTCGCTGGGCGGACCGCCGTCCTGTTCGCGGCCGTGACCACTCTCGCCGCGGGGGCGGTGGCCCCGCCCGCCACCGGCGCCACCCCCGACCCCCGGCCCGCCCACCCCGCCGAGATGCTGCGGCCCGTCGCGCCGCCGCCCGCGAGCGCGGCCACCCCGGGACCGGGAGCCGCCACTCAGGCGTGGTACGCCGCCGACGCCGACGGCATCGAGACGGCGCGCACCTCCCGCCCGGTCGCCCCCGGTGTCCGGCTGACCTCGTACGACCGGCTCGAACCGGACAAGTGGCTGCGTGTCGACGTCCTCTCCGTCGACCTCGGCGCGGGTGCCGCGCGGGCCGGCCACCTCTTCTCGGGCAAGGTCTCCAGCCGGCGTACGGTCTCCGACCTGGCCGCCCGGCACGACCCCGGCCCCGGCCGCCGTACCGCCGCCGCCGTCAACGGGGACTTCTTCGACATCAACGAGACGGGCGCGCCCCAGGGGCCCGGCCTCGCGGCCGGCCGGGTCGTCCACTCCCCGCTGGAGGGCGCGCACCGGGCCGTCGGATTCGGTCCGGGGGCCGCGGGACGCCTCCTGCGGCTGTTCTTCGAGGGCACCGTCACCCTCCCCGGCGGGGCCCGCCCGCTGGGCGCGTACAACGCGGCGAACGTGCCCGCCGGTGGCATCGGCGCCTATACGCCGGGCTGGGGCGAGGCGGACCGGGCTCTCACCGTGGACCGCGCGACGCCGGTCGCCGAGGCCACCGTGCGCAGGGGACGGGTCGTGTCCGTGACGGAGCGCCCCGGCAGCGGGGCGATCCGTGACGGGACCACCGTCCTGGTCGGCAGGGAGGCGGGTGCGAAGGCGCTCGCCGCCCTGCGCCCCGGGGACCCGGTGAGCCTGGAGTACCGGCCCCGCACCGACTCCGGACCCGTGCCCCGCAGTGCGGTCGGCGGTCGTGAACTGCTCGTCGTGAACGGGAAGGCGCAGGACCACGAGGGGGCGGGCAACAACACCGCGGCGCCCCGCACGGCCGTCGGGTTCTCCCGGGACGGCTCCACGATGCAGGTCGTCACCGTCGACGGCAGGCAGGCCGACAGTGGCGGCGTCACCCTCACCGAGCTGGGCGTGCTGATGCGGCGTGCCGGCGCGTACAGCGCCCTCAACCTGGATGGCGGAGGCTCCTCCACGCTGGTGGCCCGCACGCCGGGCAGTGACGCGTTACAGGTGGAGAACAGCCCCTCCGACGGCAGCGAACGCACCGTCCCCAACGGCATCGCCCTCACCGGACCGGACGGCAGCGGGCGGCTCAGGGGCTTCAGGGTCCAGCCGCGTACCCCCGCGGGCGCCGCCCCCACCGTCGACCCCATCAAGGGCGGCCACCCCGAGCGGGTCTTCCCCGGGCTGACACGGCAACTGACGGCCACCGGCCACGACGAGACCTTCGGACCCGCGCACGGCACTCCGCGCTGGCGGTCCGTCCGGCCCTCGGTGGGCCGGGTCGACAGCTTCGGTGTCTTCACCGCACGCTCCCCGGGCACCACGCAGGTACGGGCCGAACGCGGGCCTGCCGGGGGCGGCACCGAGCTGACCGTGCTCGACACGCTCCGCGCGATCCTGCCCACCACCCGGCACGTGGGACTCCCGGACGCCACGGCGTCCGGCAGCTTCGGCATCGTGGGACTCGACGCGCACTCCACCAGCGCCCCGGTCGAACCCCGGGACGTGACGCTGGAATACGACCGCTCCCTCTTCTCCGTCACCGACGACGGGCGGGGCTCCTTCACCGTGCGGTCGCTGAAGGGCGGCGGAGCCGGGCGGATCACGGTGCGCGCTGCGGGCCTCACCACCGCCCTCGCCGTCAGCGTCGGCCTCGAGGAACAGCCGGTCTCCGGCTTCGACGACGCCGCGGCCTGGACCTCCAGCGGGTCGCGGGCGGACGGGTCGGCGGCGGCCACCCCGGAAGGCCGCACCGGCACCGGTCTCTCCCTCTCCTACGGCTTCGGCCGCTCGCACGCCATCCGCGCCGCCTACGTCACCCCGCCGGTGCGGATCCCGGTGCCGGGCAGGCCGCAGTCCTTCAAGCTCTGGATCAAGGGTGACGGCAAGGGTGCCTGGCCCACCCTGCACCTCGAGGACGCGGCAGGCTCCGACCTGTTGCTGCGTGGCCCGTACGTCACCTGGACCGGCTGGCGGCAGGTGACCTTCGACGTGCCGGCGGGGGCCGCGACGCCGCTGGGTGTGCACCGTTTCTATCTCGCGGAGACGTCCGCTGCGAAGCAGTACGCCGGCCGGGTCGTGCTCGACGGCCTGACGGCGCAGGTGCCGCCCGCCGTCGCTCTGCCCCGGCAGCCGCGCACGGCGAATCCGCTGGTCGGCACGGCGGCGAAGATCCGGGGCAGGGACTGGAGGTTCGCCGTCATGTCCGACGCGCAGCTCACGGCCCGCGACCCGGGCAGCGCGGCCGTGGCGCGGGCGCGCCGCACCCTGCGCGAGATCAGGGCGGCGAAACCGGACTTCCTGGTCGTGGCCGGTGACCTCGTGGCCGGGGGTTCGCCCGCGGGCCTCTCCTTCGCCCGCACGCTCCTGGAGCAGGAGCTGGGGGACGCGCTGCCCTGGTACTACGTGCCCGGCTCCGGCGAGGTGAGGGGCGGCTCGATCAGCTCCTTCGTGGCCGCGTTCGGCCCCGCCCACCGGATCTTCGACCACCGGGGAACCCGCTTCGTCACCCTCGACACCTCCAGTACGTCACTGAGGGGCGGTGGCCTCGCGCAGATCAGGGCGCTGCGGGAGCAGCTGGACGCGGCGGCGAAGGACGACCGGGTGCGGTCGGTCATGGTGATCGCACACGTACCGCCGCGCGACCCGGCCGTGCGGGGGACCGGCCGGCTCGGTGACCGCAAGGAGGCGGCCCTCCTGGAACGGTGGCTCGCGGACTTCCGCCGTACGACGGGCAAGGGCGTGGGATTTCTCGGCGGCCGTGCCGGTGTGTTCGGTGCTTCGCACGTGGACGGGGTGCCGTACCTGATCAACGGAAGCTCCGGCGGGACGCCCGCTGCCCCGCCGGGCGAGGGGGGCTTCACCGGCTGGTCCCTCGTCGGGGTGGACAAGGTGTCCGCCCGCGAGCGGACGGCCGCGCGGCTGAGGCCGTGGGCGGGCGGCCCCGACTGGGTCTCCGTACAGACCCGGGCGCATGTCGACGCGCTGAGGGTGAGGGTGTCGGGGGTGCCGGCCCCGGGGCGCAGTGCGCGTGTGTGGGCGGCGGTCGTCCAGGGAGGCCGGATGGTTCCGGTCCGCTTCCCGCTCAGCGCCGACTGGACCGGGTCGCCGAATCTGCGGATCGGTCACCGTGGCGGGGCCGGGCCGCGCCACATCGCGTCCTTCGACCCGGGCACGGGCACCTTCACCGCGCTGCGGCCGGGACGGGCCACTCTCACGCTGACGGTCAACGGCACCCTCCACCACCACCCCCTCCACATCCCCCCACCCCCTCGAACCCCGGGACCACCCTGACCACCCCCGCCGCCCTCGCCCGGCGGGGCCGTCCGCACACCTCTACCCCCCAGCCCTCCTGGGCGGCGGGCCGCCCCCGCGGACGACCTTGGGAGCGATTGGGTTCGGGCCGTGCCGGCTCGCCGGATCGGTTGGCGGTGAGCCTGAGATCCTTCTCCTCATGAGCACACCACCAGATGGATTGCCTGTCTACCGAGTCCTGACCGGCCCGGACGATGCCGGGTTCTGCCGACGTGTGAGCGAGATGATTGGTCTTGGCTACGAACTGCACGAAGGCCCCGCCGTCACCTTCAACGGTGAGAACGTCATCGTCGCCCAGGCACTGGTCTGGCCGGCCCGGCCGCAGCAACCGTGAGAGCGGCGGTTGTCCTGGCCCGTGACGTGAGAAGGGCCGCACGGGTCGGGTGAGTGGTGAGGCTTACCTGGGCCCGTGCGGCCTGTTCCCCTCCTGCCCTGTCCGGCGTCTCCCGCGCGCACTTCGGCGAGCTGCCCGATGAACTCGCCCCCAAGTGGCAGCCCGCCCACGCGGCGGAGCCGCACACAGGCACACCCCCGCGCGGCGGAGCTGCAAGGACACAGTCCCGCCTCTCAGTCCTCGATCGCCTGGTACACCGTCGTCCAGAAGTCGTGAAACGCGTGCGCCGAGTTCGGCGCCGACATGCCCACCTGGGTCAGCAGGATGCCGGTCAGGTTCTTCTGCGGGTCGGCGTACGTCGACGTACCACTGCCGCCGTCCCAGCCGAACTGGCCCACCGACGCGTAGTCGCCGCGGAACGTCCGCACCGCCATCCCGATGCCCCAGCCGCCGTGCTGCCCCTGGCCGAACGACATGTGCACGTTGTCGGTGGCCATCGCGTGCCGGGCCGCCTGCTGCTCCGGGGTGAGGCGGTTGGTGGTCATCAGCTCCACCGCGGGGCGCGAGAGGATCCGCTCGCCCTCGTGCGTCCCGCCGTTCAGCAGCATGCGGAAGTACGCGTGGAAGTCGTCCGCAGTCGACACCAGCCCGCCACCGCCGCCCTGGAACGCCGGCGGACTGCTCCAGCGCCCGCCCTTCGCCGCGTCCCACACATGGAACTCCCCGCTCTGCGGGTCCGGCGCGTAGAGATCGGGCAGCCGGTCGATCCGGTCCTCGGGGACGTGGAACCCGGTGTCCTTCATGCCCAGCGGCTCGAAGATCCGCTCCCGCAGGAACTCCTCGAACGACTGGCCCGTCACCCTCGCAACCAGCACGCCCAGCAGGTCGTTGCTGATCTGGTACTGCCAGCGCTCACCCGGCTGGTGCATCAGCGGCAGCGTGCCCAGGCGCCGCATCCACTCGTCCGGACCCGGCATCGGCTCCGGCAGGTTGGGGGTCAGCCCCTGCTCGAATATCGCGTTCATGATCGGGGCGCCCAGTGCCGTCAGGTCCATACCGAGGCCGAAGGTCGACGTCAGCAGGTCCCGTACGACGACCGGCCGCTTGGCGGGCACCGTCTCGTCCAGCGGTCCGTCGATCCGCCGCAGCACCTGCCGGTCGGCGAGTTCGGGCAGCCACCGGTCGACGGTGTCGTCCATCCGCAGTCTGCATTCGTCCACCAGCACCATCGCCGCCGCCGCCGCGACCGGCTTGGACGTCGACGCCATCCGGAAGATCGTGTCCCGGCTCATCGCGGCGCCTCCGTCGTGGCGCATGGTCCCGAGCGCCTCCACGTACGTTTCGTCGCCCCGGCTGACCAGAGCCACCAGGCCCGGGAGCTTCCCCGAGTCGACGTGCTGTGCCAGCACCTCGCGCATCCTGCGCAGCCCGGCCTGCGAGAAGCCGTCGTTGTTCTTGCTCATGATTGATCTCCTCGGTCAGTTCGGGAAGTGCTGAACGAGTACGAAGTTATATTGCGTTTAGCATTTGGTCAACGCTCTTGCGGACCCCAAATCCCCGGCGCTCGAGGGAAATAAGCGCCTCCATTGCAATGACTAGACCCCTGAACGCAAAGTGCACCGTCCGCGCCGCATTGCAATGAGCGCGAGAGGCGCATACCGTGCGGCGAGGCGCGCGGGCTTCCCGTTCCGCGCACGGCGCCCCGCGACCACCCGAGAGGAGAACGGCCCGATGCCCGGAGGCAGGCTCACCAACGAGGACCGCCAGGACATCGCCGACGGTCTGGCCCAGGGGCTCGGGTACGCAGAGATCGGCCGGCGTCTCGGGCGGCCGGCCTCGACCGTCATGCGCGAGGTCACCCGCAACGGCGGCCCCGAGGACTACGCGGCGCACCAGGCCCAGGAAGCCACCCGGGACCGGGCGAGGCGGCGCAAGCAGGCTCCCGCCCGGGTGCCGGACCCGGCAGCCGCCGACGACCGCGTTCCCGGGCGCGACCCCCGGGCGGTCCAGGACTTCACCGAGTCCTTCACCGATCTGCTCGAAATGCAGGGGCTCCCCCGGATGATGGCCCGGGTGCTCGCCTGCCTCTACGTCACCGACTCAGGCGCCCTCACCGCCGCCGACCTGGTCCAGCGGCTGCGCATCAGCGCGGCGTCGGTCTCCCATGCCGTCACCTTCCTCGAACAGCAGGGAATGCTCACGCGGGAACGGCCCCCCGGCACGCGCCGCGAGCGCTATGTCGTCGACGACGACTTCTGGGTCCGGTCCCTCCAGGCGGCCGCGCGGATGAACGTCACCCTGGCCGCGGAATCGCGCCGCGGCGCGGAGATCCTCGGGGCCGACACCCCGGCGGGCGCCCGCTTCGAGTCCTCGGCCGGACTCCTGCTCCTGATGAACCAGGCCCTCCAGCAGGTCATGGAGCAGCACCGGGCGGCGACCGGAAGCAACGGGAGTGCCGAAAGCACCGGCGTGGCCCCCAACGGAAGCACTCCCGGCCCGGCAGCCGGCGGAAGCGCCGCAAGTGCCACTCGGGCCGCCGACGGAAGCGCCGCAAGCGCCCGAAGCGCCGGCCCGGCAGCCCCCGACAGCACCCCAGGCCCGGCGTGAGCAGCAGGGCCTAGCCGGCGAACTTCCTCCGCCGCAGCCCCGCCGCCGTGATCCGCCGCACCAGTTCCTTGCTGCCGATCTCCACCGCCCCGGCCGCCACCGCGTCCCCGTACCGCTCCGCGGGGATGTCGTAGTGGTCGCGTTCGAAGGCTCTCGGCGGACAGCCGATCGACGCCGCGAAGGCGTGCAGTTCCTCGTACGAGACGTCGCTGACCAGGTGGGACCACAGGCGGCCGTGGCCGGGCCAGGTCGGCGGATCGATGTAGAGCGTCACGGTGCCAGCCCGCCGACCGGGGCCACCGCCACCACCGTCTTCGTGCACACCCAGTGCGGGTCGGGGCCGAGCTCCGGCTCCACCTCCAGCGCGTGCGCGTCCTCGCACACCGGGCACAGCGGCCACCGGCCGTACTTCTCCAGCAGCGCGTCCTGAACGTCCTGGGCGATCAGCCCGGCCACGAACTCCGCACCCTGGGGCCACTGCTCCACCCACCACCGCCGGTGCGCCACCGCGTCCTCGACGAAGGACACGATGTCCGCCTCCGCCACGTCGCGGGCGGCGAGGTCCGCCATCACCAGGGCGCGCGCCGTGTGCAGCGCCTGTTCGAGCGGCGGGGTGGCAAGGGGCCCGGAGAGGCCGGGGTCGGCGGGGTCAGTGGGGTGGGCGGCGCCTGTGGGGCCGTCGGGGCCTGTGGGGCCGACAGGGCCTGTGAAATCGCCGTGGCCCGGGGAGTCGTCGTGGCCCGGGGAGGCGCCGTGGCCCGGGGAGGCGCCGTGGCCCGGGGAGACACTGTGGTCCGGGGAGTCGCTGTGGTCCATCCCCCCATTGTCACGCGACCCGCACACCACCCGCCGTGGCCGGATCGGGACTTCGGTCCCCTTGACCCGCCCCCACGGCTGAAAATACCTTTCAGTGGTGAGCAGAACCGTGAAGGAAACTTCCAGCGAGCCGACGGGCCCCCGGGCGTCGACCCCGGCTCCGGCCCCCGCCGCCCTCGCCGCCAAGGTCCGCACCCTCGCCCCCTCCATGACCCGCTCCATGCAGCGCGTCGCCGAGGCCGTCGCGGGCGACCCGGCCGGCTGCGCGGCGCTGACCGTGACCGGTCTCGCCGAGCTCACCGGCACCAGCGAGGCAACCGTCGTACGGACCTCCCGCCTGCTGGGGTACCCGGGCTACCGGGACCTGCGCCTGGCCCTGGCCGGACTCGCCGCGCACCAGGAGTCGGGGCGGGCCCCCGCCGTCACCGCCGACATCGCCGTGGACGACCCGATCGCCGATGTCGTCACCAAGCTGGCACTCGACGAACAGCAGACCCTCGCCGACACGGCGGCCGGGCTCGACACCGTACAACTCGGCGCTGCCGTCAGCGCCTTGGCCACCGCCCGGCGCGTCGACATCTACGGCGTCGGCGCCTCCTCGCTGGTCGGCATGGACCTCGCCCAGAAGCTCCTGCGGATCGGCCTCATCGCGCACTCGCACACCGACCCGCACCTCGCCGTCACCAACGCGGTGCAGCTGCGCGCCGGGGACGTCGCCGTCGCGATCACCCACTCCGGTGCCACCAGCGACGTCATAGAACCCTTCCGCGTCGCCTTCGAGCACGGCGCGACCACGGTCGCCATCACCGGCCGGCCCGGCGCCCCCGTCGCCCAGTACGCCGACCACATCCTCACCACCTCCACGGCTCGCGAGAGCGAGCTGCGCCCGGCCGCGATGTCCAGCAGGACCAGCCAACTCCTGGTCGTGGACTGCCTGTTCGTGGGCGTCGCGCAGCGGACGTACGACACCGCTGCCCCCGCCCTGGCCGCCTCGTACGAAGCCCTCGCCCACCGGCACGACCCGCGCACCGCGCGCTGACCCCGTTCCGCGCGCCGGTTCCCGTACCGTGCGCCGACCCCGTACCGCGTACTGATCCCCGGACCGCGCAGTGATCCCCGTAAGGCCCGCAGACCCCGGACCGCGCACAGGCCCCGGACCGCGCGCCGATCCCCGTACCGCCGTCGCCCCTCCGCCCCCCGCCCCGTACGACCGAAGAGAGCCGCACCATGACTGCCACCCACGGCACCGACACCACGGCGCGGGCCGACCGCACCGACCGCACCTACGGTGAACTCCGCGCCCAGCTGGACACGCTGACCACCGAGGCCTTCCGGCCCGAGCTCGCCGAGATCGACCGGCTGCCCACCGCCGAACTGGCCGCGCTGATGAACGGCGAGGACGCCACCGTCCCCGCCGCCGTCGCCGCACAGCTCCCGCAGATCGCCGCCGCCATCGACGGCATCGCCGACCGGATGGCCCGCGGCGGCCGGCTCGTCTACGCGGGCGCCGGTACCGCGGGACGGCTCGGCGTACTGGACGCCAGCGAGTGCCCGCCCACTTTCAACACCGACCCCGACGAGGTCGTCGGCCTGATCGCGGGCGGCCCCTCCGCCATGGTGAAGGCGGTCGAGGGCGCCGAGGACAGCGAGGAACTCGCCCGCGAGGACCTGGACGCACTGCGCATCGGCCCCGACGACACCGTCATCGGCATCTCCGCCTCCGGCCGCACCCCGTACGCCATCGGCACCGTCGAGCACGCCCGCAGCCTGGGCGCCCTCACCGTGGGTCTCTCCTGCAACGCCGGCAGCGCACTGGCCGCCGCCGCCGAGCACGGCATCGAGGTCGTCGTCGGCCCCGAGCTCCTCACCGGCTCCACCCGGCTGAAGGCGGGCACCGCCCAGAAGCTGGTCCTCAACATGATCTCGACGATCGTGATGATCCGGCTCGGCAAGACGTACGGAAACCTCATGGTCGACGTCCGCGCCTCCAACGAGAAGCTGCGGGCCCGCTCCCGCCGCATCGTCGGCCTGGCCACCGGCGCGTCCGACGCCGAGATCGAGGCCGCCCTCACCGCCGCCGACGGCGAGGTCAAGAACGCCATCCTGATCATTCTCGGCGACGTGGAAGGACCCACCGCCGCGACCCTGCTCCACGACGCGCACGGCCACCTCCGCGCGGCCCTGAAGTCCGCCCGCAAGAGCTAGCTCCCCGCCACCCCCGCACAGCAAGGCACCGCGCACCATGAGCACCGACACCCCTGAGAACAAGAACCGCGCCACCGCCGCCGCGATCCTTCCGCTCGTCGGCGGCGCGGACAACGTGACCTCGGTCGTCCACTGCATGACCCGGCTCCGGCTGGGGCTGCGCGACCGTGCACTCGTCCAGGACGCCGCCCTGAAGGCGCTGCCCGCCGTCATGGGCGTGGTCGAGGACGAGACGTACCAGATCGTGCTGGGCCCCGGCACGGTCGCCCGGGTCACCCCCGAGTTCGAAACGCTGGTCGAGGAGCAGAAGGGAAGCGGGCCCGCCCCCGCCGGGCCCGCCCCCGACGCCGCCACCCCGGGAAGCCTTGCCACCCCGGGGATCCCCGCCACCGGAACCGCCGGGACCACCGACGCCACTCCCAGCACCCCCGGCCACTCCCCCTCCGCCGAGGAGCTCGCCGCTCAGGGTGCCGCCCTCAAGGCCGCCAGGAAGGCGAAGAACGCCACCCCGCTGAAGCTCTTCCTGCGCCGCATCGCGAACATCTTCGTCCCCCTGATCCCGGCCCTGATCGGCTGCGGCATCATCGCCGGCCTCAACGGGCTGCTGATCAACCTGGGGTGGCTGCCCGCCCTCACCCCGGCCCTCGCCGCCCTCGCCTCCGGCTTCATGGCGCTCATCGCGGTCTTCGTCGGCCTCAACACGGCGAAGGAGTTCGGCGGGACGCCCATCCTGGGCGGGGCGGTCGCCGCGATCATCGTCTTCCCGGGTGTCGCGAAGATCGACGCGTTCGGCCAGACCCTGTCCCCCGGGCAGGGCGGTGTACTGGGTGCGCTCGGAGCGGCCGTCCTCGCCGTCCACATCGAGAAGTGGTGCAGGAGGTGGGTCCCGGAGTCCCTCGACGTGCTGGTCACCCCCACCCTCACCGTCCTCCTCTCCGGCCTGGTCACGATCTTCGGCCTGATGTTCGTGGCCGGTGAGATCTCCACCGCCATCGGTACGGGCGCGGACTGGCTGCTCACCCACACCGGCGCCTTCGCCGGCCTGGTACTCGGCGGCTTCTTCCTCCCGCTGGTGATGCTCGGCCTGCACCAGGCGCTCATCCCGATCCACACCACCCTCATCGAGCAGCAGGGCTTCACCGTCCTGCTGCCGATCCTGGCGATGGCGGGCGCGGGCCAGGTCGGCTGCGCGGCGGCGGTCTACCTCCGCCTCAGGAACAACCACTCGATCCGCAACACCATCAAGTCCGCCCTCCCCGCGGGCATCCTGGGCGTCGGCGAGCCGCTCATCTACGGTGTCTCGCTGCCGCTGGGCCGCCCCTTCGTCACGGCCTGCGCGGGCGGCGCCGCGGGCGGGGCGTTCGTCGGGCTCTTCTCGATGCTCGGCGACAAGGTCGGCTCCACGGCCATCGGCCCGTCCGGCTGGGCGCTCTTCCCGCTCCTGAAGGGCAACCACGGCCTGGGCACCACCCTCGCCGTCTACGCGGGCGGCCTGCTCGTCGGCTACGCGGCCGGCTTCCTCGCCACGTACTACTTCGGCTTCACCAAGCCGATGCTCGCGGAACTGAACGCGCCGTCCCCCGGGTCCACGACGGCCGACCACGGCAGGCCCAGGGAACCCGTCGCGGCCTGACCCCGCACACGCCACTGGGGCGGCACCCCCGAAGGGATGCCGCCCCAGTGGACGTGCGTACTGCTACCAGCAAGGGGGGACTTAGAAGTCCATGTCCCCGCCCGGCATGCCACCCGGGGCGGCAGCGCCGGCCTTCTCGGGCTTGTCGGCGATGACGGCCTCGGTGGTGAGGAACAGCGCGGCGATGGACGCGGCGTTCTGGAGGGCGGAGCGCGTGACCTTCGCCGGGTCGATGATGCCCTCGGCGATCATGTCGACGTACTCACCGGTGGCGGCGTTGAGGCCGTGACCGATGGGCAGGTTGCGGACCTTCTCCACGATGACGCCACCCTCGAGACCACCGTTGACGGCGATCTGCTTGAGCGGGGCCTCCAGCGCGAGGCGCACGGCGTTGGCGCCGGTCGCCTCGTCGCCCGTGAGCTCCAGCTTGTCGAAGACGGCCGAGGCCTGGAGGAGGGCGACGCCACCACCGGCGACGATGCCCTCTTCGACGGCGGCCTTCGCGTTGCGAACGGCGTCCTCGATGCGGTGCTTGCGCTCCTTGAGCTCGACCTCGGTGGCGGCACCGGCCTTGATGACGGCCACGCCGCCGGCCAGCTTCGCCAGGCGCTCCTGGAGCTTCTCGCGGTCGTAGTCCGAGTCGCTGTTCTCGATCTCGGCGCGGATCTGGTTGACCCGCCCGGCGACCTGGTCGCTGTCACCGGCGCCGTCGACGATGGTCGTCTCGTCCTTGGTGATGACGACCTTGCGGGCGCGGCCGAGCAGGTCGAGCCCGGCGTTCTCCAGCTTGAGGCCGACCTCTTCGGAGATGACGGTGCCGCCCGTGAGGATGGCGATGTCGTTCAGCATGGCCTTGCGGCGGTCGCCGAAGCCCGGGGCCTTGACGGCGACGGACTTGAAGGTGCCGCGGATCTTGTTGACGACCAGGGTGGAGAGCGCCTCGCCCTCGACGTCCTCGGCGATGATCAGCAGCGGCTTGCCGGACTGCATGACCTTCTCGAGCAGCGGAAGGAGGTCCTTCACGTTGCCGATCTTCGAGTTGACGATCAGGATGTACGGGTCGTCGAGAGCCGACTCCATGCGCTCCATGTCGGTCGCGAAGTACGCCGAGATGTAGCCCTTGTCGAAGCGCATGCCCTCGGTGAGCTCGAGCTCCAGGCCGAAGGTCTGCGACTCCTCGACCGTGATGACGCCTTCCTTGCCGACCTTGTCCATCGCCTCGGCGATGAGCTCGCCGATCTGGGTGTCGGCGGCGGAGATGGAGGCCGTCGAAGCGATCTGCTCCTTGGTCTCGACATCCTTCGCCTGCTCCAGGAGCGCGGCGGAGACGGCCTCGACGGCCTTCTCGATGCCACGCTTCAGGGCCATCGGGTTGGCACCCGCGGCTACGTTGCGCAGGCCCTCACGAACCAGCGCCTGCGCGAGGACGGTCGCGGTCGTCGTACCGTCACCGGCGACGTCGTCCGTCTTCTTCGCGACCTCCTTGACGAGCTCGGCACCGATCTTCTCGTACGGGTCCTCGAGCTCGATCTCCTTGGCGATGGAGACACCGTCGTTGGTGATCGTGGGGGCGCCCCACTTCTTCTCAAGGACGACGTTGCGGCCCTTGGGGCCAAGGGTGACCTTGACGGCGTCGGCGAGCTGGTTCATGCCACGCTCGAGGCCGCGCCGGGCCTCCTCGTCGAACGCGATGATCTTGGCCATGTGAAGTGGTCCTCCCAGGACGTAGGGGGCACCCCCTGCTCCTTAAGAGCTTGGGGGAGGATTTTCTCCGGACCGGTGGTCGGCGCCCGCGACGGACGGCCCGAGAGTGCGGAGGAATCCTTACCCCAGCACCCTTCGGACCTCACCTACCTGGTCCAAGTTTCTGTCACTCTCACGGGGAGAGTGCTAACGCCAATGATTAGCACTCGGCATAGGAGAGTGCAAGCGACTACCACGGATCGCGGGCCGCGCGGCCCGTCGCCGGCCGGCCGCGGCGGGGGTCTGACGCCTCGGTGACCTGGGGCGGAGCGGGAGACGCACCCCTTGGCGGCCCTCGGACGCACCAAGGGCCCGTACCCCTGGTGACGGGATACGAGCCCTAGGTGCGTGAGTGCTGATGAAGTCGCTGAAGTGTGCGTCGGTGGCCGATCGCGCCGAGATCAGACGGCGAGCTTGACCATGTCCGCCTGCGGACCCTTCTGGCCCTGCGAGATCTCGAACTCGACTCGCTGACCTTCTTCAAGGGTGCGGTAGCCGTCCATCTGAATCGCGCTGTAGTGGACGAAAACATCCGCACCACCGTCGACCGCGATGAAGCCGTACCCCTTCTCCGCGTTGAACCACTTGACGGTGCCCTGAGCCATGCCTAACTCCCCTATTACTGGCCCTTGCGCGGGACCGCACTTCGCGGCCCCGGGTCAGACCCCACCCGCCGACAGGAACGCGGTAGGTGTGCGCCGAAGCGCGTCGACCGCGGCTGAATGTATCCGCCCAACTGCCCTCTGCAACAGGTCAATTGGACGAGAAATCTAGGAAGGCCCGAATGGCCGGATCGGTCGACTGCCCGCGTTCCGGGGCAAGTCGGGCCGGACATAATGTGCGTTTCGGCGGCAAAGGGGGCGAATACGCGGGCCCCAGTTTGTCGCGTTCTCATCTGCGCACGGCAGGGACGAGCGACGGGGCTTCCCCTACTCTACCTCTTTCAACCATGCAGAATTGCCCCCTCCGTTTGTGAACGGAGGGGGCAACTGGGGGTACCGCGGCGCGCGTTGGGGACGCCTGCACGCCCCCACGCCCAGGACTCAGCCTGCGGCACTGTGCCCGATGGTCAGCCTCCGGCACTGCGCTCGACGGTCAGCCTCCGGCGACGGCCGGGATGATCGACACGCCGGCGCCGTCCGGAGTGGCCGTCTCCAGGCCGCTCTCGAAGCGCACGTCGTCGTCGTTCACGTACACGTTCACGAAGCGGCGCAGCTTGCCCTGGTCGTCCAGGACGCGGGCGGCGATGCCCGTGTGGTTCTTCTCCAGGTCGGCGATGACCTCGGCGAGGGTGCCGCCCTCGGCGGTGACCTCGGCCTCGCCGCCCGTGTACGTACGGAGGATGGTGGGGATGCGGACCTTGACGCTCATGGTGTTTCTGCCTTCCGGTGCGTACGTACGAGGTTCAGCGGCTCAGCGGGCCGGGATTCAGCGTGCCAGTCCGGCGTCGCGGAACGCCTGAAGGCTCGGCCGGATGGTCGCGGAGGGTCCCGTGGTCGGGGCCACCGCGTCCAGCGTCTTGAGGCCGTCGCCCGTGTTGAGCACGACGGTGGTCAGCGCCGGGTCGAGCAGTCCGGCCTCGATGAGCTTCTTCGTCACGCCGACGGTCACCCCGCCCGCGGTCTCCGCGAAGATGCCCTCGGTGCGGGCGAGCAGCTTGATCGCGTCGACGACCTGCTCGTCGTTGACGTCCTCGACCGCGCCGCCGGTGCGCCGGGCGATGTCCAGGACGTACGGGCCGTCGGCCGGGTTGCCGATGGCGAGGGACTTGGCGATGGTGTTCGGCTTCTGCGGCTTCACCACGTCGTGCCCGGCCTTGTACGCGGTGGAGACCGGCGAGCAGCCCTCCGCCTGGGCACCGAAGATCTTGTACGGCTTGTCCTCGACCAGACCCAGCTTGATCAGCTCCTGAAGACCCTTGTCGATCTTCGTGAGCTGCGAACCCGACGCGATCGGGATGACGAGCTGGTCCGGCAGCCGCCAGCCGAGCTGCTCGCAGATCTCGTACGCCAGGGTCTTGGAACCCTCGCCGTAGTACGGGCGCAGGTTGACGTTGACGAAGCCCCAGCCCTCGCCGAGGGGGTCGCCGATGAGCTCGGAGCAGAAGCGGTTCACGTCGTCGTAGTTGCCCTCGATGCCGACGAGCTCGCCCCCGTACACGGCGGCCATGACGACCTTGCCCTGCTCCAGGTCGTGCGGGATGAACACGCAGGAGCGGAAGCCTGCCCGCGCTGCGGCGGCACCGACGGCGCCGGCCAGGTTGCCGGTGGAGGAGCAGGAGAGCGTGGTGAAACCGAAGGCGCGGGCGGCCTCGACGGCGATCGCGACGACGCGGTCCTTGAAGGAGTGCGTCGGGTTGCCGGAGTCGTCCTTGACGTACAGGCCGCCGGTGACGCCCAGCTCGCGGGCCAGGTTGTCGGCCTTGACCAGCTTGGTGAAGCCGGGGTTCAGGCTGGGCTTGGTGGCCACGTCGGCGGGGACGGGCAGGAGGGGGGCGTAGCGCCAGATGTTGTCCGGGCCTGCCTCGATGCGCTTCTTCAGCTCTTCGGGGCTGTCGGCGGGAAGGTCGTACGCGACTTCCAGCGGGCCGAAACAGAGCTGACAGGCGAAGATCGGGCCGAGGGCGAAGCGCTCTCCGCACTCGCGGCAGGACAGGGCGGCGGCGGGGCCGAGGTCGACGGCGGCGGCGGGGGTGGTCTCAGCGGTCTGCACAGCCATGATGGCGAGGTCCTTTCCTCATCTTCCCCGTGACGGCTTTCGCCACGAGACGGAATTGGCACCTTCCCGGCCTGACCTCGCGGTCGGCTGGGGGGTTGCCGGGACTTCAACGGGCCGTTTCCCTCAGTCCCTCTGGATGAGCGCTATGACTCCGGGGCCCGCCTGAGCGGCCCGGGTGTTTGTGTGCGGCGACCACCCCGACATGCGAGGGCCCTCCGCGTTGTTCAAGACTGTAACCGAACCCCCGGGCCCATGAGACAGGCGTCCGGACCGCGAGATAGATCACAGAAGTCGGGAGTGACGGGCGTGCTGCGAGAGGTGGAGCGCTGGCTGGGCGCGCGGTCCTGGGCGGCCGCCGACCGCCCGCTGGAGCGGCTGCTGGCCGCCAAGGCGGCCAGGGGCACCACCGTCAGCGTCGTCCTGCCCGCACTCGACGAGGAGGCGACGGTCGGCGCCATCGTGACCGCGATCCGCGCGGAGCTGATGGGCCCGGAGGCGGGGGGCGGCGGGGTGCCGCTGGTGGACGAGCTGGTGGTGATCGACTCCGGCTCCACCGACGGGACGGCGAAGGCGGCGGCCGCGGCCGGGGCGCGGGTCGTGCACAGGGACGACATCCTCCCCCGGCTGCCCGCGGTGGCGGGCAAGGGCGAGGTGCTGTGGCGCTCGCTGCTGGTCACCCGGGGCGACGTGCTCTGCTTCGTGGACGCGGACCTGGTCGACTTCGACCCGGCGTTCGTCTCCGGCATCGTCGGGCCGCTGCTCACCGACCCCGGCATCGACCTGGTCAAGGCGATGTACGACCGCCCGCTGGGCGGCGCGGCGGGTCAGGGCGGCCGGGTGACCGAGCTGGTGGCCCGTCCCCTGCTCAACCTGCACTGGCCCCAGCTGGCCGGTTTCGTCCAGCCGCTGGGCGGCGAGTACGCGGCCCGGCGCTCGCTCCTGGAACGGCTGCCGTTCCCCGTGGGCTACGGAGTGGAGCTCGGGCTCCTCGTCGACGCCCTGCACACCGTGGGGCTCGACGCGCTCGCTCAGGTGGACGTGGGCGTGCGCAGACACCGCCACCAGGACGGGCAGGCGCTGGGACGGATGGCGGCCACCATCTACCGCACGGCCCAACTGCGGCTCTCCCGCGGCCACTTGGTGCGCCCCGAACTCACCCAGTTCGAGCGCGTCGAGAACGGCTTCGTCCCGCACACCCACCCGGTGGACACCGAGGAGCGGCCGCCGATGCGCGAGATCGGGGAGTACGCGGCCCACCGCGCGGCATAGCGTTCGGGGGTCCCGGTGTGCGTACGTCACCGGCGCCACGCCCACCGACGGCGCCCCAGGTGTCGCGCACCTCACCGGCGCCACACCCGCAGCCATGGCCCCTCCTGTCGCCCGCGTCACCGGCGCCGCACCCACGGGCCCGGGGCCCCTTGTGTCGCGCACATCACCGGCGCCACGCCCACGGACGGCGCGCCGCCACGTTTGAGGGAATCCCGGACGGGCTAGGTTTCGCCACATGGCAGCCCAGATCCTTGTTGCGTCCAATCGCGGACCGGTCTCGTACACGCTCGACGGCGAAACCGGCTCGCTCGACGCCCGGCGTGGCGGCGGCGGTCTCGTCTCCGGCCTCAGCGCCATCGGCTCCGAAGGCTCCTTGTGGGTCTGCTCGGCGCTCGGTGACGGAGACCGGGAGGCGGTGCGGCGCGGCGTGTCCGAGCCCGGTGTCCGGATGCTCGACATCGACGCCGAGACCCACGCGGCCGCGTACAACGGCATCGCCAATTCGGTGCTGTGGTTCGTCCACCACCTGCTCTACCAGACCCCGCTGGAACCCGTCTTCGACGCGGAGTTCCGCCGCCAGTGGGCCGCGTACGAGACGTACAACCAGGCCTTCGCCCAGGCCCTGGCGGACGAGGCGGCCCCCGGTGCCGCCGTCCTCGTGCAGGACTACCACCTCTGCCTGGTCCCCGGCATGCTCCGCGAGCTCCGCCCCGACCTGCGCATCGGTCACTTCTCGCACACCCCGTGGGCCCCGGCCGACTACTTCCGGCTGCTCCCCGACGACATCGCCCACCAGCTCCTGACCGGCATCCTCGGCGCGGACCGGGCGGCCTTCCTGACCCGCAGGTGGGCCGACGCCTTCACCTCCTGCGCCCTGGAGATCCTCGGCGAGGAGGCGCTCGACGGCAAGCGGATCGGAGTGCACGGGCTCGGCGCCGACGCGGACTTCCTGCGCGAGCGCTCGCGGCGGGACGACGTCGAGGAGCGGATGGCCACCCTGCGTGAGCAGATCGGCACCGGCCCCGACGGCAGCCCCCGCAAGGCCGTGGTCCGGGTGGACCGCACCGAGCTGTCCAAGAACATCGTGCGCGGGCTGCTCGCCTACGAGCACCTGCTGGAGTCCCGCCCCGAGTGGCGGGAGAAGGTGGTGCACGTCGCCTTCGCCTACCCCTCACGGCAGGACCTCGCGGTCTACCGGGAGTACACGGCGGAGGTCCAGCGGGTCGCGGACCGCGTCAACGCCACGTACGGGACGGACGGCTGGACGCCGGTCGTGCTCCACGTCAAGGACGACTTCGCCCGCTCCCTCGCCGCCTACCGGCTCGCCGACGTCGCCCTCGTCAACCCGATCCGCGACGGCATGAACCTGGTCGCCAAGGAGGTCCCGGTGGTCTCCGACGACGGTTGCGCCTTGGTGCTGTCCCGCGAGGCGGGGGCGTACGAGGAGCTGGGCGAGGACGCGGTCACGGTCAACCCGTACGACGTGACCGGCACCGCCGACGCCCTGCACGAGGCTCTGACGATGGAGCCGGCCGAACGCGCGGAACGCACGAAGCGGCTCGCGGCGGCGGCGACCGCGCTGCCCCCGCAGCAGTGGTTCCTGGAGCAGCTGGAGGCCCTGCGGGCGTAACGGGGGCGGTCGCGGGGCTCGGCTCCGGGCCGGTGCTTGGCCTCGGGGCTCCGGGCGGGTGCTTGGCCCCGGGGCTCCGGGCCCGTGCTCGCCCCGGGGGCCTCGGGCCGGTGCTCGGGCTCCGGGCTCCCGGCTCCGGCCTCCGGGCAAACGCCAGGGGCCCGGAACTCTGTCGAGTTCCGGGCCCCTGGTCTTCAGTAGCGGGGACAGGATTTGAACCTGCGACCTCTGGGTTATGAGCCCAGCGAGCTACCGAGCTGCTCCACCCCGCGTCGGTAAACACGACACTACGGGGTTTCGGCTCCGGTGGGAAATCGGTTCTGCGGGGAGGGGCCCGGCGGGTCCCGCCGAACGCCCCGGTTACGCCCCCGCGCCCGCGTCCTGTGCCAACTGGGCCAGGAACGCGGCCACTTCACCCGGCCCCTCCAGCAACAGGTCCGCCTTCTCGGCCAGTTCGGGTACGGCCGTACCGCTGCACACCAGCAGTCCGGGGAGCCCGTCCGAGCGGAGCTTCTCGACGGTGGCGTACGCGGGCAGGTCGCCCAGGTCGTCACCCGCGTACACCACACAGGTGGCACCGATCTCGCGCGCGTAGTCGGCGAGGGCGACCCCCTTGTCGACGCCGGGGGGCCTCAGCTCCAGCACCATGCGGCCCGGCTCGACGATCAGCCCGTGCCGGGCGGCCAATTCCGCGAGCGGCGCGCACAGGGCGTCGAAGGCGGCCTGCGGGTCGCTGGCGCGGCGGGTGTGGACGGCAACGGCCTGCCCCTTCTCCTCCACCCAGGTGCCGCGCCACGCGCCGTGCGCGTCCAGCACGCCGGGCAGCTCGGCGCGGGCGGCGGCGATGCCGGGGTGCGGGGCGGGGGCGTGGACGGTGCCGGTGACGGCGTCCCAGCGCTCGGCCCCGTAGTGCCCGAGCACGACGAGGTGCTCCAGCCCCCGGACTCCGGCGAACCCGCCGTACCGCACGGCCACCCCGGCAGGACGGCCGGTCACGATCGCCACGGAGGCGACCCGCGGCGCGAGGGCCGCCAGTGCCGGAACGGCGCCGGGATGGGCACGGGCCTGCTCGGGATCGGGCACGATGTCGGCCAGCGTGCCGTCGAAGTCGACGGCGACCAGGGCGCGTTGGGGCGCCGTGCGGAAGGCGGCGAGGGCCTCGCGGCCGCTTTCGGTGGACGGTTCGAAAAGGGTCCCCATGCCGTCGACCCTACCGGGACTGCCGCGATCCCGGGCGCGGGCACTCAGTGGCGGTTGCGGCGTTCCGCGCGGACGCGGCGCAGGCGGTGGACGGTCACCGGGTCGTGGGACTCGGCGCGGACGTCGTCCAGGAGGGCGTTGAGGAGCTGGTAGTAGCGGGTCGGCGAGATGCCGAGCTGCTCCCGGACGGCCCGCTCCTTGGCCCCGGGGCCGGACCACCCCTGCCGCTCCACGGCGAGCACGGCCAGCTCCCGGGCGGAGAGCCCGGGACGGGCGGCGGACCCGCCGCCGGAGCCGCCGGGGGGCCCGTCCGCCCCGGGCACGGCATCCGGACCGGACTCCGATACGGCATCCGGGTCCCCGGATACGGCGTCCGGGTCCTCGGGTACGGCATCCGGGTCCTCGGGTCCTGCATCCGGGGCCCCGGGTACGGGTACGGCATCCCGGCCGGGCTCGGGGGTGGGGGCCTCGTCCTCGTGCGGCATGGGGGTCAGCCTATTGCGCGCTGTCCGTCGCCACGGCTTCGCGGTGGAGGATGCCCAGCACGCCGCCCGGCGTGTTCGCCGGCTCGACCGCCTTGCCGATCTGCTTCTTGATGTTCTCGCTGACCTGCGCCCATGAGGTCTTGCCCACCGGGTACAGCTGCGAGGTCGGCATCGCGTCGAGGAACTTGCGGGTCTGCCGGTGCTTGCCGTCGGCGACCATCTTCTCGGTCGCGGTGATGGTGACCGGCTGGAGGTCGAACTCGTCGGCGAAGGCCAGCACGTTCTCGTCGTTGTACGCGAAGTCGAGGAACTTGCCGATCTCCTTGCGGTGACCGTTCTGCTTGAAGCCCATCATCCAGTCGGCGACGCCCATCGCCGGTTTGGGGGTGCCGTCCTGGCTGGGCAGCGGCACCATCTCGTACTTGACGCCGTTCTTCTCCGCCTGCTTCATCAGCGACGGGTGGCCGTTGACCATGCCGACCTCGCCCTTGGCGAAGGCCTCGAAGGCGGACTTGCGGTTGAGCTTGCCGGGGGCGACCGGGCCGGTCAGGCCGGGGGTGACCAGCTCGTCCTTGAGGAAGGTGAACGCGGTGATGTTGTCGGCGGAGTTGATCGAGTACGCGCCGATGTCGTCGGTGTAGCCGGAGCCGGCGGCCAGCATCCAGTTCATCGTCTCGGCCTGCGCCTCCTCCGGGCCGAGCGGCAGCGCGAACGGGTACTTCACGCCCTCCGCCTTGAGCGCCTTGGCGTCCGCGGCGATGTCCGCCCAGGTCTTCGGGGCCCGGGGGATGCCGGCCTTCTCGAAGAGGTCCTTGTTGTAGAACATCAGCCGGGTACTGCCGACGAACGGCATCCCGTACTGCGTCATGTCCACCTGGCCGGCCTTGGCCAGCGGGTCCAGGAGGTTGGCCTGGGTGGGGATGGAGACCAGTTGGTCGACGGTGTAGAGCTTGCCGGCCGCGGCGTAGTCGGAGTAGGCGCCGATCTGGGCGATGTCGGGGGCCTGGCCGGCCTCGACCATCTCGGAGACCTCGCGGTCCACGTCGTCCCAGGAGTAGATCCGGACGTCGACCTTCACCCCGGGGTTCTTCGCCTCGAAGGCGCGGGCGAGGTTGCTCCAGTACTTCTTGGTGCCGTCGCCGCCGTCGATGTTGTAGTCCGCCGCGACGAACTTGAGCGTCACCTCGTCGGAGCCGCCGACACCGAGGCTGCCGCAGCCCGCGACGGTCGTTGCCATAGCGAGTGCGGCCATTGCCGCGGTCAGACCCAAGTAGCGCCGCTGCACAGCCCGTTCCACCCTTTTTACCCAGATTGATACATATGTTGCGTGAGGGGCACGAGGGCCCTTGTGAGGCTCCTGCTGTCCCACCTACGCACTTGTCCGTATGAGTTGCGATTTTCCCCCATGCGCGAGCGCGAGGTCTACACCACTTGGGTATCTCTTACGCAACACCTTCCGCAAATCGCGTACGGGCTGCTAAGCAGGGCGGGACCGGGGCCGTCGAGGTCCGCACCGCCGCAACACGCCCGATTTACGCACCGAGGAGTCGTCGCGCATGTCCCGCACCGCAGTTGAGATTGCCACCCAGCCCTCCTGTTGGCGGCGTGCCGCCGAGTACGCGGCGGGCTTCAAGGGGCTTCCCGTGCCTGGTGAGCGCGTTGCGGTCACCGGTTGCGGCACCTCGTGGTTCATGGCGATGGCGTACGCGGCGCTGCGCGAGGCCTCGGGCCAGGGCGAGACGGACGCCTTCGCCTCGTCCGAGTTCCCGGTCGGCCGCGGCTACGACCGTGTGGTGGCAATCACTCGCTCCGGCACCACGAGCGAGGTGCTGGCGCTGCTGGGAGAGGTGCGCGGGAAGGTGCCGACGCTCGCCCTCACCGGCGACCCGAAGACGCCCGTCATGGACGCGGCGGACGTCGTGGCGGTACTGGACTGGGCGGACGAGGAGTCGGTGGTCCAGACCCGCTTCGCGACGACCGCGCTGGCCTTCCTGCGGGCGGGCCTTGAGCGTACGGGGGCGCTGGCGGACGGCGTGAAGACGGTCGAGGCGGCGGCCGTCGACGCGGAGCTCGCGATCAGCGAGCCCCTCGCCGAGGAGGTCGTCTCCGCCGAGCAGTGGACGTTCCTGGGGCGCGGCTGGACGTACGGACTGGCCCAGGAGGCCGGGCTGAAGATGCGCGAGGCGGCGGGCGCGTGGACGGAGTCCTACCCGGCGATGGAGTACCGCCACGGGCCGATCTCGATCACCGGGCCGAACCGGGTGGCGTGGATGTTCGGCACGCTGCCGGAGGGGCTGGCGGGGGACGTCGCCGGCGTCGGCGGGACGGTGGTCGCACACGCGACGGCGGACCCGATGGCGGATCTGATCCGGGCGCAGCGGCTCGCGGTGGTCCTGGCCGAGTCCAAGGGGTACGACCCGGACCACCCCCGCAACCTCTCCCGCAGCGTGATCCTCGCCTGACCCCCCCCGCTCCTCCGGGCACCGGGGCCGCCTCCTGGTGCGCCGGGGCCGCCCCGATCACCCCGCCCCCTTGTGCGGCGGAGCCGCCCAACCCCTGCCCCCGTCGCCTTGGGCGGCGGGGCCGCCCGCACCCCTCTACCCCCGCCCCCTTGGGCGGCGGGGCCGCCCCCCGGGGGCGCGGGGGTCCCCCTGCTCGAGCGAAGCCGAGAGCTTGGGGGAGGGCGGGCAAGGGGGCGGCCCCCGGCGGAGCCGTGCACCTGGGCCCCGTCCCGCCCCGGCTCCGCCGTGAGGGTTCCGCTCCGTTCCGGAGTGGTCCGCTGCGCGGGGCCTCACCCCACCCCGCCCCTCCCCGACTGTGACACTTTGCGGCTCCGCCGCGCGCGGGGCTCCGCTCCGGACCCCGGGTGGCGAGCCCGGCCACCGCCGGAGGCGTTGTGCGGCTCGCCCGTGGCCGGCCGCGCAGTTCCCCGCGCCCCTGACGGGGCACGGAGTGGCTGGCCACGCCCACGCGGCGGAGCCGCACAGTGACACACCCCCGCGCCCGTGAAGGGGCGCACCTCGCGCGGCGAAGCCGCACAGGCACACGACCCCCCACCCCCAAAGCCCCCGAAGTGGACTAGACCTTTGCGGGTCGGCGCGCGACACTGACCCCGTGAAACACGTCATCGCCCTCGATGTGGGCGGCACCGGAATGAAGGCCGCCCTGGTCGGGGCCGACGGCACCCTCCTGCACGAGGCCCGCCGCCCCACCGGCCGGGAGCGCGGCGCCGAAGCGGTCGTCGAGTCGATCCTCGCGTTCGCCGAGGACCTCCGCGCGCACGGCGAGCAGCACTTCGGCGAGAGCGCGTCGGCGGTCGGCGTCGCCGTCCCCGGCATCGTCGACGCCGAGCACGGCATCGCCCGCTACGCCGCCAACCTCGGCTGGCGCGACGTACCCCTGCGCACCCTCCTCGGCGAGCGCCTCAGCGGCCCCGGCCGCCCCCCGGTGCCCGTCGCCCTCGGCCACGACGTCCGCACCGGCGGCCTCGCCGAGGGCCGGATCGGCGCGGGCCGGGGCGCCGACCGCTTCCTCTTCGTACCCCTGGGCACCGGCATCGCCGGAGCCATCGGGATCGAGGGCGCCATCGAGGCCGGCGCGCACGCGGGCGCGGGCGAGATCGGCCACATCGTGGTGCGTCCCGGCGGTGTCGAGTGCGGCTGCGGCCAGCGCGGCTGCCTGGAGCGCTACGCCTCGGCCTCCGCCGTGTCCGCCGCCTGGGCATCCGCCTCCGGCGACCCGGAGGCGGACGCCGCCGACTGCGCCAAGGCCGTCGAAAGCGGCGACGAGCGGGCCGCCGCGGTCTGGCAGGCCGCCCTCGACGCCCTCGCCGACGGTCTGGTCACCGCGCTCACCCTGCTCGACCCCCGGACGATCATCGTCGGTGGCGGTCTGGCCGAAGCCGGTGAAACCTTGTTCGTACCGCTGCGTGCCGCGGTCGAGAGCCGCGTCACGTTCCAGAAGCTGCCGTCGATCGTGCCGGCCGCGCTCGGCGACACGGCGGGCTGCCTGGGCGCGGGCCTGCTGGCCTGGGACCTGCTCGCCACGTACAACGACAGCACACGTGCCACCCCGCACGACGACGGCACACGCACGACCCCGCACGACGACAGCACGCGTGCCACCCCGCACGACCCCAGCACGCCCGGCACCCCGTACCACGCCACCGGCAGCACCCCGCGTGCACTCCACCCAGCCCCGCACGACGACGTCATGGACACCACGGAGGTATCCGACTGATGGCCAGCAGCAAGGTCCAGGTCCTGTCCGGCGCCAAGGTGGTGCTCCCCACCGGCACCGTCGACGGCGGCCGGGTCATCGTCGACGGCAGGCGGATCGCGGGAGCGCTCCCCGACACCACGGGCCCCGAGGCCCCCGCGCTCGACCTGTCGGGCCACTGGATCGTCCCCGGCTTCGTCGACATGCACGTGCACGGCGGTGGCGGCGCGTCCTTCACCTCCGGTACGCCGGAGGAAGTGCTCCAGGGCGTCCGCACGCACCGTGAGCACGGCACGACCACGATGGTCGCCTCCACCGTCACCGGTGAGATGGACTTCCTGGCCGCCAGGGCCTCGCTGCTCGCCGAACTGGTCCAGCAGGGTGATCTGGCCGGCATCCACTTCGAGGGCCCGTTCATCTCACCGTGCCGCAAGGGCGCGCACAGCGAGTCGCTGCTGCGCGACCCCGACCCGGCGGACGTGCGCAAACTGATGGACGCGGCACACGGCACGGCGAAGATGTTCACGCTGGCCACCGAGATGCCCGGCGGTCTGGACTCCGTACGGCTGCTCGCCGAGCACGGCGTGATCGCCGCGATCGGCCACACCGACGCCACGTACGAGCAGACGGTCGAGGCCATCGACGCGGGCGCCACCGTCGCCACCCACCTCTACAACGCGATGCCGGCCATCGGCCACCGCGCCCCCGGCCCGATCGTCGCGCTCCTGGAGGACGAGCGGGTCACCGTCGAGCTGATCAACGACGGCACGCACCTGCATCCGGGGGCCTTCCAGCTCGCCTACCACCACGCGGGTGCGGCGCGCGTCGCGCTGATCACGGACGCGATGGACGCGGCGGGCTTCGGCGACGGCCAGTACGACCTCGGTCCGCTCGCCGTCGAAGTGAAGGACGGTGTCGCCCGCCTGGTCGAGGGCGGTTCGATCGCGGGCTCGACCCTCACGCTGGACACCGCGTTCCGCCGCTCGGTCACCATCGACCGGCTGCCGGTCGAGGACGCCGTACGGTCCCTGTCGGCGAACCCGGCCCGTCTGCTGGGCATCGACGACAGGGTCGGCTCCCTGGAGCCCGGCAAGGACGCGGACCTCGTCGTGCTCGACGCGGAGTTCGCGGTCGTGGGCGTGATGCGCAAGGGCGACTGGGTGGTCGAGCCCCGGCTGGGCTGATTCCCGTCCGGTTTCCGCCGTCCCCCGTCGATACGAAGTGGTCGGCCCGTCCCCCTGGGCCGGCCACCTTCTTTTTGGCATGATCCCTTTGGCAGGAAACAGCGAGCGAGAGCGCTTTCGAGAGAGCCCCCGGGGGGTGCACGCGGATCGTGTCCATGATCCTGACGGTCACGCTGAACACCGCGCTCGACCTCACCCACCACGTCCCACGACTGGTGCCCCACACGTCCCACCGGGTCACCGCCGTGACGGAGCGCCCCGGCGGCAAGGGTCTGAATGTGGCCCGGGTGCTCGCGGCCCTGGGCCACGAGGCCGTCATCACGGGCTTCGCGGGCGGCCCGACCGGCGAGGTCCTGCGCAACCTGCTGTCGGCGGAGGCGGCCGAGGCCGCTGAGGCGAGTGGGTCTGGTGAGGCGGGTAGGTCTGCTGGCCACGCGGATGGGTCTGCTGGGGCGGATGGGTCTGCTGAGGCGGGTAGGTCTGCTGAGGCCCCCAGCCCCACCCGCACCCCCACCCCCCTCGACGCCCTCGTCCCCATCTCCGGCAACACCCGCCGCACCCTCGCCGTCGTCGACGAGTCCACCGGTGACACCACCCAGCTCAACGAGCCGGGACCGGTCGTCACTGCCCCCGAGTGGGACGCGTTCCTCACCACGTACGGCCAACTCCTGGACGGCGCACGGGCGGTGGCGCTCTGCGGCAGTCTGCCGCCCGGCATTCACGTGGGCGCGTACGCGGATCTGATCCGCCGGGCCCGGGCGGCCGGGGTTCCGGTCCTCCTGGACACCAGCGGCGAACCGCTGCGCCGGGGCATCGCCGCCCGCCCCGATCTGATCAAGCCGAACCTCGACGAGCTGGCCCAGCTCACCGGCTCCCGCGAACCGTTCACCGCGGCCACGGACGCCCGCCGCCGGGGTGCGCACGCGGTGGTCGCCTCCCTCGGGCCGGACGGAATTCTCGCTTCCGCGGAGTCCGGCACCTGGCAGGCCCATCCCCCGGCCCGCCTCAAGGGCAACCCCACGGGGGCCGGCGACTCGGCGGTGGCGGCCCTCCTGTCGGGCCTGGTGGAGGGCCTCTCCTGGCCGGACCGGCTGGCCAGGGCGGTGGCCCTGTCGGCGGCCACGGTCGCGGCCCCGGCCGCGGGCGAGTTCGACGCGGCGACGTACGCGTCCCTGCTTCCCCAGGTCGAGGTCACCGAAGTCCCCACCGCCGCCGGACGCGACTGAGCGCAGCCCCCGCCGCGTACGCGTACGGCCCCCTTCACCCCACCCAAGGATTGGCGAGCACACCCCATGCCCCTGGTCACCACCGGCGACCTCGTCACCGCCGCCGCCACCGCGTCCCGCGCCCTGGCCGCCTTCAACGTCATCACCCTGGAGCACGCCGAGGCCATCGCGCTCGGCGCCGAGCAGGCGGGCGACTCCCCCGCGGTCCTCCAGATCTCCGAGAACGCGGTCAAGTTCCACGGGGGCAACGTCCTCGCCCTCGCCGCGGCGGCCGCCGCCGTCGCCCGCGCCTCCTCCGCGCCCCTCTCCCTGCACCTCGACCACGTCGTCTCGGTCGACCTCCTGCACGCCGCGCACGAGGCGGGCTTCAGCTCGGCGATGTTCGACGCCTCGAAGCTCTCCTACGAGGACAACGTCGAGGCCACCGCCGAAGCCGTCCGCTGGGGCCACGCACGCGGCATCTGGATCGAGGCCGAACTCGGCAAGGTCGGCGGCAAGGACGGCGAGGCCCCGCTCGACGCCCACACCCCGGGTGTAAGGACCGACCCCCAGGAGGCCGCCGCTTACGTCGCCGCCACCGGGGTCGACGCCCTCGCCGTCGCGGTCGGCTCGTCCCACGCCATGACGGAGCGCACCGCCGCCCTCGACCACAACCTGATCGGCGCACTGCGCGACGCCGTCCCGGTCCCGCTGGTGCTGCACGGCTCCTCGGGCGTCCCGGACGACGAGATCCGCCGCGCCGTCACCTCCGGCATGGTCAAGATCAACGTCGGTACGGCCCTCAACACGGCCTTCACCGGAGCGGTCCGCGCATACCTGGACGCCCACCCCACCGCGGTCGACCCCCGCAAGTACCTCGTCCCGGGCCGCGAGGCGATGGCGGCGACGGTCACGCACTTCCTGCGGACCATCGGCTGAGGACCGTCGACTGAGCACCCGCCGCGCGACCACCGCCATACGCACGAGTGCCCCGCCGGAAACCTCTTCCGTCGGGGCACCGCGTACAGAACGGCCGCCGTGGGCTAACTCTTGCGGCCCGCGATCAGCTCCACCTGGTCCAAGTTGGCCGCACAGCCCGTCGGGCACGAGATGACGAAGGTGTTCTCGCCCTTCTGGAGGTTCACGAAGGAGTAGGTGTTCTGCCAACCGCGCTCCCAGTCGCCCTCCGGGGACTTGCCGTAGTTCTTCATGGTCACGCCGGTGCCGTGCTTCTTCCCGTTGACCGTGAGATCGGCTTGCGCGTCCTTGCCGGGAATGCCGTAGTCGACGGAGAGCGTGTACTCGCCCGCCGCCGGCACCTCGACCTTCCAGGTCGCCGAGGAGCCCGGAGCGCTCAGCGGGACGTACGCGCCCGTGGGGGACTTCGCCCCCTTGATCGTCGTGTCCGTGTGCAGCCCCGGCGACAGCTGCAGCTCTCCCGCCTGCGCCTTCGGCAGGGCGGCCGGAGGCTCGGCGTCCTTGGTGGGCTCGGCCGACGGGGAGGGCGCCTGTGTCTGGGCCTGGCCGCCGGTCGCCCCGGCGTTCTGGCCGCCCGCCTGGGTGCCCTTCTCGTCGCCTTCCCCGAAGAACAGCGCCGCGCCGATGCCGAGCACCACGGCCGCGGCCACCGCGATCGCGCCGATCAGCAGGCCACGCGTGTTCGGCCCGCGGCTGCGGCCGCCGTGCCCGTGGTCACCGGCGTGCGGCGGGGCCTGCCGCGGCGGCACTGCGCCGGGCACGGTCTCGGGCGCCGCGTAGTGGGCGTTGGGCCGCCCCGGCTCACCGGCGTAACCCTGCTGCTGCGGGAACGGCTGCGTGGTCTGCACCTGCTGGTGCCGGCCCTGCTGCTGCCCGTACTGCTGCTGTCCGTACTGGCGCTCGCCGACCGCCCGCACCTGGTTGTACGACGTTCTGGGGACCCCGCGCTGCGAGTTCGGACCCGGGTAGCCGTAACCGCCGCCCGAGCTCGGCGGCTGAGCGCCCGCCGCACGTCCGTCCTCGTAGAGGTAACCGAACGGATCGTCGTCCTCAGGCGTGTTCGTGCCGTTGTTCCCGGTCGTCATCCCAGCGTCACTCCTCACCATGTTCGCCAGCGTCGCCGACCGGGCGAGCCTACCTTCTATGGGCGAACGCACTCTGGGACGTTGACCACAGCACGCATCCCCCTGCGTCCGGGACACCCGGCACGGACGGGGCGGGGACGGCTCCGGCAGGCCTATCCGGCCCGTCGGTGCGGCTTCGAGCGGGACCGCTTCTCGATGTACATGCGCTGGTCGGCGGATTGCAGTACCTCGTCGACCGACATCCCGCACTCGGCCCAGCCGATGCCGAAACTGGCCCCCACCCGGACCGCCCGTCCGTCCACCCGGATCGGCGGAATGATCGCGTTACGGAGCCGGACCGCGAGGTCGGCGGCATCCGCGCTGCCCAGGCCGTCGGCCAGCACCACGAACTCGTCGCCGCCGAGCCGGGCGACCGTGTCCCCGTCCCGGACGCACGTGGTCAGCCTGCGGGCGACCTCGATCAGCACCGCGTCACCCGCGCCGTGGCCGAAGCGGTCGTTGATGGACTTGAAACCGTCGAGGTCGCAGAAGAGGACCGCGAGCCCCTTGGTCCCGTCGTCCGGGTGCCCGTCCGCCCCGGTGGCCCCCTCGGGCGGCGCGACCGTGTGCACGTGGTGGTCGTAGAAGCCGGGATCGCCCTCGCCCATGGGGCCGCCCCGGTCGAAGGAGGGGGCGGCGTCGCCGTAGAAGCCCTCGTCGTACGTCACGCCGTCGTCGTACGCCCCGTCGTACGCGGCGTCGAGCGCCTCGATGGCCGTGGCGCGCACGGCGTGCGGCCGGCGGCACAGCCGGGCGCTGAGCCGGGCCCGCAGCTCCGCGCTGTTGGGCAGCCCGGTCAGCGAGTCGTGGGACGCACGGTGCGCGAGGTGCAGCTCGTGCCGCTTGCGCTCCTCGATGTCCTCGACGTGGGTGAGCAGGAAGCGCGGCCCGTCCGCGGTGTCGGCCACCACCGAGTTCCGCAGCGAGACCCACACGAAGGTGCCGTCGCGGCGCTGCAGCCGCAGCTCGGCACGCCCGCCCTCGGCCGACGTGCGCAGCAGGGTCCCGACGTCCTCGTGGTGGACCAGGTCCGCGAACGAGTACCGGCGCATCGCGGAGGCGGGCCGCCCCAGCAGCCGGCACAGCGCGTCGTTGGTGCGCAGCAGCCGTCCGTGCTGGTCGCCGCCCATCTCCGCGATGGCCATGCCGCTCGGCGCGTACTCGAAGGCCTGCCGGAAGGACTCCTCGCTGGCGCGCAGGGCCTGCTGCTCGCGTTCCAGGCGGACCAGGGCGCGCTGCATGTTCGACCGCAGCCGGGCGTTGATGATCGCGATGGCGGCCTGGGAGGCGTACATGGTGAGCGCCTCCTGCCCCCACGCGCCGGGGTGGCGCCCGCCGCGCGGCCGGTCGACGGAGATGACCCCGATGAGCTCCCCGTCACCGCCGGACGCGTACATCGGCGCGTACAGCCGGTCCCTGGGGTGCCACTCGTCGGCGAAGCGCGGCTCGGGGCCCTCGGTGTGCCACTGGGGTACGTCGTCCTCCATCAGCACCCAGCCCTCGGTGTGCGGGATGAAGTGGAGGCTGCCCCAGCGCTCGCCCATGGAGAGGCGGCGTTCCCAGGAGTTGCGGGAGCCGACCCGGCCGGTGATCAGGGCCTCGGCGGCGGTGTTGCCGGCGAAGGCGGCGACGACCAGGTCGCCGTCCGGGCGCACCAGGTTCACACAGGCGAGTTCGTACCCGAGACCGGCGACGATGCCGTCGGCGACGGCCTGCACGGTGTCCGACAGGCTGCGTGCCGTGTTGAGATCAGCGACCACCCGGTGCAGTTGCCGCAGGGTCGCAAGACGGACGTACGGCTCCGACTCGGCCTCCATGACCCGCTCCCCGAGACCTCGACAGCAACGACAGCAACTCCAGGCTTCTTCATCGTCCGATTGCCACCGCCACTGAATCACAGCGCGCTGCTCTCCCGGTACACAGGGTCAACAATTACTCCCGTCTGTGACTCAAGTCACAAGCTCTTCAGGGAAGTTGACTCGTGCCACGTGGGAGCGCTCCCTGCCAGCTCAAAGCCGGTGCCTGGCCGAAAACGGACGGCGGGCGGAGGGCCGGGAACGGGGGTCCTAGGTCCTGTCTGGTCCCTATGTCCGATGTGAAGAGGCCATGGTGGCGCCTAGCGTTGATGAGGTGTTCCAGACGACAGAAGCCACCCCGGAAACCACCCCTCAGGGCGCCGCCCCTTCGCCCCGCGGCGCGGAGATCCCCCATCCTGTGGGGGTGAGCAATGACGAGTTCCGCGCGGCGATGGCCCGTTTCACGGCGGGCGTGACGCTGGTGACGGCACACGACGCGGACGGCGGCCCGCGCGGTGAGGACGTCGGCATGACGGCCACCGCGTTCATGTCGGTGTCGCTGGACCCGCCCCTGGTGATGGTCTCGGTCCGCAACGGCTCCCGGATGGACGACCTGCTCGCCGAACAGCCCCTGTGGGCGGTCTCCCTCCTGTCGGAGAGCCAGCGCCACATCGCGGGCCGCTTCGCGATGAAGGGCCGGCTGAGCGACCGCCTGCTCTTCGAGGACCTGGCGTGGAAGCGCGGAGAGGTGTCCGGCGCCCCGCTGATCGGCGGCGCGCTGGCGGTCGTGGAATGCCGCACGGAGCAGCGGGTGGAGGCGGGCGACCACACCCTGGTGATCGGCCGGGTCCTGTCGGTCGACCTCCCGAGCGAGGACGGGGGGCCGCTGGCGTACTTCAGGGGGAAGTACAGGCAACTGTCCTGAGGAAGCGGACCGGGACCACCCCGGGACGGGCGTGGTCACCTGCGGCACCGGGCCGCCCACTCCTTCCGGCGGGTCGCGCGGCCGATCCCACCCGGCCGGTCGCGCGGCCGCTCCCAGTCGCGGAGCTGGCCCCAATCGCGGGGCTGGCCCCAATCGCGCGGCCGATCCCAGTCGAGGGGCTAGTCCCAGCCCCGCCCCGACCGGCCGCCCTTGGTCTGGCTGCGCTGCTTCTTCTCGCGCAGGCGGCGCTCATTGATGCCGCGCGGGATCTTCGTGGCACGGCGGGGCTTGGGGGGCGGCGCGCTGGCCTCCGCGAGGAGCGAGGCGAGGCGGACCGCCGCGGTTTCCCGGTTGCGCCACTGCGAGCGGTGCTCGGAGGCCCGTACGGACACCACGCCGTCGACCAGCCGGCCGGCCAGCCGCTCCAGCGCCCGCGCCTTCCACACCTCCGGCAGCGCTTCCGTCCTCGCGAGGTCGAAGCGCAGTTCCACCTGGGAGTCCGTGGTGTTGACGTGCTGCCCACCCGGCCCCGACGACCTGGAGAAACGCCACTGGAGCTCCGCCTCGGGAAGGGAGACGGAGCCGCGGATGATGTAGGGCCCGGACATGTGTCCATAGTCCCCGCTCCTGCCCCGCCCCGTCACACCCTTTTCCCGCCCGCCTCCCGCCCGCGTGCGCACTCCGGCTCGGATGCCTGCTCGGTACGGCCATGACATCCGGGCAAAGAAAGTAAAGAAAGGGGAACTCGGCGGGCCCCTGTCCGCGTTAGAGGGGATGACGGTAGCTTCGGCATGCGTACCGAAGCCCGCACACCACGAGGAAAGGGACATCCCATGGCAGTCAGCCTCAGCAAGGGCGGCAACGTCTCGCTCACCAAGGAGGCCCCGGGCCTGACCGCCGTAACGGTCGGTCTCGGCTGGGACGTCCGCACGACGACGGGCACCGAGTTCGACCTCGACGCCTCCGCCATCGCGGTGAACCCCGCAGGCAAGGTCTACTCCGACGGCCACTTCGTCTTCTTCAACAACAAGGCGACCCCGGACCAGACCATCGTCCACACCGGCGACAACCGCAGCGGTGAGGGCGAGGGCGACGACGAGCAGATCAACATCAACCTCGCCGGCCTGCCCGCCGACGTGGACAAGATCGTCTTCCCGGTCTCGATCTACGACGCCGAGGCCCGTTCGCAGAACTTCGGCCAGGTGCGCAACGCCTTCATCCGCATCATCAACCAGGCCGGCGGCACCGAGATCGCCCGCTACGACCTGAGCGAGGACGCCGCCACCGAGACCGCCATGGTCTTCGGCGAGCTGTACCGCAACGGTGCGGAGTGGAAGTTCCGCGCGGTCGGCCAGGGCTACGCCTCGGGCCTGACGGGCATCGCCCAGGACTTCGGCGTCAACGTCTGACGTACGCCTCGGCAGGGGCGCGGACCGGCCGGACCGGCCGCCGCTCACCCCGCCCCTTGAGGGCCCCGGCACGCCCGCCCGCGTCAGCGGCGCGGCGGCCGGGGCCCTCGGCCGTCCGCGCGCGAGGCCGGCCGCTGCCTGAGGTCCTGCCGGATGCGCTCCGCCTTGCCTCGTACGAGGTCGGCGGGCAGCCCGCGCTCGGGCCGGGCCGTGTACGGCGCGCTCCGGCACGGCCCGCACAGCCCGCCGGGCAGGGCGTCGGCCACCCCGGGCACCCCGCACCCGGCGCACTCCATGGTGAGCAATCCCTGCACGGGGCCGGGGAGTTCGGGCGGCATCTCATCGATCAGCCGCCGCTGGACGAACCCGAAGGGATGCCGCACCGGCTGGGGCAGGCAGAAGGTCAGGTTCCACACGAACTGCGACTCGCTCATCCCCCGCTTGAACCACTCCCCGGCGAGCGGGGCGAGGGCCTCGCAGGACGCGGCGGACAACGGCAGCCGGGGCTCGGTGCGAGCGACGCGGACGAGCCCCTCATACCCGCGCCGCTCCGCCTCCCCCGGCTCGTCCACCGGAACGTCCCTCTCCTTGCCGCTTTCGGGTACGTCGCCGCAGAGCAACGCCCGCCACCACTGCTCGGGCCTGGCGGTACGGGAGAACCAGGTGCGGGTGACCTGCCGGTATCCCTCGCGCTCGGTCCACACCTCCTCGACGAAGCGGCGCAGGTGCCCGGTGCTGGTCAGGTACCTGAGCGCACTGCCGATCGCCATCTGCCCGTACGCCTCGATCTCCTTCGCCAGCACCTTGATGCTGATGTCGGAGCCGTCGGGGAGGAGGTCGATGTACCGGGCGATGCTCGCTTCACGCCGGGGAAGATGAGCGAACGTACCCCCGTCGAGCGGGAGTTGATCGGGCGCGGACCTCTTCCCGTACCCGGGCTTGGCCATCGGGTGGGCGGGTGCGTGCAGGGTACGGCTAAGCTGCTGAACAGCCACGGGGATCTCCTTAAGCTGCGGATCTCTCTGGTCAGACCCTCATGCGGCTTAGGCCCCGCATGGGGGTCGACTCGTTGTGACGCACGGTACACGCCCGCAACGCGTGGTCGCGACCTGATCACAAATAGTCATCTGGCATATCACCGGGCCCAGTTGATGCACCGCACACGCGCTACGCACACACCGCGCACGCGCATACGCGCCCGCGAAAGGGTGGGTGGGCGGGGATGAGTCCGACCCACCATTCCTAGTAAAGAACCCTCGAATCCTGACCCCCGGGTCTCAAGTGCCTGCGCGGGGTTTCGTCCCCGCGGCCAGCAAGTGGGAAGAGGCTGCGAGGAGTTCGGGGTACGGCTCGGCGAGGCGGGCGGCGGTGAGCGCCGACGCGAAGAGGGCGGATTCGGCGGCGGACTCGCCCGTGTACTGCTCGGTGGCCTTGAGGAGGGACCAGGCAGGGCCCTCGACCCCGTACACGGTGACGCTCCGGAACCCGGCCTGACGGACCTCTTCTTCGAGAAGCTGAGGGCTGTGGAAGTACGCCTCGGTGAAGCCCCGTTTCCCGTCGTGGACGTGAGTGGCGAGGATCTTCTCGATGTTCGCGCGTACCGGCTCCTGGTCGAGGTGGGCGAAGGCGGTGTGCTCGAAGAGGGAGGCGTACTGGTTGATGCCGGCGACGGCGACGAGGCCGCCGGGGCGGACGACGCGAAAGGCTTCCGCGAGGGCTTGGTGCCGGTCGGGGGCATCGGGGAGGTGGTAGAGCGGGCCCATGAGGAGGACGACGTCGTACGAGCAATCCCCGGCGCTCAGGCTCCGGGCGTCACCCAACTCGGCAGTGCAGCCGCGCGACAGGGCCTGATCGATGTGTCGCTGGACGGGGTCGACGAGGTGGACGGCGTACCCGTCGCCGACCAGCCAGGCGGCGTGCACCCCCGGGCCACCCCCCACGTCGAGCACGGAGGCGGGCGCATCGGGCAGGTGCCGCCGCAGGAGTTCCTGGGTGCGGATCAGCTCCAGGCGGCCGTCGGCGGAGCCCGTCAGGCGGGTGCTCTCGTCGATGGCCTCGGCGTAGAAGGCGAGGATGCCGGGAGCCACTGCCGGAGTCGTCATGGGCGCATTGTGCCGGGTACCGCAAGGCGGTAGCGAGAGGGCTAGGCCATAAATTGACCGGTGAACCAGTCCAGTGAGCAGAACAGGGTCAGGAGCGAGGGAGCGGGGATGGCAATCCTGAAGTACGAGCAGATCGCGGAGGCTCTGCGCGCACGCATCGCGGACGGAGAATTCGAAGCAGGAGCACTCCTGCCGTCCGGGCGGGACTTGGCCGACCAGTGGTCGGTGTCCCGCGCGACTGTCATCAAGGCCATGGACGTACTGCGCAACGACGGACTCGTCGTAGCCCGGGCAGGCTCGGGGTTCACCGTCGCGGAGACTCCC
Source organism: Streptomyces sp. NPDC058663 (assembly GCF_042716745.1). NCBI lineage: Bacteria > Bacillati > Actinomycetota > Actinomycetes > Kitasatosporales > Streptomycetaceae > Streptomyces > Streptomyces sp. NPDC058663. Next base: position 77,978 of record NZ_JBHXRV010000033.1, read on the forward strand.
GTCGCCCGCCCGGCGGGCAACCGCCGGTCCTCCTCGCGGATCACGGGCGGCTTGCCCTTCCGACGGCTGGGCAAGCCCGACTGGCAGGTACCGCCCGCCCGGGTCGCCGAGGCACTCGGGCTCCCGGAGGCCGAAGTCGCCCTGCGCCGCAAGCGACTTGTCCTGCTGCCGGACGGGAGCGCGCTGACGCTGGTCACCGCGTGGTTCCCGTCCGACGTGGCGGAGCCCGCCCCTCGCCTGATGGAAGAAGGGCCGATCGCGGAGGGCACCACTCGTTACGTTGCCCGTCGCACGGGCCGTACCCCGGCGCGCGGGGACGACGTCACCACGGTCCGGCTGCTCACCCCTGAGGAAGCCGAGCTTCTGGGCACCGGAACACCCGCTGCTGCCGCCGTGGTGCTCCACGTCGCACGTGACGTGAAGGGGCGGACTCTCGTCTGTGAGGAGGGAGTTACACCGGCCGACCTCTGGCAGCACGAGGAGCACTACCCGATGGGGTCGGATTCCTGAATCCCTCTTGACTGGACCGGTCCACCGGTCCACTCTCTGTGTGCGGACGGTGACTCATCCGTGTCACCACGCGGTCAGCACAGGGAGTTGTGGATCGTGAGAACGCACAACAGAGGGAGTCGAGCGGACACCCTCGGCGAACCGGCACACGCGGCCGTCGCCGACCGCCTTGCCGCTACCGCGGAAGACCTCGACAGCTCCCACGCCGACCTGGCAGCACCCAGTGTCCGCGTCCTGATCGAGTGCGGACGGCACGAGGTCGAGCGGGCCGCCGTGTCACCGTGTGAGCGATGTGCCTGGTGCAAGCAGGAAACCCGGCAACCCGTCACGGCCGGGATCATCCACACCGGGAGCGCGGGCGGCGGGCACATCCACGCCTGCCCCGCCTGCACGGCCACGTACCGTCTCATGCCCCTCGCCGAGCACCCGGACGACAGTGACGGCACGCCCCGCTGCCGACCGGTGAGCGGGAGGCTCTTGTGAGTGGAACGGAGAAGAGGGGACCTGCGCTGATGACCCTCCGGGTCTCCCGCGACGGCGGCCGGACCTGGGGCCCCACCCTCACCGCCCGCAGCGGCGACGACCTGCCGCCGCTGTACGGCGCGACCTGGCCGCCGTGCCGGTGCCCGCGTTGCGCGCGTCGGCGGTGACCACAGCTCCCTCCGCCCAGCAGGGCAGAGGGCACAGATGCCCGAAGCATGGCTCCGGCCGCGCGTCGTACGGGCAGGACGACAACGGAGGTACTCCCATGAGCAGCAAGCACGGCAGCGGAACCGGCAGCGGACAGGGCGGCAGTCAGCAGGACGACAGCAACAGCGGCAACAAGCACGGTGGAGGTGGCTCCGACGAGGGTGGCAACACCAACGACGGGCAGCGTCCGGCAGACGGCAAGTGAGCAGGCGCACTCCCAGGGAGCCGGGTCCCGGGCGGCTCGCCTCCGCGCTCACGGCATCGGGCGCCCTCACCGACGACTGGCTCTCGGCCTTCGAGGCCGTACCCCGGCACCTCTTCGTGCCGGACATCATCTGGCCGGGTCGGGCAGGCATGAACCGCCAGGACGCCCGCGTCGTCCTGGACGAGCGGCCGGAGGAGTGGTGGGAGGCCGTCTACCGGGACGCGCCGATCACCACCCAGTGGGACGACGGTGCGTACACGGGGCCGGGGAGAGGCCGGACGCCGACGAGCTCCAGCTCCATGCCGACCATGGTGTTCTCCATGCTGAAGGCCCTGGACGTCCGCCACGGCTGCCGCGTGCTGGAGATCGGCACCGGCACGGGCTGGAACGCCGGGCTGCTCGCCCACCAGGCGGGCGGCCGGAACGTCGTCTCCGTCGAACTGCACCCGGACACCGCGCGGGACGCCCGCAACCGGCTCGCCCTCGCAGGCCTGCACCCGGATGTAAGGGTCGCCGACGGAGGCGAAGGCTGTGCGGGCCGGGCGCCGTACGACCGCGTGATCGCCACGTGCTCGGTGGGCCGCGTACCCGCAGCCTGGCGCGCGCAGACGCGTCCGGGCGGCGTCATCGTGACACCGTGGGGGCCCACGTACGGCGGGGAGGCGGTGGCCCGGCTGACCGTACGGGAGGACGGCTCGGCGGAAGGGCCTTTCGTCGGATCGTCGGCGTTCATGCGGATGAGCGCACAGCGCAAGCAACTGCCGCCCACGCAGGCCTTCCTGGGCGGTGACAAGTGGCCGGGGGCAGGGGAGGAATCCGAAACCACGCTGTCACCGGACGACGTCGGCGACTGGGTGCACATGTTCGCCATCGGCGTGCAGGTCCCGGACCTGTTCTGCCGCGTCGAGGCGGGCGAGGGGGACGCGTACCGGCTGTGGCTCATGGACACCGGGACCACCGCATGGGCGACGGTCGACTACGCGAAGCGGCGGGAGTCGTACCGGGTCGTCCAGTCGGGGCCACGCCGACTGTGGAACGAGCTGGAGACGGCCATGCGGTGGTGGGCCGGTGCGGGCAAGCCCGGCTTCGAACGGTTCGGGCTGACAGTGGACGACAAGGGCGAGCGGGTGTGGCTGGACGAACCCCACCAGCTCGTACCGGTGCAGGGACCGGCCGTGCACCGGCAGGACGAGGGAGATGTGTGATGTCGCAGAACAATGCTCCTCCCAGTTTCGAGAAACTCCTCGACTCCGCACGGCAGTCGGCGTACCACCTCGAAATGCGTGACGTGTACGGCGTCGCGGACGAGGCCGACAACTTCGCCCACTGGCAGCGCACCGGCGAGCGCGACACCGATCCGGCATCGCCGTACTGGGCAGCTCGTGAGGACACGGACGACCCGGCCGTCGCCGAACTCTGCGCCACCGCCTTCGCGGCCGTCTGGGCGCGCGGCGTCCCGCACGACACGTACGGAGTGTGAGCGGGAGCGGCTCGACGACGCTTCCGCGTACGCACACCTCAGGCCGCGCGCCGCGCGTCCACCCTCACAACTCCCCTGCACCGCACACCATCCGTCCGGATACCGACCGAACTCCGCCACAACTGGACCCTCAGCGGACGATCAACGGACAAGGGATGGTCAAAAACTTGTGAGGCAATTGTTGGTACTGCGTCAACTCTGATCATTCGGTGTCACTCTCACATCGCTCAACCTCTTACCCCCCACGGAACGAGTGATGGAGAGCGCATGACCCCCCACGTTTCACGGAAGAGCTCTGCCCGCACCGCCCGGCGTGCCGCCGCCCTCGCCGCTGCCGCCGCCATGGTCGTCGTCGGGGTGCAGGCCGGTACCGGTACCGCCACCGCCGCACCCGAGCAGGCGCAGGCACCCGACGGCTCCGCCGCAGCCGCCGCCGTACGGGCCGACAGCATCAAGTCGGCGCAGGTCGCGGCCGCTTCGACCGCCAGAGGCCTTGGGCTCGGCAGTGCCGAGAAGCTCATTGCGCGGGACGTCATCAAGGACCCCGACGGCACCGTCCACACCCGTTACGAGCGTACGTACGCCGGTCTGCCCGTCCTCGGCGGCGACCTCGTCACCCACACCGCCAAGGACGGCACGCTCAAGGGCGTCGACAAGGCCACCGACGCGAAGATAGCCGTGGCGACCACCACGCCGAAGCTCAAGGCCGCCGCCGGCGCCCGCAAGGTGGTCTTCGCCGTCAGCGGGACGCCCACGCTCGCCTTCGAGACCGTGAAGTCCGGCCACAAGAAGGACGGCACACCCAGCCGCGTGCACACCGTCACCGACGCCACCACCGGCAAGCAGCTCTACGCGTACGACGAGATCGACGACGGCATCAAGGCCGGCAAGGCCCCGCAGGCTCCTGCCAAGGGCGGCGCCGGCGTCCGGCTGAAGGCCGGCAGCGGGGCCAGCATGTACAGCGGCGAGGTCCCGCTGACCTCCACCAGGAGCGGCGCAGGCTTCGAGCTGACCGACGGGGAGCGCGGCGGCCACAAGACGTACGACCTCAAGGGCGGCCAGAGCGGCACCGGCACCCTGTTCACGGACGCCGACGACAAGTGGGGCAACGGCAAGGCGGACGACGCCCAGACCGCCGCCGTCGACGCCGCCTACGGCGCGGCCACCACCTGGGACTTCTACAAGTCCGAGCTGGGGCGCAACGGAATCGCCGGCGACGGCAAGGCCGCGTACTCCCGCGTCCACTACGGCAAGGCGTACGTCAACGCCTTCTGGGACGACAGCTGCTTCTGCATGACGTACGGCGACGGCGTCGGCAACACCCACCCGCTGACCGCCATCGACGTGGCGGGCCACGAGATGACCCACGGCCTCACGGCCGCCACCGCGAACCTGGAGTACGCGGGTGAGTCCGGCGGTCTCAACGAGGCCACCTCCGACATCCTCGGCACCGCCGTCGAGTTCTTCGCCAAGAACACCCAGGACGTCGGCGACTACCTGGTCGGCGAGAAGATCGACATCAACGGCGACGGCACCCCGCTGCGCTACATGGACAAGCCCAGCAAGGACGGCAAGTCGCTGGACTACTGGGACGCGAAGGCGGGTGACGTCGACGTGCACTACTCGTCCGGCATCGCCAACCACTTCTTCTACCTGCTGGCCGAGGGCAGCGGCGCCAAGGAGATCAACGGCGTGAAGTACGACTCGCCCACCGTCGACGGGTCCGAGGTCACCGGCATCGGCCAGCAGAAGGCCTACAAGATCTGGTACAAGGCGCTGTCGGCCTACATGACCTCGACGACCGACTACAAGGGCGCCCGCGAGGCGACCCTGAAGGCGGCGGCCGACCTGTACGGGGCGGACGGCACCGAGGCCGGGGCGGTGGCGGCGGCCTGGGCGGGTGTCAACGTCAAGTAGAAGTCAGGCGTTGGGAGTTGCGGGTTTCTCGCCCCCGTAGAGCCACGTCTCCCAGACCGCCGACAGATCCGCGCCCGTCTTCCTCTCGGCGTACGCGGTGAAGTCGGCGGTCGACACGCTCCTGCCCCGGTGGTCCGCCGGCCAGCTTTCGAGCAGCTCGAAGAAGGGGTCGTCGCCCACCTTCTGGCGGATCTTGTGCAGGACCATGGCGCCCGCGTAGTAGACGGGGTCCTCGGAGACGTCCTTGGCGGTGGGCGGGACGGCGGGCGGGAACCTCCAGTTGTCGTCGTCCGCGAAGGCCGCCTCGAAGGACTCCTGGGCGGTACTGCCCCCCTCGTCCTCCTCCCACAGCCACTCCGCGTACGTCGCGAAGCCCTCGCTGAGCCACATGTCGCGCCAGCCCTTCGGCGAGACCGAGTTGCCGAACCACTGGTGGGCGATCTCGTGCAGCTGCGCCTCCGCGAGCGAGGAGCCCGAGCCGTTGGTGACGCCCGCGTACACCGGCTTCGTCTGCGACTCCAGCGCGTACCCGATGTCCCCCGTCCCACGGGTGACGACCGACCCGATGGAGCCGAAGGGGTACGGGCCGAAGTACGTCACCGCCCAGTCCATCAACTCCGGGATGCGCTTGCGTAGTTGGAGACTCTGGGCGTCGACCGACTGCTCTGCGGCGGCATACACCGGCACGGTCCGCGCGGGAGTCTCGCCGTCCGCCCCGAACTGCGCGGTCGCCTTCCCCTCCCACACCTCGAACTCGCCGATCGACACCATCGCGAGATAGCTCGCCATGGGCTCGCGCATCTGCCAGTCGAAGGTGGTGCGGCCGTTCTCCGTGCGCGGCGGGGTCCTCAACTCACCGTTGGAGATGGCCTTCAGCCCTTTGGGGACGGTCACCTTGATGTCGTACGTCGCCTTGTCGGACGGGTGGTGGTTGCCGGGGAACCAGGCCATCGAGCCCGTGGGCTGGCCGACCGCGACCGACAGCTTGCCGTCCTTCGAGCGCAGCCAGCCCTCGCGGGCGTCGTCGGCGTCGGTGATGACGGGCGGGGTGCCCGAGTACCTGACGACCACCTTGAACGTCTCGCCCTCCCGCAGGTCCCGCCTGGGGCGGAGGGTCAGCTCCTTGCCCGCCTGGCTCGCAGTGGCCCGCTCGCCCTGGACGGTCGCACTGTCGGCCTTGAGCCCGGCCAGGTCCAGGTTGAACGAGCTCAACCCCTGGGTGGCCTTCGCCGTGATCTCCGCCGTGCCCTTGAGGCGGTGGGCGGCGGGGTCGTAGTCCAGGTCGAGGGCGTAGTGCGAGACGTCGTAGCCGCCGTTGCCCAGCTTGGGGAAGAGGGGGTCGCGCAGGCCGTGGGTGCCGGGCGTACCGGTGACGTCGCCGGGGCCGCCTTCGGTGCAGGAGGTGGCGGTGAGGGTGAGGGCGAGGAGGAGCGTGAGGGGAAGGGGTGCGCGGAGGAGGGTGCGGCGGGGGTGGTGTCGGTGACGGGGCGAGGACGGCATTCGGTGAGCTTACGGGGGTGGGCTCGGGGTCAGAGGATGGCGATGCCCAGGGGGCGGGTGCCGGCGGGGATCTTTCGGGGGGTGCCGGTGGAGAGTTCCACCGCGGTGATGCCGTCCCAGGAGCCCTCACGGGTGAAGCCACCCGTGACGTACGCCGTGCGGCCGTCGCGCGAGACGGCGACGTCCTCGTGCGGGCCGTCGAGCGGGATGACCCGCTCCGAGCCGTCCGGGGCGCGGACCGTCAGCGACGCGTCTTCGTCGTCACCGCCGATCGGACCCGTACCGACGACCAGCAGGGTGCCGTCCGGGGTGATCGTGGTGCCGTGCTGGTGGGTGTTGGCGGTCATCGGCTCGACCGTGACCCGGCCGGTGCGCGGGTCGAGCACGGCCAGCCGCTCGCCCTCGAACGGGAGCAGCAGCTTGCCGTCGGACGGCCGTACCGCCGCGTAGTGCGGTTTGAGCCAGGAGCCAAGACCGCCCTCGGTACCGTACGGAGCGACTTCGAGGCGGCGGGCGCGCAGGGTGTCGGCGGCGACGGCCGTCACGTCGTACGAGTCGTGGCCGGTGGCGTACACCTCACGGCCGTCGGCCGAAACGTCCACGTCGAAGGGGCGGCGGCCGACCCCCACGGTGTCGACGACCTGTCGGGTGGTGGTGTCGATGACCTCCAACACGCCTTTTCCGTCAGGAACGTTGACGCCCACATACACCCGGGTGCCGTCGGGCGAGAGCGCGATGCCCATGCCGCCCGCGCGGTACTCGCCCAGGGTGGCGGGCCCGTCCGCCTTCGTCGCGTACGCGATCCGGCCGAGGCTCTCGCGGGTACGGGTGTCCACCACCGCAACCCCCTCGGCCGTCGCCACCCACGCCCGCCCGTCCGCTCCGACGGCCAGCCCGTACGGGGCGGTGCCGACACGGACCGAGTCGACGGGACCCTTCGCCGGGTCGACGAACGTCACGGTGTCCGCGTCGAAGTCGGCAACGAGGAGAGTGCCGGAGGGAGTGGGGGTGGTGGTGGAGGCGGATGGAGTGACAGTGGCGGTGCGGGGGCGGTCGGGGGTGCTCTCGGCGGCTCCCGCGCAGGCGGTGAGAGTGGTGAGGAGGGAGAGGGAGAGCGCCGCGAGGGCGCGACCGGACCGCCTCGGCTTCACGGGGGCGCGGCCCACCCCCGCACTCGCACGCGTATCCCTGCCCCGGCCGGTGGCTCTGCGGAGGACGTCGACGACGTACATGGCGCTCGGGACGTTCATGACGTTCATGCGGAGACCTTCCTGGCTGGGTGCCTGTACGTACGGCCGGGGCGGCGGCGGACTCGGCGGACTGGGCCGAAGCGGGGCTGGGGGCATGGGCTGCGACCCGAATCACGACCCGCACAGTGCCCGAGCCACGGCCTGGGGTGCGCCCGGGACCGCGACCTGGGGTGCGCCCGCCACGGGCTGGGCTGCGGCCGGGGCCCCGATCTGGGCGGCGGCCGGGATCTCGGCCTGGGATGCGGTCCGGACCGAGACCCGGACGGCGGCCGGTTTCGCGGTCGGGACTGCGGCCCGGACCACGGCCTGGGGTGCGGCCGGGATCGTGACCCGGGCGGCGGCCGGGATCGCGGCCCGGAATGCGGTCCGGACCGAGACCTGGGCGGTGGCCGGGACCCCGACCTGGGCGGCTGCCGGGTTCGCGGTCGGGAAGGCGGCCCGGACCGCGGCCCGGGCTGCCGCGCGCCCAGTGCCGCGATTACTTGCCCAGCGCCGCGACGCCCGCCTGCGCGAACTTCTCGTCCAGGTCGCCGCTGGGCGCACCCGCGACACCGATGCCCGCGATCGGGGCGCCCTTGGCCTGGACCGGGGCGCCGCCGCCGAGGAAGAGGGTGCCGGGGATGTCCTTCAGGTTCGGGGCCTGGGCGAGGCGCTTGACCAGCTCGGAGGTGGGGGCGTTCCAGGAGACGGCGGTGTAGCCCTTCTTCACGGCGGACTCGGGCGACTGCGGGCCGGCGCCGTCGCCGCGCAGGGTGACGAGGGTGTTGCCGTTGCGGTCGACAACGGCGACGGAGACGCGCTGGTTCTCCTTCTTCGCGGCGTCGAGCGCGGCCTCGGCGGCCTTGGTCGCGGCGGCGACGGTGAGGTGCGTGGACTGCTGGAGGTTGCGGTTCGAGGTGTCGGCCTTGACGGCGGCGGCGGACTCGGCGGCCGGCGCGGTGGCGTTGGCGGACACGGCGCCGAAGGTGCCTGCGCCGAGGACGGCGACGGCGGCGGCACCGGTGAGGACGCGGGTGCGGAGGGCGAGCTTCTTCATGGGGTGCTCCAAGGCTGCGATACGGGATACGGAAGAGAAGGGGCCGGGGAGCGGCGGGGGAGCCGCTCTCCGTCTGCTTCCAATCCTGGGTCCGCGCACCCCTGCGTACGGTCGGTGCACCGGCTCCTCCCGACGGCCCGGCCGGCGGACACCGGGGTCAGCCGATCGGTTGATGCGGGGGTGGTCCCGGTGGGTCAGGATGGTGGTGTACGTGCTGTTCGGAGCCGGTATGTACGAGGCCGGGACACGAGGCGGTCCGAGGCCGGAGCACCCGGTCGGAAGACAGCCGCAACACCAGGCCGGAACACGGCCGGAACCCCCAGGCCGGAACACGGCGAGGAGCACACGGTGCGGCAGGACGACGGCATCCCCTGGAACGGGCAGGGCGACGAGCCACAGCCGACGCCATCCGCCCGCCCCGGCGGGCCTCCGGGCGGCCCGGGCCCCGCCGCCCCCGGCGGTCCCGCCGCCAGTCCCGCCAGTCCCGGCAGTCGAGGTCCCGGCGGCCCCGCCACCAGTCCCGGCGGCCCGGGTCCGGCCGCCCCAGGTCGCCCCGCCCCCAGTCCCGACAGGCCTCCCGCCGACCCGGACCCCGACGCCCGCTGGCTCGCCCTCGTCATGCATGCGGCGTTCTTCCTGCTGCTCGGCGCATCGCTGGTCCGCTTCCTGCTCCGGCACCCCGGCGAGGCCCGCACCCCGTGGATCATCGGGCTCAGCATCACCCTCGCCGTACTGCACGTACTGCTGTACGTCCTCGGGCCGGACAGAACGAGGAGCGCGAGCGCCGGGACGGGAGACGGCCCCGCCCGACGCCCCCGCCGCACCGGCACCCGCAGCAGCACCGGCCCCGGCACCCCCACCCAGCACCCCTCCCCCACCCCGCACCGCACCCCCCGCCACTCCCGTCACCTCCTCCTCGGTGCCGTCGTCGCCGTCTGGATGGTCCTCGTGGTCCTGGCACCCAGCTTCGCCTGGTGTGCCGTCCCGCTCTTCTACACGGGGCTGCGCACCCTTCCCGCCCGTACCGCGCTCGCCCTGGTCGCCGTCCTCACCGTGTTCGTCGTGGTGGCCCAACTCCAGCTCGGGCAGGGCGGGTTCGACCCGAATCTGGTGCTGGCACCGCCCGCCGTGGCGGCCATCGCGGCCGGGATGTTCGTGTACATGCAGCGGCAGACCGCCCGCCAGCGCGCCCTCATCGACGACCTCATCCGCACCCGCCGCGAACTCGCCGCCACCGAGCGCCGCGAGGGCACCCTCGCCGAACGCCAGCGGCTCTCCATGGAGATCCACGACACCCTCGCGCAGGGGCTGTCCAGCCAGCAGATGCTGCTCCAGGCCGCCGACCGCACGTGGGACGCGGCCCCGTCGACCGCCCGGCAGCACGTCCGTACCGCCACCTCCATCGCGGAACGCAACCTGGCCGAGGCCCGCCGGTTCGTCCACGACCTGGCCCCGGCGGACCTGGCCGACGCGGGAGCGAGGGGCGGCGGCCTGGAGGAGGCACTGCGTGCCGTCGCGGCCAGGGAGAACGCCCGCTTCCAGCTCGACGGCACCGCACCCGCCACCCCGCTCCCCGACCGCGTCCAGTCGGCGCTGCTGCGGATCGCCCAGGGCGCCCTCGCGAACGTGACGGAGCACGCGCACGCCACCACCGCCGCACTCACCCTGACCTACCTGGACGACCAGGTGGTCCTCGACATCGCGGACGACGGCCACGGCTTCGACACCGGAGCGCTGCGGGGGCCCACGGGCGTACGCGGACATGGTCTGCCCGCGATCCGCGCCCGCGTCCAGCAGCTGGGCGGCACCCTGGCCGTCGAGTCCGCCCCCGGCGAAGGCACCGTCCTGTCCGCCGCGATCCCCCTGGAGCCCCTGTCATGACGACCGCCACCCCCGTACGCGTGCTGCTCTGCGACGACCACGTGGTCGTACGGGCCGGGCTGCTCGCCCTCCTCAGCAGCGAACCGGACATCGAGGTGGTGGGCGAGGCGGGCAACGGGGAGGAGGCGGTCGCGATGGCCGCCAAGCTGGCCCCCGACGTCGTACTGATGGACCTCCAGCTGGGAGCCGGAATCGACGGCGTGGAGGCCACCCGCCGGATCGCCGGCACCGGTCCGCACGTCCTCGTGCTCACCACGTACGACACGGACGCCGACATCACCCGCGCCATCGCCGCGGGCGCGACCGGCTACCTGCTGAAGGCCGAACGCCCCGAGGAGCTCTTCGCCGCCATCCGTTCCGCGGCGCAGGGCCGCACCACTCTCTCCCCGCCGGTCGCCAGCCGGGTGATGGCACAGATGCGGGGCACCGGACGCCCCACCCTCACCGACCGCGAGTCCGACATCCTCGCCCAGCTCGCCCACGGCCTGGGCAACCGCGAGATCGCCCGCGCGCTCTTCATCAGCGAGGCGACGGTCAAGACCCACCTGGGGCGCATCTACGCCAAACTCGGGGTGGACACGAGGGCGGGCGCGGTGGCGGTGGCGAAGGAGCAGCGGCTGCTGCCGTGACGGGCCGGCCGGGTCGCTGGAGCTCGTTCGGAGCTCGCTTCGGAACTCGCTTCAGAACTCGCTCGTGTCGAGGTCAAAGCCGAGCGGCTCGGGCAGCGGAACCTTGCCCGGCATGGCGTACGGAACCTTCTTGACGTAGTCGTCCCCGGCGGGCTTGGTGCACAGCACGGCCTTGCCCGCCTCACGGTCGACGAGCAGGTACACCGGGATCCCGGCACGGGCGTAACCGCGGAGCTTCTTCACCCGGTCGTTGCCGGCGGTGGAGGAGGAGGTGACTTCGGCGACCACGAGAACTGGGGAGGGGTCGTGGAACTCCAGCTCGTCGTCGAAGCTGCCCTTGGGGGCGATCACGAGGTCGGGGACGACTTTGCCGGTCCTGGAGGCCCCGGGGATGTTGAGGCCGATGCCGGTGTACGGGCGCAGCGCACGGCCTTCGCGCCGCAGAATCACTTGCTCCGCGACTCCGGACACCATCTCTTCGTGCTCCCCATTGGCGGGAGGCGTCACGTGGATGTTCCCTTCGATCATCTCCACGCGCCAGCCCCTCGGGGCGACGGCGCTGAACGTGTCGAAGGCTTCCTCGACCGACATGGCCGGGTTCTTGTCCTGGAACTCGTCGGGCTCGTCCTCGAACTCGAACGCATCCCACTCGGGTACGGGCAGTGCCATGGCGGACCTCCTTCGCGCAGCGCGACACTCCCAGCGTAGGCCGGGCTACCGCCCGGGAACCCGCACACCTTCACCCGAACGTGTGCGCGGATACGTTTCTCCGGCCCGCCGCCTCCCGTGCGACCATCAGGGACGTGCTCGACATCGGTTACTCCCTCTCCCGCCGCTTCCCCGACCCCCCGCAGACGGACTACCGCCGCGCGGACGTACGGTCGCTGCGCCACGACCTCTTCTGCGGTGACGTGTACCTCGCGGACACCAAGGCGGACCGGGAGGTGTCCACGGCCTGGGGATGGGTTCCGGTGCTGGACTTCGCGTGGGCCCTGTGCGACATCGTGGAGCAGCTGGACCAGGATCCGCGCGGCAACCGCTCGGCGCTCCGGCAGTACGCCGAGATCGACTTCACCGAGTCCACCGACCGAATGCTCTTCGAGCGGCGCTTCGGGTGGGTCGACGTCGAGGCGGACTGGATGCCGGCCGAGGAGGCTCCGCTGACCTTCGGCCACCGGCTGCTCCGCCGGGAGGCACGCGACTTCCTCCACGACCTGATCGCGGACCTGACCGACATGCACGACGGCCTGGACGACAACCCAGTGATCTGGACCCTGCTGAGCAAGTACCCCCGTCTGGACTCCTGAACGGACCCACTCACCCCGCCCCTTCAGGGGCGCGGGGAACTGCGCGAGCAACCACCCACGCACCCGCAGGCACATTCCAGCCCCTCGGCCGGCGCCACGCGGCGTCAGCCGCACATGGACCCAGTGGAAAGGGGCGGGGAGGGGCAAAGCCCGCCGCAGGCGCACCCGAACCGGCACGTTCGAAACCCCTGGCCCGGGGGGCCAGCCCCTCCCCGGGCCCCGGGAAGGGCCGGGCCTCCCCGGGAAGGGCCGGACCCACCCCTACCCCTCCACCCGCACCCCCAGCTCCGCCGCGAAAACCCCCGCCAGCTCCATCAGCTGCACGGGGCTGATCACCGCCCCCCGCAACCGGTCCACCCCCCGCGTGATCCCCAGCTCCGCCACCGTCCGCAGGTCGACGTCGCGCATGGTCACGCCGCTGAAGTCCGCGCCCCTGAGCACACAGTCCCGGAACTCCACCCGCTCCAGCTTCGCGTCGCCGAAGTCCGGCTCGACGAGCACGCACCCCTCGAAGACGACGTCCTTCAGCTTCGACTTCCGGAGATTCAGGTAGTCGATCTTCCCGCCCCGCACCACCACCCGCTCCAGCACCGCCCCGTGCAGCTGCGTCCCGCCAAGCCGGGCGTCGACGATCTCGACATCCCGCAGCGACGCCTCCGCGAGGTGTGTCCCCACCCCGCGCACCTGCTCCAGCACGCAGTCCAGCACCCGCGCCCGGCCCAGCCGCGTCTCGTCCAGCACCACCCCGTACAGCCCGCAGTCCATGAAGCGTGCCCCACGCCCCTCCTGCCCGCCCAGGTCGCAGTCCCGGAACTCCAGCCCGTCGTAGTCCCCCTCCGACTCCAGCTGCCCCTCCGCGAAGGGCACCAGCTCGGGCAGCCGCACCTCCGGGCGTCGTACGGCGGGAACCCGGTTCTTCTTCGCATCGCGTGCCATGCGCCCCATGCTCCCCCACCCCACTGACAACGCCGCCGGACCGGCCTCCCCGGCCCCTCCCCCTGAGCCCCGGGGGCCCTCGGGAGCCCTCCCGGTAGACCCCCGTGAGCCCCCGATGTCACATCCCCGGCCACTTCCCCCGTCCCACTCCCGAGAGGCAACCGACAGCCGGCAACAAGCAAGAGGCCGCACACCCCACCCGCCCGGAGGCACCCACCATGCACACCTCCCGCACCACCCCCCTCACCGTCATCGGCGGCGGCCTGGCCGGTCTCGTCTCCGCTGTCACCGCCGCCGAGTCCGGCACCCCCGTCCACCTCCACGAGGCCCACCACACCCTCGGCGGCCGCGCCCGCACCGCCCCCGGCCCGTACCGGACCAACGAGGGCCCGCACGCCCTCTACTCCCGCGGCCCCCTCTGGACCTGGCTCCAGCAGCGCGACCTCGTCGGGCCGGCCGCCCGCGTCCCGCTCCGCGCCGCCGCCCTGACCCGTTTCCACCGCGACGGGGTCCTGCGCCGCATGCCTCCGCTCCCGGTCATCCGGCTCGGCCGCAAGCAGGCCGGGGACGCGCCCGTCGACTCCGACTTCCACACCTGGGCCGCGTCCCTGATCGGTGAACGCCAGGCGCGCCACGCCGCCCACTCCATCGGCGTCGCCGTCTTCCACCACGACCCCGGCGCCCTCTCCGCCCGCTTCGTACAGGAACGTCTGCACCGGGTGCTCGCCATGCCGCCCGAGGCCAAGTACCCGCTCGGCGGCTGGGGTTCGGTGGTGGACAGGCTCGCCACGCACGCCCGGTCCCTCGGTGTGCGGATCGAGACCGACGCACGCTTCACCGGCTCCGACCTCGCCGACGCCGCCGCCCGCGGCCCGGTGATCGTGGCAACCTCCCTGGCCGCCGCCCGCCACCTCCTCGGTGACGACTCGCTCGCCTGGGAGAGCGGCCGCACCGCCCTCCTCGACCTCGGTCTGCGCACCCGGCGCGGCGACGCGTTCATCGTGTCCGACCTCGACGCCCCGGGCTGGATAGAACGTTTTACCGCCCAGGACCCGACCCTCGCCCCGGCGGGTGAACAGCTCGTACAGGCCCAACTCCCGCTCGCCCCGAACGAGTCCAGGCCGGTTGGCATCGCCCGCGCCGAACGCCTCCTGGACCTCGGTTTCCCCGGCTGGCGCGAGCGCGTCACCCACCGCTCCGAAGCCCTGGCCACCGGCCGTACCGGGGCCCTCGACCTGCCGGGAACCACCTGGCGCGACCGCCCGGCCATCGACCGGGGCAACGGCATCCACCTGGCGGGCGACCAGGTGGCCGCCCCCGGCCTGCTCGCCGAGGTCTCCCTCAACAGCGCCCTGGAAGCCACCTCCCTCGCCCTGCGCAACGCCCGCCTGCGCCGCCTCAAAGCGGCCGATCGGGCGGTCGGGCGGTCGGGCGGTCGGGCGGTCGCGCGGTCGCGCGGTCGCGCGGTCGGGCGGTCGCGCGGTCGCGCGGTCGGGCGGTCGCGCCAGGTGACGCCCGGTGACGCCCGGACTCCTTGACCTCAAGTGGACTTGAGGTCGCAGAGTGACTCCCGTACCGCACCTCCAGCACGCCACCACGGGAGCCGACCATGCACGCGATCCGCCTCCACGCCTTCGGACCGGCCGAGAACCTCACGTACGAGAAGACCGAGGACCCGGTCCCCGGTCCGGGGCAGGTCCGGATAGCCGTCGCCGCATCCGGCGTGCACCTCCTGGACACCGCCCTGCGTCAGGGGATGGCGGGGCCCTTCCCGGCCCCCGCCGCCCTCCCCACCGTCCCCGGCCGCGAGGTCGCCGGCACCGTGAACGCACTCGGCGAGGGCACGGACCCGGCCTGGCTGGGCGCCCGTGTCGTCGCCCACCTCGGCATGAACCCCGGCGGTTACGCCGAACTCGCCGTCACCGACGCCGCCAAGCTGCACCCCGTACCCGCCACCCTCGACGAGGCCGAGGCCATCGCCATGATCGGCACCGGCCGCACCGCCCTCGGTATCCTCCAGTTCGCGGACGTCTCGGCCGGTACGGTCGCCGTCGTCCCGGCCGCCGCGGGCGGCATCGGCACCCTCCTCGTCCAGTACGTGAAGAACGCGGGCGGCACCGTCATCGGCCTGGCCGGCGGCCCCGCCAAGACGGCCCGCGTGGCGGCGAACGGCGCCGACCTCGCCGTCGACTACACGCGCCCCGACTGGCCCGCCGCCGTGACGGACTTCCTCGCCGCACGGGGCCTCGGCGGTGCCACGACCGTCTTCGACTCGGTCGGCGGGGACACCGGCCGCGCCACGGTCGACCTCCTCGCCCCTGGCGGCGTCCACCTGGTCTTCGGCTGGTCCGGCACCGGCATCCTCGACGGCGCCCCCCTCACCTACACGGAGTCCGAACTCGCCGAACGCGGCATCACCTCCCTGTCGGTCCTCGGCCCGCCCATGCTGGAGAAGGTCGGCACCCCCGACCCGCTCCGCACCCTGGAAACACGCTCCCTGGCCCTGGCCGCCGCCGGCGAACTGCGCCCCGCCGTCCAGCGCTACCCCCTCGCGGAAGCCGCCAGGGCCCACCACGACCTGGAGACCCGGGCCACCGTCGGCAAGGTCGTCCTCATGCCGTGACCGACCGACCGGCGGGCCGACGAGCGGCGCCGACCGCCCTCCGCGACCAAGCGGCGCCGTCCGCACTCCACGGTCAGCCAGCCCACGACCGGTCCCGCACGCCCCCTGTGGCCCCCCGTGATCAACCCACCGCCTGTGATCAACCCGCCGCCGACCAGCGGTACCCGTACGCGGGCAGCAACCACCCGGCGAGCAGCGCGCACCCCAGGACCAGCACCAGCCCCGGCAGCAACGGATCGAGCAGATAGACCGCCCCGGGGTCCTGGAGGCCGATCGCGGCCGCCGCCGGAACCGCCGGCACATGAGGCGCCCGCAGCAGCGCCATCACCAGCACGCTCAGCCCGACGGCCAGCGCCGCCGTGTACGTCGAGGGGCCCAGCAGCGCCGTGACCGGCAAGGACACCGCCACCGCGGCCGGGTAGGCGAGGAGCACCGCCCGGGGCCTGGCCAGGGGCGCGGCCGGGGCGAGCGCGAGCACGGCGGCCGTCGCGATGAAGGGGATGGCGAACACCTGGAGACCGGCCGCCCCCTGCGTCACCGCGAGCACCAGCACCGAGAACAGGGCCACACCACCGGTGGTCAGCGACCCCGTCCACTGCGCCCGTGCCGCCACCGGACCACCGCTCACCAGGCTGCCTTCGTTCGCAGGAACTCCCGTACCAGGGCGGCGATTTCAGGTCCGTGCGTCTCCAGCGCGAAGTGCCCGGCGTCGAGCAGCTCGATCCCGGCCTCCGGCAGATCGCGCGCGAAGGCCCGCGCGCCGTCCGGCCCGAAGATCTCGTCGTTCCTGCCCCAAACGGCGAGGGTGGGCGGGCGATGGGTACGGAAGTACTCCTGGAATCGGGGGTAGGCCTCCAGGTTGAACTGGTAGTCCCAGAAGAGCTGGAGCTGGATCTCCTGGTTGCCTGGACGGTCCAGCCCGGCCTGGTCGAGGCGCCAGGCGTCCGGCGCGATCCGGTCGAGGCGGTCGGCGGGCACGCCGTGCTCGTACTGCCAGCGGGTGGCGTCGGCCGTCAGCAGCTCCCGTACGGCCGCCTCGTGCGCCGGGCGGTCCTTGGCGTGCGCGAACAGGACCTCCCAGAAGGGGGTGAAGCCCTCGGTGTAGGCGTTGCCGCTCTGGGTGATCAACCCGGCGATCCGCTCGGGGCCGCGGGCGGCGATCCGCAGTCCGATCGGCGCGCCGTAGTCATGCACGTACAACGCGAAGCGGCGCACCCCCACACGCTCCAGCAGCCGTTCCGTCACCTCGGTCAACTTCTCGAAGCTGTACGGGAATTCGGCGACGGACGGGGCTGCGGAGCGCCCGAAGCCGAGGTGGTCGGGGGCGATCAGCCAGAACTCGTCGGCGAGTTCCGCGAGGAGCCCCCGGAACATGTGCGAGCTGGACGGGAAGCCGTGCAGCAGCACGAGCGCGGGCCGGGACGGATCACCGGCCTCGCGGTAGAAGACCTCGTGGCCGTCGACCTCGACGACGCGGTGACGGACATCGAAAACAGACATGGGTACCCCCGGGCAGATGTGCGCGACATCGGGAGAACGATCGTTCTCCCGATGTCGAGTAGAGTACGAGAACGATGGTTCTCCCCACAAGGGGATACGGGAAAGCAGCCACGCCAAGGGCGAAGGAGGGCGGGCCCCATGGACGACGCAACAGCAGAGAGCACACTGCTCGACGCGGCGGAGGCACTGTTCAACGAACGCGGCGTCCAAGCAGTCGGCATGGACGCCCTGCGCTCCGCCTCCGGCCTCTCGCTCAAGCGCCTCTACCGCCTCCACCCCTCCAAGGACGACCTCCTGGAAGCGGTGCTGCGCCGCCGCAGCGCAGCCGTGGCCGCAGGCCTGGAACACCACATCGCCGCCCACCACGCACCGCGCGACCGGCTCCTCGCCGTCTTCGACTTCCTCGACGCATGGTTCGCCCAACCCGACTTCCGGGGATGCGTGTTCATCAACACGTTCGGCGAGATGGGCGGCGTATCCCCGGACGTCGCCGAGGTCGCCCGCGACCACAAGGCCGCCTTCCAGGCACGGATCGCCTCACTCGTCGCCGCCACGGACGTACCACCCGCCGCCGCCCCGGCGCTCTCGGCCCAGCTCGCCGTACTGGCGAACGGCGCGATGGCCACCGCCGGAATCACCGGCACCCCCGACCCGGCACGGCACGCCCGCGCGGCCGCCCTCACGCTGCTGGAGGCGGCCACCGCGGGCCCCTAGGCCAAGACCGCCGCCCCGCTCGAACCCTCAACCACCCAACCGCTCCAACGCGTTGTCGGTCAGCCGGTACACGTCCCACTCGTCCTGCGGACGCGCACCCAACGCCTCGTAGAAGTCGATGGACGGCCGGTTCCACTTGAGCACCGACCACTCCAGCCGCTGGTACCCACGCCGCACACAGATACGGGCGAGCTCGGTCAGCAACGCCTTGCCGTACCCACCACCACGCGCGGACCGGCGTACGTACAAGTCCTCCAGGTAGATCCCGTGCACCCCGCGCCAGGTCGAGAAGCTGAGGAACCACACCGAATAGCCGACCACCTCACCACCCGGACCCTCGGCGATGTGCGCGTACGCGGCGGGGTTCGGGCCAAAAAGGGCCTCCCGCAACTGGTCCTCGGTGGCGCGCACCTCGTCCAGAGCCTTCTCGTACTCGGCCAACTCCCGAATCATGGCCAGGATCTCGGGCAGGTCGTCCACGGTCGCACGTCGAATCATGGCCGCAGGCTATCCGCCGGGGACCACCACCACGCGCCCCACTCCGCGCCGATCACCGAGCCCGCGCCACCCGGCCACCCCGCCCCTCACCTCAGCAGCCGCGCCACCACCAGGTCGTCCTCGTCCAGCGCGTCCCCGTCCGCCAACGCCCACAGCGCGTTCTGCAGAACCCGGCCCAGGGTCCACGCCCTCGCCCGCTCCCGGTCGAGCCCCATCGCCTCGGTCATCGCATCGAAACGCCACTGGACGTCCGCCGGGTCGAAACGGTTGTTGAGGGCAGGCCACAGGTCGAACCCGGGGTCACCGGCCAGCGGCTTGGGGTCGATGGCCACCCAACCACCCCTCCCCGCCAGCACGTTCTCGAAGTGCAGGTCCCAGTGGAGCAACGCCCCACCCGGCTCCCCGCACACCTCCCGCACCGCCGCGGCGCAGTCCGCCACCAGCCGCCGGTCCGCCGGATCGGCGACGGCGAGCAGGGCGTCCGGCGCCCGCGCGACCATCTCCGCCGCGATGTCCGCGAGCCGCCGCATACCGGCGGGCGCCGGCACGGCCGTGAAGCGCGCGAGCAGCCCCGCGATGGTCAGCACGCCCTGCCGTACGTCCGGCTCGTCGTCGAGCGACCGCCCGGAATCCAGGCGCTCCAACAGCAGCGACCCGTTCTCCGGCGCGTAGTCCAGTACGTGTACGGCCCCGAGGCCCGCCCACGCCCGCAACGCCTCGGCCTCACCGGCGCTCTCCTCGTTGAGCGCCTGCAACTTGAGGGCTGCCGGGGTGCCGTCCGGACGGCGTACGGGCAGCACGAGCGCCGCCATCCCATGCATCGAAGGCCCGTCCACGGTCAGCCCCCACCGCCCCAGCATCTCCGCGGCCAACCCGGGCAGCGCGGCGATGAACGCCCGCCCCGCCTCGCCCTCGTACCGGATCTGCGTGGCGGCCAGCGCCGCCGGCACCTCGATATCACTCACCCGCCCGACCCTACGTTTTCCCGGCGCGACCGCCCTACGTTTCCAGCACGGCCTGCCACACCCCATTTCCCCCACTGAGACCCCCGCACACCCGCCGAAGCCCTCACCCCACCCCCGACACTCCGTCGAGCCCCACACCCCGAACACCCACCGGACCGCCCATTGCCGCCCGCTCGCCCGCCCACTAGCCTCCCCGCCACCACCCCTGAGCAGCCACGACGCCCGCGCCCACACCCGTACCCGTACCGACACCAGGACCCTCACACGCCCGCCCGCACCCGCGCCGCGACCCGCCCGCGCGCCGCCGAACAGGACGAAGGCCAGCATGAGCAGCACAGGCAGCACCCCGGCCACCAACGGAGGAGTCTCCTTCTGGTACGCCGACGACGGCATACCCGCGCCCCGCGAACTCCTGCCCGGCGACGCCACCGCGGATGTCTGCATCGTCGGCGGCGGGTACACCGGCCTCTGGACCGCGTACTACCTCAAGAAGGCCGCACCCTCGCTGAACATCACCGTGCTGGAAGCGAAGTTCTGCGGCTACGGAGCCTCCGGGCGCAACGGCGGCTGGCTCTACAACGGCATCGCCGGCCGCGACCGCTACGCCGCACTCCACGGCCACGAAGCCGCCGCCCGACTCCAACAGGCTATGAACGACACGGTCACCGAGGTCATCGACACCGCCGCGGCCGAAGGCATCGACGCGGACATCCACCACGGCGGCGTACTCGAAGTCGCCTGCACACCGGCCCAGTTCAGCCGTCTGCGCACCTTCCACGACACCGAACTGGCCTTCGGCGAGAAGGACCGCCTCCTCCTCGGCGCCCGCGACACCGCCGCGCGCATCAAGATCGCCGGAGCCGTCGGCTCGACCTGGACCCCGCACGGCGCCCGCCTGCACCCCGCCAAACTGGTCAAGGGCCTGGCCGCGACCGTCGAGGCCCTGGGCGTCACGATCCACGAGTCGACCCCCGTCACCGCCATCGAACCCCGGCACGCCCGCACCCCGTACGGCACGGTCCACGCCCCGTACATCCTGCGCTGCACCGAGGGCTTCACCGCGAACCTCAAGGGCCAGAAGCGCACCTGGCTCCCCATGAACAGCTCCATGATCGTCACCGACCCCCTCCCCCCGGCACTCTGGGAGACCATCGGCTGGGACGGCCGCGAAAACCTCGGCGACATGGCACACGCCTACATGTACGCCCAGCGCACCGCCGACCACCGCATCGCCATCGGCGGCCGCGGCGTCCCCTACCGCTTCGGCTCCCGCACGGACAACGACGGCCGCACCCAGCCCGCCACGGTCGAAGCCCTCCGCTCCCTTCTCACCCGCTTCTTCCCCACCCTCTCGGCCACGGGCATCGCCCACGCCTGGTCAGGCGTACTCGGCGTCCCCCGCGACTGGTGCGCCACCGTCACCCTCGACCGCACCACCGGCCTCGGCTGGGCAGGCGGCTACGTCGGCTCAGGCGTCACCACCACCAACCTCGCCGCCCGCACCCTGCGCGACCTCCTCCTCCAGGACTCCGGCCAGGGCACCGAAACCGCCCTCACCACCCTCCCCTGGGTCCACCACAAGGTCCGCAAATGGGAACCCGAACCCTTCCGCTGGCTCGGTGTCCACGCCATGTACGCCGCCTACCGCGAAGCCGACCGCCGCGAACTGACCACCCACACCGCCACCACCCACCCCATCGCCACCCTCGCCAACCGCATCGCGGGCCGCTGAGCACCCCCACGGCACCACCAGCTCTTTGCACAAGAAAATGCCCCGCGTCGCGAGGACGCGGGGCATTTTCCCTGATGGAGCCCCCTATCGGATTCGAACCGATGACCTACGCATTACAAGTGCGTTGCTCTGGCCAGCTGAGCTAAGGAGGCTTGTGCGAGCAGTCTAACCGGACTGCCCACGCTCGTGGACAGCGGATTTCACGGGCCAGGACTACTGACAGATCCCACCCGCCCAGGTAGCGTCACTTCCGGTCCACTCATTGGACCAGACCACTTCACTCCTCTACTCGGATCGTCCGGCACGTTCCTGCCGGTGAAGGAGACGCATCACCATGGCTACTGTCACGTTCGACAAGGCGACCCGGATCTACCCGGGCTCCACCAAGCCCGCCGTCGATCAGCTGGAGATCGCGATCGAGGACGGCGAGTTCCTCGTCCTCGTCGGTCCGTCCGGCTGCGGCAAGTCGACCTCCCTGCGCATGCTCGCGGGTCTTGAGGACGTCAACGGCGGCGCGATCCGCATCGGTGACCGCGACGTCACGCACCTGCCGCCGAAGGACCGGGACATCGCCATGGTGTTCCAGAACTACGCGCTCTACCCGCACATGTCCGTCGCGGACAACATGGGCTTCGCGCTCAAGATCGCGGGCGTGAACAAGGCCGAGATCCGCAAGAAGGTCGAGGAGGCCGCGAAGATCCTCGACCTCTCCGAGTACCTCGACCGCAAGCCCAAGGCGCTCTCCGGTGGTCAGCGCCAGCGTGTCGCGATGGGCCGTGCCATCGTGCGTGAGCCGCAGGTCTTCCTCATGGACGAGCCGCTGTCGAACCTCGACGCCAAGCTCCGCGTGTCGACCCGTACGCAGATCGCCTCGCTCCAGCGCCGTCTGGGCATCACGACCGTGTACGTCACCCACGACCAGGTCGAGGCCATGACCATGGGCGACCGCGTGGCGGTCCTCAAGGACGGTCTGCTCCAGCAGGTCGACTCGCCGCGCAACATGTACGACCGCCCCAACAACCTCTTCGTCGCCGGCTTCATCGGCTCCCCGGCCATGAACCTGGTCGAGGTCCCGATCACCGACGGCGGCGTCAAGTTCGGCAACAGCGTGGTGCCGGTCAGCCGCGAGGCGCTCAGCGCCGCCGCCGACAAGGGCGACACCACCGTCACCGTGGGCGTGCGCCCCGAGCACTTCGACATCGTCGAGCACGGCGGTGAGGCCGTGCAGTCGCTGACCAAGGACACCGCCGACGCCCCGGCCGGTCTCGCCGTCTCCGTGAACGTCGTCGAGGAGCTCGGCGCCGACGGTTACGTCTACGGCTCGGCCGAGGTCGGCGGCGAGCACAAGGACCTGGTCGTCCGCGTCAACGGCCGCGCTGTCCCGGACAAGGGCACCGAGCTGCACGTCGTCCCGCGCCCGGGCGAGCTGCACGTCTTCTCCACCAAGACGGGCGAGCGTCTCAGCGACTGACGCCGCGCGTTCCCTGGAACCGCCGCGCGTTCCCTGAAGCTGCCGCGCGTTCCCCGGAACCGCCGGGGGTTCTCGGAAACCCGTTCCCCGGAACCGCCCCGCGTTCCCTGAAACCCCTGAGGGCCCCGCACTTCGGTGCGGGGCCCTCGTCGCGTCCGCGCCGGGCGGCCGCGCCCGGACGCCGCGTACGACACACCGCTCAGCACCCGTGCGGCGCACCCCACCTGTCCTGCACACTGTCGACAAATACCCCGGCACAGCGGGCATTTCAATCTCTGTGCGTCAACACCGCATTCGAAAAGGAGGATCGAACCATCCCCCGTGAGGGTGACTGAATGTCGCCA
Organism: Streptomyces sp. NPDC058663; assembly: GCF_042716745.1. NCBI lineage: Bacteria > Bacillati > Actinomycetota > Actinomycetes > Kitasatosporales > Streptomycetaceae > Streptomyces > Streptomyces sp. NPDC058663. The sequence goes on from NZ_JBHXRV010000033.1 coordinate 101,166, forward strand.
AATCGTCACCGGCCGCTACGCTCACTCGCGTGACTCACACAGCACGCCGCATCGGCCGAACTCTCGCCCTCGTCCTGCCCGTCGTCCTGGTCCTCTCCGGGACCCTCGCCGTCACCCGCGTCCCGTGGGTCGCCGGTACTCCCGAGTCCCAGATCCTGACCGCGTCCTCGGAGAACGTCTCCAGCAAGGCCAAGTCCCGTGCCCCGCAGGATATTCTGCGCGACCGCCTGTTGCTGGAACTTCAGGAAAAGGACCCGGGCACCACCCTCACGCACCTCCAGCGGGAGGTCGAGCGCCGCCCCTCGCTGGCCAAGCACTGCATGTCGATCGCCCGCGCCCTCGGCCGTGCCGCGGTCTCCCACTACGGTCCCACACGGGCGCAGTCCTACTCGCGACCCGTCTGTGACACGTCCTTCGCGTCCGGTGTCGCGCAGCACCACGGCTGACCGCGCCCACCGTCACGCATCCGGCGAAGACCACGAAGACCACGGCCCTGTCCGGGACATGTGACGCCGCGCGCGCCGCATATCGTCCCCCGTATGACCCCCTCGTCCCCCACCGCATCGACCGCATCGACCGCACCGTCCGCATCGAACTCGCAGACACCGACGACACCCACGACACCCACGCAGGCCGTCGTCCTGGCTGGCGGCCAGGGTTCGCGGCTGCGTCCGTACACCGACGACCGCCCCAAGCCGATGGTCGAGATTCCCGGAACCGGGACTCCGATCATCGGCCATCAGCTTTCCTGGCTGGCGGCGGAGGGCGTCACTGACGCCGTCGTCTCCTGCGGGCACCTCGCCGGGGTCCTCCAGGACTGGCTCGTCGAGCACGCCGGTGAACTGCCCCTGCGTGTCACGACGGCGGTCGAGACGGAGCCGTTGGGCCGCGGCGGCGGCCTCAAGTACGCCGCCCGTCACCTTCCGCACCCGGACCGGCCCTGGTACGCCACCAACGGCGACATCTGGACCCGGTTCTCGCTGCGCGAGATGGCCGCCTTCCACACCGAGCGCGACGCGACCGCCACGCTCGCCCTGGCCCGCCCCCGCATCCCGTGGGGCGCCGTCGAGACCGACGCGTTCGGTCACATCACCGACTTCGTCGAGTCGCCGCCGTCCCCGTACCTGATCAACGCGGGCGTGTACGTCTTCTCGGCGGACTTCACCGCCCTCCTGCCGGACCGCGGCGACCACGAGCGCACCACCTTCCCCCGCCTTGCCCGCTCCCGCAGCCTGGCTGGCTACCCGCTCCCCCAGGGCGCCTACTGGCGCGCCATCGACACCGCCAAGGACCTCACCGAGGCGGCGAAGGAGCTGGCCGCGCAGCAGCGTTGAGTGGGGCTGCGCGAGGCGGCAGGGGCTCGTTACGGGTCTGAGGGGAGGTCAGTACGGGCCTGGGGACGTGGGGAGGTCAGTACGGGCCTGGGGACGTCGGGTGCCTCGCGCACGGCCGCGTACGCGAGGGCGGCTACGGGTCCGCGTACGGACGGGCGGGGGCCGTCAGCCGAGCAGGCCGCCGATCACCTTGTCGCCGCCGGAGGTGGTGCCCCTGTCGTTGGTTCCGCCGGACGAGCTGGAGCCGCCCGAGCCGCCGGAACCGCCGGTGCTGGAACCGCCGGTGGTGGAGCTGCCGTTGCCGCTGCTTCCGCCGCTGGAGGTGGGTCCTGCGGTGCTGGTGGCGGGCGGGCCCGCGGTGGTCGCGGCCGGGCCGCTCTGCCGGGTGGGGGTGCGTCCTGTGGTGCCGCGGGGTGCGCTGGGGCCCGCCGGCGTGCCTGCGGTGGCGGTCGCGCGCGGGGTGGCCGCGGTGCTGGGCCGGGTGGACGGGACCGCGGAGCGGCTGGCCGTCGGCGTGGGCGCCTGCTTGCGCGGTCCCTCCGTGGTGCGCTTGGCGCCGGGCTCCTTCGGGAGCGGGCGGCCGGGCAGGTGGTTGACCGGGTCGTCCTCGGGGCCGGGTACGACGACCTCGGCGGACCGGACCGCTCCGCCCAGTGTGGAGCCGACCAGCAGGGTCAGGCCGACCACCAGGGCCACCATCAGGAAGCCGCGCCGCAGTACGCGGCGGCGCAGTTCCGACACCTCGCTGCGCGGGCCGAGCGTGCGCCAGGCCTCGCCGGCGAGCCGGGAGTCCAGGGAGTACACCGGGGCGCCCGCGATGATCAGCGGCGACCAGGCGGCGAGGTAGATGATGTCCGGTGCGTCGTAGGCGGGGACGCTCTTCCAGCTGACGGTGAGCAGGAGTGCGGCGGAGAGCAGGGTTCCGATGACGGCGGCGACCCGCTGCCACAGTCCGAGGACCGTGAGCACGCCGACGATCACCTGGAGGAAGGCGACGCTGAGTCCGGCGCCGACGGGGTGCTGGAGTGCGAAGTCCCGCAGCGGTTCGGCGAGGGCCCAGGGGTGCAGTGAGTTGAGCCACTTGACCATGGAGCCGCGTTCGCCGCCGTCGAAGAAGACGGGGTCGCAGAGCTTGCCCATGCCGGCGTAGATGGAGATGAAGCCTAGGAAGACGCGGAGCGGGAGGAGCACCACGCCGAGGTTCATCCGGCGGTCGGGGTAGAAGGAGTGGCGGGAGCGTCCGTCGCCGCGGGTGCCGCGCTCCGGCGGGTCCTCGTCCTCGTAGGGTGCTTCGTCGTCCTCGTAGGTGTCGTACGCGCCTTCGGCCTGCCGCATTCTGGGCAGCATGCGGGTGTGCGGTCCGCCGTCGTGGGGTCCGCCGACGACGGGGTTCTGCATGGTGTCGTCGGGGAGGGCGTCGGAGTCGCCGAGGCGGGGGATGAGCTGGGTGGCGCCGGTGTCGTGCCCGTCGGTGTCCGTGTCGGGGCCGCCGAAGCCGTCGGTGCGGGTGGCGGTCGTGTTCCGTACGGCCTGCAGGAGTCCGCCGGCGCCGGGGTCGCCCGGTGCGGACTTCCCCGACCACACGACGGGGGTCCGGCGGCGTCCTGCGGCGGCTGCGGCCGCGCCGCCTGCCATGGCCGCTCCTGCCCCGCTCAGCGCCGGAATCATCGCGGTCTCCGCCAGTGCGCCGCGCGCTCCTGAGGAGCGCGC